>CALUIE010000003.1 GCA_944320605.1 uncultured Phocaeicola sp. | reverse complement strand
TTTAGCTCAGTTGGCCAGAGCACGTGATTTGTAATCTCGGGGTCGTTGGTTCGAATCCGACAAGAGGCTCGAAAATAAAAACATATTGGAATATATTTCCGCCTTGCCTCTTTAGCTCAGTTGGCCAGAGCACGTGATTTGTAATCTCGGGGTCGTTGGTTCGAATCCGACAAGAGGCTCAGTAGAAGTCAGGTTGAGTGTTCAATCTGATTTTTTTGTTATATCACGGTATGTCTTTTATGAGTAATGCCGCACGATTTTTTTTTCGTGCGGCATTATTTATTTTACGAATATCTGAAATTACCTGTATTGTCTTTGTCGTCCATAATATGTCTATCTCCAGCAGATGTCCATCCGTATGTTCTTCCTTTATCAGCCTGATTTTCAAGTATAGGACCAACTATCAGACTTATGAGGAATGCCAGTCCTGGACAAGCTATAAGCATTTCTCCAAGTATCCATAGCGATATCTGGAATATTGATGTAAGGGTACCGAATATTATGCTTATGGCTATGAAAAAGAATATTGTAGTTGTAGCTCCCTTTATTCCGGCTGTTATAAGGTTTATTAATATAGGTATGAGATAGCATAATGCAGCACCTACCCATATATTTCCAATTGTGGCGACTGACAGCATACTTGCCGGCCATATTAACAGGTAACATGCAATGACTGGCCAAATTTTTGTATTTTCGTCACCTGACATATAGAATAATACAATGAATCCAAATTGCATTATAAGATATAATACCAGTGGTATGACGTGAAGCATTGACATGGATAGTCCGTGATAATCAGGGTTACACCACCAAAAAGTATCCCAGTCAAGCATTGCGCTCAAGTATATCTGAATGCATGATGATATGAGGAACAATAATCCCGGAACAAGTAATTTGGAAGTGAGCAGTAACAGAATGATTGCTATCAATAACAGAACGGCTGAGATTGTCGGTGGAATATAACTGTACAGGAAACGTCCGAATTTGGAGTGCGGATCAAGTTGTGTCAGGCTGATTCCCATAAATTCATGTGCGGCAGGGCTGAAATTGTCATTGGCGAATATGTCTTGAACACCTTCCTTATTGTTTTCGGAAAATACGAGCCATCTTGCCTCGGTATAGTAGTATTTGCCTTTGTATTCTATTTTTGCGAGTATCCCTCTTGCACTTGCTGTGTCCTTTACTACACGAGAAAGGACTTTTATTTCAGTTCCATTGGGGATTCTGTATCCTTTTTCATTTGAACGGTCTATAACGTTGGCTTGTTTGTCTTTGGTGAATATGACATTGTTCACCAAACTCTCCACACGATATAATTGGGCATGTAAATCAGTGAAAAATAATGATAACAGGACTAATGCTAACAGGCGGAACATTGTTTTCATAATTAGATGATTTTTAGGTTTTTGATATTCTTAATCCATTTATTGATGGTATATATTTATATTTGCGAATATACTAAAAAAATAAAATAAAACTACATATTGGAAACAAAAGAAACGTATAGACATAAAAAAAGGAGTACCGCTGTACTCCAACCTTTGTTAACCTTAAAATCTAATACTATGAAAAACACGTTACAAAGGTATGGCTTTTTCTGTAATTGTCAAGCGTTTGGCGTATGAAAACGATGCTTTATAACATGGTTTAACTATATAGCCCTTTTTGAATACTTTGTTAACAATAAGAGGAGACTTTAGTGTCTCCTCTTATCATATTGTAAATTTATATACATCCTTTGCTTGACGGGATTTCAAAGTGATATACATCACGTTTTACTGCCATCTTGATACTTCTTGCAAGAGCTTTGAAAATACCTTCAATCTTGTGGTGCTCGTTTTGTCCTTCAGCTTTAATGTTCAGGTTCATCCGTGCTGAATCACTCAATGACTTGAAAAAATGCAGAAACATTTCTGTTGGCATGTCACCTATCTTCTCACGTTTGAAGTCGGCGTCCCATACAAGCCAGGCACGTCCTCCGAAATCGAGGGCCACCTGACAGAGACAGTCGTCCATAGGCAGGCAATATCCGTAACGTTCTATTCCTCGTTTGTTGCCGAGAGCTTTATAGATACATTCTCCAAGAGCTATGGCAGTGTCTTCTATTGTGTGGTGTTCGTCCACCTGTAGGTCTCCTTTTACTTTTATAGTAAGGTCAAGTCCTCCATGCTTGCCTATTTGCTCCAGCATGTGGTCGAAAAATCCCAATCCTGTGTTTATGTCGCATGAACCGTTTCCGTCAAGGTTCAGGCTTATGAAGATATCTGTTTCTTTTGTTGTTCGTCTTATTTCCGCTTTTCTTTCTCCTGCAAACAGAAATTCAGCTATTTTATCCCAGTCTTTTGTTGCAAGCACACAATATTCTTCCAGTGATTTTTCTTTCAGAAGTTCTTTGTTATCTTGCAGGAGAATAGCTTTGCATCCTAAATTTCTGGCAAGTTCCACATCTGTTGCACGGTCGCCGATAACATAACTTCCGGCCAAATCGTATTCAGGATTATTGATGTATTGTGTAAGCATTCCTGTACGTGGCTTTCTGGTTGGTGCGTTGTCTTCCGGAAAACTTCTGTCTATGCAAACGTTGTCGAATGTGATTCCTTCGTTCTCCAAAGTCTTCATTACCAGATTATGAACAGGCCAGAAAGTGTTTTCCGGAAATGAGTCTGTCCCTAATCCATCCTGATTCGTTACCATTACGAATTCGTAGTCCAAGCGTTCACGTATGAAACTGAGGTTACGGAATACTTTGGGATAGAATTCCAGTTTATCAAACGAATCAAGCTGATAATCTATTGGAGGTTCTATTACCAAAGTTCCGTCTCGGTCGATGAATAATATTTTTTTCATTTTTCAGGATTCTGTTTGTTTGTAAACTTTAAGTGCTTCTATAAGCGCATCGTTTTCCGGGCGTGCTCCTATTGTAACCCTCAGGCAGTTGTGGCACAAAGTGACATTTGTACGGTTCCTTACTATTATACCCTTGTTCACCAGATAATCATATATCTTTTTTGCATCGGTAACTTTGGCAAGGAAAAAGTTGGCGTCGGTAGGGTAGATGTGTTCGCAACATGCTAATTTGCTGAACTTGTCAATAAGTCTGCTGCGTTCTGTTAGCAATGTTTTAACCCATTCCTTTATCTGATATTCTTTGCCTATCATGTTTATTGCTTCAGTTTGCGTGAGGTGATTTACATTATATGGATATTTCACCTTATTGAATACAGAAATGATTTCTTCCGAAGCGAATGCCATACCTAATCTTATTCCGGCGCATCCCCATGCTTTTGAGAATGTCTGGAGTACCACCATATTAGGATACTTGTCAAGCATTGTTGTGAAAGATTTTTCAGTGGAAAAGTCTATATATGCCTCGTCTATTATTACTATTCCCTGAAAATTATTCAATACGGTTTCAATTTCCTCATGACATAGATTGTTACCTGTCGGGTTGTTTGGCGAGCACAGAAAAATAAGTTTACTGTTGTTGTCTGTCTTTGACAGGAGCTCCGAAGCCTTGAACTGGAAATTCTCGTCCAATAAAACTTTTCTGTATTCCACGTCGTTGATATCCGCACATACTTCATACATCCCGTATGTAGGGTCTATGGCTACGGCATTATCGACTCTCGGAACACAGAACGTACGATAGAGGATGTCTATGGCCTCGTCGCTTCCGTTTCCTAAAAAAATTCTGTCCTTGTCTATGTTTTTTACCCTTGAAACCAAAGTTTTCAGCTCTGTCTGTAATGGATCAGGGTAACGGTTGTTTGGTGTATTATACGGATTCTCGTTGGCATCGAGAAATACAGATGCTGTAGCACCTTTATATTCGTCTCTGGCTGATGAATATGGCTTTAGCGACCATATATTTGGGCGTATAAGTTCTTTTAATTCTTTCATCGTTTTGTCCGTTATTTAAGTCTTATTGTTACGGCATTCTTGTGAGCGTCAAGATATTCATTAGCCGCCATTGTTTCTATAGTAGGTCCGATGTTCATTATGCCTTCGCGTGTGATTTCCTGGAATGTAATCTTACGCATGAAACTGTCTAAATTAACTCCGCTGTATGCTTTGGCATATCCGTTTGTAGGGAGTGTGTGGTTCGTTCCTGAAGCATAATCGCCTGCACTCTCTGGAGTGTAAGGACCGAGGAACACAGAGCCGGCATTGATTATTCTTTCGGCTACCTGCATGTAGTCTTTAGTCTCGATAATCAGGTGTTCAGGCGCATACTCGTTAGACATTTCGATAGCCTCGTCAATGGTGTTTACCAAAATCAGTTTGCTGTGTGACAGTGATTTTTCTGTTATTTCTTTTCTTGGTAATACTGCCAATTGCTTTTCAACTTCTTCCTGCACAGCGTAGATAAGTTGTTCGGATGTAGTAATAAGTATTGACTGACTGTCCACACCATGTTCTGCCTGTGAAAGCAAGTCAGACGCAACGTATGCCGGATTGGCTGTTTCGTCTGCCATAACAGCTACTTCGGAAGGTCCGGCAGGCATGTCTATGGCTACATCGTGGAGTGATACTTCCTGCTTGGCTGCCATGACGTATTGGTTTCCTGGACCGAAAATCTTGTAAACTTTAGGAATACTTTCTGTGCCGTATGCCATTGCTCCGATAGCCTGTACACCACCGGCTTTGAATATTCTGCTTACTCCGGCAGCCTTGGCCGCATAAAGTATGGCTGGGTTTATTTTACCTTCACGGTTGGGGGGAGAGCAAAGTACAATTTCTTTGCAGCCTGCGATTTTTGCAGGAGCAGCAAGCATCAGTACTGTAGAGAAAAGAGGTGCTGTTCCACCTGGAATGTAAAGACCTACTTTCTCAATGGCTACAGCTTTCTGCCAGCAGGTAACTCCTGTAGAGGTAGTTACTTTCTGTCCCTCGAATTTCTGTGATTCATGAAATTTACGGATATTCCCCAAAGCCTTGCATATAGCTTCCTTTAGTGTGTTGTCCGTAGCTTTTTCTGCTTCGGCAAATTCCTCTTCAGTAACCTCGAGTGACGACAGTTTTACTTTGTCGAATTTCTCTTCGTATTCAATAACGGCTTTGTCACCTTTTTCGCGTATGTCGCCAAGCACCTTGAGCACTGTGTCGCGAAGTGTTGCCGTGTTTAATGTGGGGCGGCTCAGAAGGCTTTTCCATTCTGACCGTGCAGGATATTTTATTATGTTCATTGTTTTAGTTGTTAGTTGTTGGTTATTAGTTTTTGGTTGTTGGTTACATCTGCATGGCTCTCTGACAACTAAAAACTAACAACTCTTGATCTTTTTTATTCTCAAAGAATCATCTTTTCGATAGGAAGAACCAATATTCCCTGTGCGCCGATAGCTTTCAGTTTTCCTATTATCTCCCAGAAACATTTCTGGTCGAGAACGGTGTGAACGCTACTCCATCCTTCGGTGGCAAGTGGCATGACTGTAGGACTTTTTATTCCCGGAAGGACTTCAATAATGTCCTTCACCTTGTCGGTAGGAACATTCATCAGTACATATTTCTTGTCTTCGGCGGCTTTTACTGCATCCAGTCTGAACAAAAGCTCTTTGAGGATTTCTTTTTTCTCGTCGCTCATGTCTTTGTTGCCAATCAGTAAGGCTTCGCTTTTCATTACCACCTCAACTTCCTTCAGATTGTTGCTGATAAGTGTAGAACCGGAGCTTACTATGTCGAATATGGCATCAGCCAAGCCTATTCCCGGAGCTATCTCTACAGAACCTGTTATTACATGTATGTCAGCCTTAATATTGTTTTTATCGAGGAATCTTTTTAGAATTACCGGATATGAGGTCGCTATTTTCTTCCCGTTGAACCATTCCAGACCATTATATTCTATTTCCTTGTGCAATGCAAGTGACAGGCGGCATTTGCTGAATCCTAATCTTTGGATAATGTCGGCATCTTCTTCTCTTTCCAAAAATTCGTTTTCACCTACAATACCCATATCGGCAACTCCGTTTGCCACGCATTGCGGTATGTCGTCATCGCGCAGAAACAGAATTTCTACAGGGAAGTTTGTTGACTGTGTAAGCAATGTGCGTTTTGATGTTGACAGTTTAATGTCTGCTTCTGCAAGTAGGGCCATTGTGTCTTCGAACAAGCGACCTTTAGATTGTACGGCAATTCTTAGCATATTTTTCGGTTTTAAAAGTTTATAATCAGTTAATAAAAAAGGCTTACCGTTGGTTTTACGGCAAGCCTTGAATAAATTTTTTTATAATGAACTGCATGAGCCATCAGCCTACCGATTATTTCGTCAGGGAATGATGATGGTGATGTAGAGCAGTTGTAAAAATCATAACTTTTTCTTATTGTTTGCGACAAAAGTATAGTTAAAGATTTAGAATTCCAAATTTTTAATGCAAAAAGTTTGATTTTTCTTTCAAATTAGCGGATTGACATCTTCGTCTTCAGTGTCACATCCATAGAAAAACATGTCTTTCTGTGCTTTTTCTTTTGGAAAAGTGAAATATGTGCATGTGGCTCTTGTACACTCTTCTCCGTTCATGTTATAGATTGATGCGTCAACAAGTATTATGTTGCGCTTCTGTTCTCTGATATGGGCACGCAGTACCACGTAGTCATCAGTAGTCATGATGGATTTCATGTATCTGGTTTCCATTTTAGATGTCACACCTGTGGTTTGAAGTTTTCTGGCTATTACCCAGGCACAAATTTCGTCAAGGAGTGTAGCCTGTATTCCGCCGTGCAGCGTGTTTACCCATCCCTGATATTTTGCTTCTGGATGCCATATACTGACTATATCGTCACCATCCTCGTAGAATTCCATCTTTACTCCGGCTTCGTTGTTTGGTGCACATCCGAAGCAATAATAACCGTCCATGCCTTTCCATGGGTTGATAATCTTTTTCATAAGCCGTAACAATTATATTTCAAAATCCACACATGCCCTGTCTTCTTTTGCTTCTTTTATTATTCCGGCAGCTGCTACATGGGCCGGGTGTACAGAATAGGCTTTTACTTCGTCCAAAGAGTCAAAAGTACTGTTCAGGCATATATCCCATTTTTCAGAAGGATTTATGTTGAGTCCTACATGTATTTCCTTTATGAATTTGATTTTTTCAGGCAACGATTCTATTGCCGATTTGAAATTGTTCATTATCTCGTTTTTTTCCTTTTGAGATAGGCTGTCTTTCAGTTTGAACATTACAATATGTTTGACCATAGTTTGTATATTTTATTTATTATAGTATTTTTGTATGCAGCAAAGATATTAAAAGGTTAGCGCAGAGACAAATAAAAAATAAAGTTTTCAATTTGCCTGTGCCTGGCCGTAGCCTATTTTCTTAAATTAATTATTAAAATGTGATACGATGAAGAAACGTAGAGTATTAGTCCCATTTATGGTATTGCTTGTTATAGCTTTCATAACAATCCCATTTATTATTAACAGGGATGAAGAAGTAGAAATTATCCATGATGATCTGGAACAGATTATAGAAGATGGCGAACTGATTGTATTGACGATAAACAGTTACGCTTCATATTTTAATTACAGGGAGGTACCTATGGGATTTCAATATGAACTTGCACAGGGGTTTGCCAAATCACTTGGTGTAGAACTTAAGGTCAAAGTTCTTAATTCAGAAGTGGAGCTTGTAAATGCTTTACTTAATGGAGAAGGTGATTTAATAGCATATAATCTTGCCATAACAAATGACAGGAAAAAGGAATTGATATATTGCGGAAAAGAAAATATTTCACATCAGGTACTTGTTCAAAGAAACGGTAAGGAGCTTTTAAGGGATGTGACTCAGTTAGTTGGGAAAGAAGTATATGTTATGCCAGGTAAGTACGAGGAAAGGCTTGATAATCTTAACAATGAATTAGGTGGTGGCATAATAATAAAGGAAGTCTCTCAGGACAGTATAACTAATGAAGATCTTATTGAAATGGTTGCCAAGGGTAAAATAGATTATACTGTGACAAATAATGAGCTGGCCAAAATAAATAAGACCTACAATCCAAATATTAATATAAGTCTGGAAATAAGTTTTGACCAGCGTTCTGCTTGGGCAGTAAGAAAAACCTCTCCTAAGTTGGCTGAGGCTGCAGATAAATGGCATAGGGAGAATATAAATTCGGCAGAGTTCGAAGCCAGTGCCAGAAGATATTTTGAGTTAAACAAACATACACCTCAAGGTTCTATACTTTCCTTGAAGGATGGCAGAATATCATATTATGACGATTTGTTCAGAAAATATGCTTCACAGATAAATTGGGACTGGAGATTGCTTGCTGCACTTGTATATACAGAGTCTAATTTCAATCCTTCGGCTGTTTCATGGGCTGGCGCGAGAGGATTGATGCAGCTGATGCCTTCCACAGCGAGGGCTTTTGGTGTTCCGGCTGGAATGGAAAGTGATCCGGAACAGAGTATTAAAGGTGGTGTAAGATATATAGCCGATTTGCAGAAGATTTTTTCAAAAATAGAGGATAAAAAGGAACGTATAATGTTTGTGCTTGCTTCGTACAATGCAGGTATAGGTCATGTGTTTGACGCAATGGCTTTAGCAGATAAATATGGAAAGGATAAGTATGTATGGAATGGTAATGTTGCCGTATATATGTTACTGAAAAATAGAGAAGAATATTATAAAGATCCTGTTTGTAAAAGCGGATATTTCAGAGGCACGGAAACTTATAATTTTGTTCGCGATGTTTTAGCCCGTGCTGACATGTATATTAAAAATATAAAGGAATGAGATAAAAAACAGAGGGCTTAAAGTTTATGAGTAAAACTTTAAGCCTTGTTTTAGCAATAAATGATGAAAAATGAGTGTTTAATTTATTTATTTGAACATTTCTACGATTTTATTTAATTCGCCGGCGTTTATTACTCCGCTTTGTCTCCACAATTGTTTTCCGTTTTTGAAAATCATCAGTGTAGGAACAGACTGTATGCTGTATTGCATTGCAAGTGCATTATTCTTGTCAACATCAACTTTTACTATACGTACTTTATCGCCTTGCATGTCTTTTACTTGTTTTAAAATTGGAGACATTGTTTTGCAAGGGCCGCACCATTCTGCAAAGAAATCTACAATAACAGGTACGTCTGATGAAGATATTAATTCGTAAAAAGTTTCCATAATGTCTATCGTCTTATGTTGTCGTGATTTGATTATATAACAAAACTAATACATTTTTTGTTCGGTATAAAAATAAAAAAAGGTGGAAAAAATCCACCTTTTATTTATAATTAATGTTTAATTTGTTTCCATTCAGGATTTACAAGACATATTCTGAATGATAAGTTATTTGTTCATTCCTGAATAGCGTGCATTAAGTCCGTCAACAATCTCCTGTGTGATATTAAATGCTGGATCTGCATAAAGAAGGTTGTCGAAACCTGTATTGCTAATAATCAGGCTGTAACCTTTATCTTTATTGTAAATTTTAAGGAATGAGTTGATAGAGTCTCTCAACTGAAGGCTGTTCTTCTGGTTCTCATCAGCAAGGTCCTTGCTAAGTTTTTCCTGCAAAGCCTGAAGATCCTGTTGCTGTTTGATGATGCGGTTCTGTTGCTGCTGGGCACTTTCTGCGCTTACGAAACCGTTGTTTTCATATTTACGCTGGAATTCTTTCATTGCGGCATCAAGAGCTTTGGCCTTTTCGTTAAGAGTAGTACGGATGTTCTCTTCCTTTTTTATCATAAGTTCGTTCAGATCGTTCCAGAAACGGTATTTTGTAAGGAGCGAATCTATTTCTACGTATGCAATTTTCATGTTTGTTGTACCGGTAGCTGCAACAGGTGCTGCAGTTTGTGTTGATTCACCATTGTTTCCTGCACACTGTACAAACATTACAGCCATAATCACAGCTAAAAATCCTTTAAGGATGTACTTAGTCTTTCTCATAAATTTTCTATATCATTTAAGTTAATTATTATTCTTCTTTCTGTCTTTCCGAAATGGCATTAGGATTGGTTTTTCTCTGTTCTCTGTCTTGTGACTGAACACATCCTATTCCCCTTTCGCGCATTGCCTTACTGCCACTAACATGTGTGTTAGGGAAGCGTCCATTCTTCTTAAACAGTATTTTTACGCATAATAACGCTATGCAAATAGCAATTATTAATACAGTAGCAATTATTGTTTTGAGCATTTCTGTTATTTTTTGATTAAACAGGATGCGGCTCGGGATAGTATAAATTGAAAAACTGTGTTTTTCATTTGCCTCTCCGCTTACCTTTCACTATTTTTAAATAAAATAGGATGCGGTTCGGGATAGTCAAAATTTGAAAAACTGCGTTTTTCATTTGCCTCTCCGCTTACCTTTCACTATTTTTGTGCTGCAAATATATATTTTTGTTACGATTAAAACTTCACAATACTTTTAAAAAAGTAAAGATATAAGTGTAAATCGTCTTATTTAACTTATTTTTGCATAGTAAATAATTACAAATACTTAACACTGATAATTATGGAAGTAAAAGACTTGACTCCTAAGATTGTTTTTCATTATTTTGACGAAATTTGCAAGGTACCTCGTCCTTCGAAAAAGGAAGAGAAAATCCGTGCTTATCTTATTGCTTTTGCTGAAAGTAAGGGGCTTGAATATAAAGTGGATGAAGCCGGCAATGTTCTGATAAAGAAAAATGCTACTTCTGGAATGGAAAACAGAAAGACTGTTATTCTGCAGTCGCATATAGATATGGTTTGTGAGAAGAACAATGATACAGTACATGACTTTGAGAAAGATCCTATTCAGACATACATAGACGGTGAATGGCTGAAAGCGAAAGGTACTACTCTTGGTGCAGATAATGGTATCGGTGTAGCTACTCAGTTAGCAGTACTTGCGTCAGAAGATTTGCAGCATGGGCCAGTAGAATGTCTGTTTACAGTAGATGAAGAAACTGGTCTTACAGGGGCATTTGCATTGAAAGAAGGTTTTATGAATGGGGATATTCTTCTTAATCTTGATTCGGAAGACGAAGGCGAACTGTTTATCGGATGTGCCGGAGGTGCCGGAACAACAGCACAGTTTCCATGTCCGATGGTGAAATCACCTGAAGGTTATTTTTTCTTCCGTGTTACTGTGAAAGGTCTTACAGGAGGTCATTCAGGAGACGATATCAATAAGAAACGTGCCAATGCCAACAAAGTATTGAACCGTTATTTGATGCTTCTCTCTCAGAAATATGATTTGTATATTGCTGAAATAGATGGCGGAAACCTTCATAACGCAATTCCTCGCGAGGCTCATGCCGTATGTGCAGTTCCTATGAAGGACAAGGAATCGGTAAGAGTGGATTTGAATATATTCCTTGCTGATGTGGAAAATGAATTTTCTGTTACTGAACCGAACATCAGAATGGATCTGGAATCGGAAACTGCTTTTTTGGAAGTAATCGAAAAGACTGCAATGACTAAATTCCTAAACTCTATACATGCAGTGCATAACGGTGTGTTTGCCATGAGTCAGGATATGGAAGGATTGGTGGAAACATCGTCTAACCTTGCTTCTATCAAGATGCGCGACGGACAGATTGTGGTAGTGACAAGTCAGCGCAGCTCTATTCTTTCTTCACGTATGGATATGTCGCAGACAGTACGTTCGGCTTTTGAACTTGGAGGAGCTACAGTCACTACAGGAGATGGATATCCGGGGTGGAAGCCAAATCCTTCGTCAGAAATTCTTAAAGTGGCTGTTGACAGTTATAAGTCTCTGTTCGGAGTAGAACCTAAGGTAAAAGCTATTCATGCAGGGTTGGAATGTGGTCTGTTCCTTGAGAAATATCCTTCTCTTGACATGGTTTCATTCGGTCCTACATTGCGTGGCGTGCATTCTCCTGATGAAAGAATGTTAATACCTACAGTGGACAAGTTCTGGAGACATTTGCTTGATGTTCTGAAAAATATACCTGTTAAGGCTTGATTATGGTCCTAATAAGAATATTGATGTGTTGGGTAGCAGGGTTCATATTATTGGACCTTACTGCCCAACAGTCTTTTCTTGTGATGGAGTATAATGTGGAAAACTTTTTCGATTGTCGTCACGATTCTCTTAAAGATGATTTTGAGTTTATGCCTGACAGCCCGCGTGGATGGAATTATGGTAAATTCAGGAAGAAGGTAGAGAATATTGCCCGTGTCATACTTTCTGTCTCGCATGAAAATGTTCCCGACATTGTAGGACTTTGTGAAATTGAAAACGATTTCTGCGCAAAAACACTTGTAAAATATTCACAGCTGAAAGAAGCAGGATATGAATATGTTATGACAGATTCACCTGACGAAAGAGGTATAGATGTAGCATTACTTTACCAACCTTATTCTTTCAAATTGATAAGTAAAAAAATAATTCCAGTTCCGACTGAAAGTATTGGCGGACGACCTACACGCGACATTCTTCATGTATCTGGGAATATTGTCACAGGTGACACTCTTGACGTTTTCCTTGCACATTTCCCATCACGTTCGGGAGGCTGGAGGAAGTCTGAAAAGTTCAGACTCATGGCTGCGAAAATTTTGAAATCAGCGGCAGACAGTGTGATGAATGTTCGCTCAAATCCCAATGTTATAATAATGGGCGATTTTAATGACTATCCGGATAGTAAGTCTGTTTCTGAAGTAATTAATGCCTCAAAGCCAGGAGATACTGTCGAAAAAAAAGCGTTATATAATCTTATGGATGGAAAGGAAGGAGGTACATATCGTTATAGAGGTCAGTGGGGAATACTTGACCAGATGATAGTGAACGGAAATTTGCTTGGAAACGGTAATATTCGTACCGGTTATTCGAAAGCATGTATCATAGACTTTCCTTTTCTTCTCGAAGAAGACGACAAGTATGGTGGTACCACACCTTTTCGTATGTATAATGGTATGAGATATAAAGGAGGATATAGTGACCATTTGCCTGTTTTGCTTGAACTGGAGTTTCATCCATAATGTTAATTCTCTTTTTTGACATATATTTATTGCATAAGTCAATTGAAATGCCGATTTTTGTTACTAAGAATATAAATCGTAAAATCTATGCTCAGTAAGTTAAAGTTAAATCAGCTTTATTTCAAGGATACACAGTTTGCCAATCTGATGACAAAACGAATCTTCAACGTTTTGCTTGTGGCAAACCCGTACGATGCTTTCATGCTTGAGGATGACGGACGTATAGATGAAAAGATATTCATCGAATATATGAATCTAAGTTTGCGGTATCCGCCACGCTTCACTCAGGTTTCCACTCCGGAAGAAACATGGAAACAGTTGGGGAACACTATGTTCGATCTGGTTATATGTATGCCGGGTACGGACAGCAGCGACACTTTCGACATAGCCCGCGACATAAAAGCCAAATATCCGCATATACCTATCGTTGTTCTTACTCCGTTTTCGCATGGTATCAGAGAAAGAATGGAACATGAGGACCTTAGTGTGTTCGAATACGTTTTCTGCTGGCTTGGAAATACAGACCTTTTAGTATCAATCATTAAGCTTATAGAGGACAAGATGAATCTGGAACACGATATAAAGGAAGTTGGTGTACAGATGATAATGCTTGTAGAGGACTCTATACGTTTTTATTCTTCAGTTCTTCCCAATCTGTACAAGTTTGTTTTAAAGCAAAGTCAGGAGTTCGCTACCGAGGCTTTGAACGAACACCAGCGTACTTTGCGTATGCGCGGACGCCCCAAAATCGTATTAGCACGCTCATACGAAGAAGCAATGAAGCTTTATGAAACATTCAGCAATAACGTATTGGGTATAATATCCGATGCGAGATTCCCTCATGACGGTGTGATAGACCCTCTTGCCGGAGTAAAACTTCTCAAGGAAGTGCGCAATAGAGATCCGTTTGTTCCGCTTATACTTCAGTCGTCCGAGGAAGATAACCGCAAGTATGCGGACGAATGCAAAGCTGTTTTTATTGATAAGAACTCAAAGAAGATGAATATTGATCTTCGTGAGGCGGTTTCCGAGAACTTCGGTTTTGGTGATTTCGTCTTTATCAATCCAAAGACCAAGGAGGAAGTGGCAAGGGTTCATAACCTTAAAGAACTGCAGAATATTGTTTTTTCCATACCTGCAGAGTCTTTTCATTATCATATAAGTCGTAACCATGTGTCGCGCTGGCTTTATTCACGTGCGATTTTTCCTGTGGCAGAGTTTCTTAAACAGGTTACATGGGAGTCACTGCAAGACCTTGATGCACACAGACAGATCATTTTCGAAGCTATAGTGCGCTATAGAAAAATGAAAAATCAGGGTGTAGTGGCAGAGTTCAAACGCGAACGTTTCGACCGTTATTCTAATTTTGCCCGTATCGGTGAAGGCTCATTAGGAGGAAAAGGCCGTGGACTGGCTTTTATTGACAATATGATAAAGCGTCATCCTGATTTCGATGATTTTGAAAATGCCTCGGTAGCTATTCCTAAAACAGTGGTCTTATGTACAGATATATTCGATGAGTTCATGGACAGCAATCGTCTTTATCAGCTTGCATTGAGTGATGCCGACGATGAGACTATACTGAGAGCTTTCCTTCGTGCCAAACTGCCGGACAGACTGGTCGAGGATTTCTTTGCATTCTTTGATGTGGTTAAGTCGCCGATTGCAATACGTTCGTCAAGTCTTCTTGAAGACTCACATTACCAGCCTTTTGCCGGTATATATTCCACATATATGATACCATATATGGAGGATAAGTACGAGATGCTACGTATGTTGAGCGATGCCATAAAAGGTGTTTATGCGTCAGTCTTCTATAAGGACAGCAAGGCCTATATGCAGGCTACGAGTAATGTAATAGATCAGGAAAAGATGTCTGTTATACTTCAGGAAGTTGTTGGCACACAGTATGGAGACAGATATTACCCGGCCATATCAGGTGTGGCACGTTCCATCAATTATTATCCTATAAATGATGAACTTGCCGAAGAAGGTACTGTGAGCCTGGCTTTGGGATTAGGTAAATATATAGTTGACGGCGGACTTACATTGAGAATATGTCCATATCATCCTGATCAGGTTTTGCAGACGAGTGAGATGGAGATTGCACTGCGTGAGACGCAGACACGTTTTTATGCTCTCGACTTAAAGAATACAGGACAAAACTTCTCGCTCGACGATGGTTTTAATCTATTGAAACTACATATAAAAGATGCTGAGGCCGATGGCTCACTGAATTATATTGCGTCAACATACGATCCATACGACATGGTGATACGCGATGGTATTTATCCGGGCGGAAGAAAGGTCATCACATTCGCAAATATTCTTCAACATGATGTCTTTCCATTGCCGCGTCTGTTACAATTGGCACAGAAGTATGGTCAGGGAGAAATGCGTCGTCCTGTGGAGATAGAATTTGCAGTAAACTTTGATGCTAACAAGAAAACAGGAGTTTTCTATCTTCTTCAGATACGTCCTATGGTTGATATCAAAGCAGACCTTGATGAAGACCTTAGCCTGATTCCGGAAGACAAGATAATATTGAAGAGTGAGAATTCGCTCGGTCATGGAGTAATAGATGATATATGCGATGTTATTTATGTCAAGACAGACGGATATTCAGCTTCGAACAATCAGTTAATAGCATACGATATAGAGAAGCTGAACAAGAAATTTTTGGATGAAGGAAAACATTATGTGCTTGTTGGTCCGGGCAGATGGGGTAGTAGCGATACATGGTTGGGAATACCGGTTAAGTGGCCTAATATTTCCGCCGCAAGAATAATAGTTGAAGCCGGATTGACTAACTATCGTGTTGATCCAAGTCAGGGAACTCACTTCTTCCAGAATCTTACATCATTTGGAGTGGGATATTTCACTATCAATGCCTTTATGAATGATGGTGTATATAATCAGGACTATCTGAACAGTCTGCCGGCTGTAGAAGAAACCAAATATCTGCGCTGGGTTAGGTTTGAATCGTCATTGACGGTGAAGATGGACGGAAAGAAGAAATTGGGAATTGTGGCTTTGCCTGAATAAGACAACTGAATAAATGAAAAAACGGTTTCATGTATCTGAAAATGATGATGAAACCGTTTTTTATGTGTTGATTTATAGTTGACTGCTGTATTCCTTATGGAATTCAACTACAGCCTCTATACCTTTGCGGAAAATATCGAGAGGGAAATTCTCGTTAGGCGAATGGATAGCGTTGCTTTCAAGCCCGAATCCCATCAGTACAGTCTTAATGCCAAGTATCTGTTCGAAATCACTTATGATAGGAATACTTCCTCCACGGCGTACAGCCAACGGCTTTTTGCCGAATGCTTTTTCGAATCCCTTTTCGGCTGCCTTATATGCAGGAAGTGAAATAGGACATACATAGCCTTCGCCACCATGCATAGGGGTTACTTTCACATGTACGTATTCAGGAGCTATCTCGTTGATATAGTCAACAAACAGTTTTGAAATCTTTTCGTGGTTCTGGTGTGGTACAAGTCTGCACGAAACTTTTGCGTATGCTTTCGATGGAAGTACTGTCTTCGAGCCTTCGCCTGTGTATCCTCCCCAGATACCGCATACGTCGAACGAAGGGCGGCAGCTGTTGCGTTCAAGAGTGGAATATCCTTTTTCTCCCTTAAGTGCCTTAACTCCGATGGCGTTCTTGTATTTCTCTTCATTGAAAGGTATGTTTGCAATCATCTCGCGTTCTTCAGCCGGAACGTCTTCAACATCGTCGTAGAAATGAGGTATGGTTATACGTCCGTCTTCATCGGTAATCTTGTCTATCATGCCGCACAGTACATTGATAGGATTTGCCACTGCTCCGCCGAAGTGTCCGGAATGCAAATCGCGGTTAGGACCTGTTACTTCAATCTCCCAATATGCAAGTCCGCGCAGTCCTGTAGTGAGCGACGGCAGGTCTTTACCGAGCATACTTGTATCCGATACTAAGATAACATCAGCCTTAAGCAATTCCTTGTGTTCTTTCAGGAAAGCATTAAGACTTGGTGATCCTATTTCCTCTTCACCTTCGAATATGAATTTTACGTTGTGCTTCAGGATGCCTTCGCGCACCATATATTCGAAAGCCTTCGCCTGAATCATAGCCTGACCTTTATCGTCGTCGGCACCTCTTGCCCAAATATGTCCGTCTCTGATTTCAGGTTCAAACGGATTACTTTTCCAGAGTTCGAGCGGTTCGGCAGGCATCACGTCGTAATGTGAATATATCAATACGGTAGGCGCATCAGGACTGACTCTCTTTTCGGCATATACCAATGGGTTACCTTGTGAAGGCATGATAATAGCTTCATCTGCACCTGCTTCGATTAGGAGCTGTCTCCATCTTTCGGCACATGCCAGCATGTCTTCCTTATGCTGTGGCAGGGCACTGATGCTTGGGATGCGTATCAGACTGAAAAGTTCGTCGATGAAACGTTGTTCGTTTTCTTCTATATATTTCTTTATTTCCATGGTTATAGAGTTGTTGTCTTATTTAACAGATAATAATCGAGTATGGTCATGGCTGTCATAGCTTCCACTATAGGTACAGCCCTTGGAAGTACGCATGGATCATGACGCCCTCTGGCTTTAAGAATTGTTTCATTGCCGTTTTTATCCACAGTAGGTTGTTCCATGAGTACTGTTGCGACAGGTTTGAAAGCAACTTTGAAATATATGTCCTGACCATTGCTTATACCACCCTGAATACCTCCTGAACGGTTTGTACGGAAAGCTATCTTGCCGTTGTCATTATAGAAAATATCGTTCTGTTGGCTGCCTCTCATGTTCATGTTGCCGAATCCCTGTCCGTATTCGAATCCTTTTGCGGCATTAATAGTGAGCATGGCGTTGCCGAGTGCCGCATGGAGTTTCCCGAATGCCGGTTGTCCAAGTCCTATCGGGCATCCTTTTATCACGCAATCAACAGTTCCTCCTATGGTATCGCCTTCACCTTTTGTCTTCAGAATGAGTTCAGCCATTGTCTGTGCCATAACAGGGTCTGGACATCTTACAGGATTCTTTTCAATCTCGCTTAAATCGTATGAAGTATAATCCTTGTCGAGTTTCAGTTCGCCCACCTGCGATGTGTAAGCTGTAATCTCAACTCCCAACTGTTTCAAGGCTATTTTTGCCAGTGCTCCGGCAACAACTCGTGAGATGGTTTCGCGTGCCGACGAGCGTCCTCCTCCGCGATGGTCGCGCAGTCCGTACTTTTGAGTATATGTGAAATCAGCATGCGACGGACGGAAAACATCTTTCATATTATCATAGTCGTTTGAATGCTGGTTGGTGTTCCACACCACGAAGCCTATAGGACATCCTGTAGATACTCCATCGTATATGCCAGAAAGAAATTCAACCTGATCAGATTCTTTGCGTGCAGTTGTTATTGCAGACTGTCCGGGTTTTCTTCTGTCCAGTTCTTTTTGTATGAAATCCATATCTATATGTATTCCGGCAGGGAAGCCGTCAATAACTCCTCCTATGCCTTTCCCGTGCGATTCGCCGAAGCTGGTTAGTCGGAATATATTTCCAAACGTGTTGTTGTACATTGTATCTTGGTTTTTAATTTATGTTTTATGTTATTTTTTCGATTTATAGCTGAAATGAAAGTATAAATCTTGGTGCTGACCATAGTGGGCAATGCTGCCGACGATGGTCGGTAATAGTGCTGACGATGGTCGGCATCAGGAGATGCCCATGCTTAAGTTAGAATTTACTTCCGGCACCTCCGCCTCCGAAGCTGCCTCCACCGAAACTTCCACCTCCGAAGCCACCGCCTCCAAAGCCGCCTCGACCAAAGCCTCCTCCCATGAAGATGCCTCCACCGAACGGTCCGCTTCGTCTGCCGTGGTGATGATTGTTTTCATCGTTCACACGCTGTTCTTTGCGCACGTAGTGGCCACAGTTTGAGCAGCATGACACTATTTCTTCGATATGATATGTAGGGTATTTGGCTATTGTACGTCTGGAAATGACTTTCATAGTCTGCTTATGACATTGTGGGCAGCGTTTTTGACGTCGGATATTAAGCCAAAGATAAAACATAGTAAATCCTATAACTCCGAAAAGCATGACGAACAGAATCGCGGAATCTTCTCCTGAACCAGAACGTGGTTTGTCCGGCGTTCCGCTTTCTCCGTCAAGGTATCCTTTTACGGCTTTTATTCCGGCAAGCATTCCTTCGTCCCAGTTACCCTTCGAGAATGCCTTGTTCATGTACCTTACCTGTATCTTCTTGCAGACGGCATCTGGCAGTACGCCCTCAAGTCCGTATCCAGTGGAAAACTGGATGCAGCGTTCGCCTGTTACGAGAAGTATGACCAGACCATTGTCTTTTTCTTTTTGTCCGACTCCGTTTTCCTGACCGAGGCGGTATGCGAAATCAAAACAGTCGCCACCTTCAATCTGTTCTACGGCAACTACAAGGACCTGTATTCCTGTTTTCTGCTCCAGTGAAAACAGTGTAGTGTCTATGGCGGCAACAGTAGAGGTAGAAAGAATATTGTCAGGATTGCTGACATATCTGGTACGATCCATAAGATGTACCATAGGGACATCTTCTACCTTATATTCTTTTGCGGTAGCCGTCATGCAACAGCACAATGCGAGCAGTATTGCTACGAAATGCAGTCTTCTCATAGTCGTATCAGAATTTTACTTCCGGTGCCTTTTCAGAACCTTCGGCTGCTTCGAAATAAGGACGTTTCTCGAATCCGAAAAGTCCGGCTATGATATTTTTAGGGAAACGGCGGATTGTTGTATTGTAACTCTTGGCTATTTCGTTGAATTTTCTGCGTTCCACACTGATTCTGTTTTCTGTTCCTTCAAGCTGAGCCTGCAAAGCCTGGAAATTTTCGTTGGCTTTAAGGTCCGGATAGTTCTCTGTTATAGCAAGCAGTCTGCCAAGTGCGGCACCTATTTCACCTTGTGCACGTTGATATGCCTGAAGTTTTTCAGGAGTGAGGTCATCAATACTTATAGTGGCTTGTGTCGCTTTTGATCTTGCAGATACTACAGCGTCAAGAGTCTCTTTTTCGTGTGCGGCATATCCCTTTACCGTATTTACCAGATTTGGGATAAGGTCTGCACGGCGTTGGTACTGGTTCTCTACGTTACTCCATGCTGTGCTTACAGATTCGTCCTGCGATACGAGTGAGTTGTAAGATGAAATACTGTAAATAACTGCGATTGCAATTACGGCAATAATAGTGATGATAATCCAAGTTTTCTTCATAAGTTTTTCAGTTTGTAAATGTTAAGTTTTTAATTTCAGCACAAACATAATAAAAATAACAGTTTATGCTATGACTGGAATGAATTATCTTTTAGATATAAATTATGATAGCTTTTTATGTTTTTTACCTGAAAAGATTTCTTTTATTCTTCTGTATATCTTTACTCCTGTCATGATTCCATCGTATGCAGCCATTCCGGTGTTGAAATGGTGCATCATCAGGTCCATCTTGTTTTTTGTTTCAGGGGGGGAGAATAGGTTTTGCGTCAGTTCGTATATTCTTTCTTTTGACGCTTTTAGCTCTGTTTTTTTATTGTTTTTTCTTTCAGAGATAATTTGTATGCTGTATTTTGTTATATCGCTCATTATATTATTGTTTAGTGTTATTATCTTCTTTATCTTTATCTTCAAGGAATAGTCTTGCCAGAAAATTGACCATTGGTTGGAAGATTATTTTTTGTCGGAGAATGTATATGATTATACCAAGCAATAATATACATCCGCCGATTATGGCATAACTTGCTATTATGTTGTTTACAAAAGAGTCTATAGTATAAACCAACATGAATGAAAAATAAAACAAGGCTGTCATTCCCAATACGATGAGAACACAAATAAGAATGAGTGTTGATATGAGAATGGTGAGTTTTTCCACCAGGTCAAGTTTTATGTATTGTCCTTGAAGTTCGATGTATTTTTTTATTTCCTTGAACAATGCTTCCAGGTTGTCAATGCTTTTATCGTTGGCAAACATATTTGTTTTACTTTGTAATTAATAAAAAAGGGAAATTTAAAAGGAAGTTCCGTCAGTCGCATTTGCGTGAGCGGCTTTTCCTTTTAAAATCCCTAATGAATTTTCTCAAAATCTAAAACTGACAGAATCTTTATATTTCTGTCTGATGTCTTTTTATTCGGCATCTTTTACTTCTGCTGCAATTTGGTCAACTAAGTCTTCCATTTCAGCACGGTTTAGTCTGATACCCTTTTGACGAAGGATTTCAGCTATTTTTCTACGAGTTTCTTCGCCTTTCTCCGGAGCGAATAGAATTCCGGCTGCTGCACCTAAGGCTACTCCGCCTAAGAATGCTGCTACAATGTTCAATGCTTTCATGATAACTATTTTTTATCATTGTGTATGATACGTCTTTATATTTTATTGCAAATGTGCATACTAAATATTAATAAACGTCATCATAAACAGGTTTATTTTTTGTTTTCTACAAATCTAATAAAAAAGATTGTATTTTGTCTGTTTTTGTTCGTAAAAAAATAACTATTTATTCAGTCTGATGTATAATTAACTGATTTTAACAGCGTAGAAAGGTTTATATTACTACTTTTGCCATGAAAAACTAAGTTAGCAAATTATTTAAACAAATAAATGTAAGGCAAAATGAAAAAATTGTTCGTTTTAGGAATGGGATTATGCCTTGTTCTGGCATTCTCTTCTTGCAAATCAAGTGAAAGTGCTTATAAAAAAGCATACGAAAAAGCTAAACAAAATGAGTTGGCTGAAGCTGCAAACAAGCAGGAAACTGTAGTAGAAGCTGCTCCTGTTGTAGAGGCTGCTCCGGTAGTTGAAACAGCTCCTGTTGCTCCTGCACCGGTTCGCGAGGAAAAGGTTGAGCTGGTATCAGGTGATGGGCTTAAAGCATTTAGCGTGGTATGCGGTAGTTTCGGAGTTAAAGCTAATGCCGATGGATTGAAATCAACACTCGATGGTCAGGGATATAATGCAAAAGTGGTATATAATGCGGAAAGAAATATGTATCGTGTGATTGTTGCTTCTTTTGATACAAGGGAAGAGGCTGCGGCTGCAAGAGATGCTTTCAAGGCTAAATATCCAAATCGTCAGGATTTCCAGGGCTCATGGTTATTATACCGTGTGTATTGATATTGTTGATAGCTCGGATTTATTATTCCAATTATCATATTATAAGCGATGGCGTATGTGCTGTCGCTTTTTTTTGTACCTTTGCAATCTGTAATTAGTATTGTCGCATTATGAAAAATAGGTATTATGTTTGCTTGATTGGCATTTTATTTGCTGTATCGGTTTCTGCTCAGGAAAAGTTTGAGCTGTTTAAATACGGTGACATGGATCACTGGGTAACCCGAAGAATAGAAGAATCGGGCATAATAGGAGGTAATGTAAAACATCTGTATGAATTGGGACCGGATATGGAACTTGATGGTAATAATCCGTACAAGAATCAGGGTGGCTCGCCATGGGGAAATTCTAATGTAATGGCCAAGGTGGTAGGTATAGTCAAGACCAATACAAGTGTGTATCCTGAAAAACGCTGGTATGGTAAATGTGCCCGACTGGAAACACATATTGAAAGTGTAAAGGTTTTGGGTTTAGTAAATATTACGGTATTGGCTTCAGGATCTATGTTCCTTGGTGATATAAAAGAACCTATAACCGGTACCAAAGACGGAGAAAAAGCTCTGAATTGTGGAATACCGTTTACATCAAGACCGAAGGCTATCCGCTATGACTATAAAGTTAAGATGTCTGATCAGTCTGATAGAATACGCTTGACAGGTTTTAGCAAAAAGTCGGTTGTCAAGGGGAAGGATGCGGCTATAATGGTTTGCTTCCTTCAGAAAAGGACTGAAGACGCAGAAGGTAATATAATAGCTAAAAGGGTAGGAACCGCAGCCGTGAAATATACATCTTCTTCTAACTGGGTAGATGGAGCAACATACGAGATTATGTATGGTGATATCACAAATGATAGGAGGTATGTCCCTGAACTTATGTCTTTGGGTACAGGAGGTTATCATGCCAGAAACAGTAAAGGCGAAAGTGTTATGATAAAGGAAGACGGATGGGCAGACAAGGATGAAAAGCCTACACACATACTTGTACAGTTTACTTCAAGTATAGGAGGAGCATTTGTCGGGTCGCCCGGAAATACTCTTTGGATAGACAATGTAGGGTTGGTGTATTAACCAAATGCTATGATTTTTTAAGTCTTATATACAAGGCGTTAATAAATTAATTTGTAAATTTGCTGCCACTTATGAGTAGAATCTTAGCTATAGATTACGGAAGAAAGCGTACAGGGCTTGCTGTTACGGATCCGATGCAGATTATTGCAAGCGGTCTTACCACTGTGCCTACGCATGAATTAGCGGATTTCATAATGAAGTATGTAGCTCAGGAAAAAGTCGAAAGAATCATTATAGGGCATCCTAAACAAATGAACTATGAGGATTCGGAGAATATGAAAAATATAGTTCCTTTTATGAACAGACTTAAAAAATTGCTTCCTGGGACACCTGTAGAACTTGTTGATGAAAGGTTTACTTCCGTACTTGCGCATCAGGCTATGTTGGTTGGTGGTTTAAAGAAAAAAGACAGACAGAACAAGGCATTGGTGGATGAAATAAGTGCTACGATAATACTGCAGTCATATCTCGAATCAAAGAAATATTAATAAAAAGAATAAGAATATAAAGATGATTTTACCGATTTATGTATATGGCCAACCTGTTTTGCGTAAGGAGGCTGAAGATATAACCCCGGATTATCCGAATTTAAAAGAACTGATAGAAAATATGTTTGAAACTATGGACCGTGCAGACGGAGTGGGACTTGCTGCCCCACAGATAGGATTGCCTATACGTGTGGTAGTGATAAATCTGGATGTATTGTCTGATGAGATGCCAGAGTTCAAGGATTTTCGTAAGGCTTATATCAATGCACATATAGTTGAAACAGGAGAAGAATTGGTCTCTATGGAAGAAGGGTGTTTGAGTTTGCCGGGAATACACGAAAGCGTAAAACGTCCGGACAAAATTCATGTTACTTACCTTGATGAAAATTTAAATCCGCATGATGAATGGGTAGAAGGATATTTGGCAAGGGTTATGCAGCATGAGTTTGATCATTTGGACGGTACGATGTTTATCGATCATTTGTCTCCGCTCAGGAAACAGATGATAAAAGGAAAACTTAACAAAATGGTTGAGGGTAAGGCTCGTTGTGCTTACAAGGTGAAAACTGTGAAATGATAAAAAAGCTTTTATACATATTATATATAGGCTTAATTATGCCTATGGTAGCCCTGTCTCAAATTAATACGGATAGGGTTATGACCATAGGTAAAAATGCTCTCTATTTTGAGGACTATGTTTTGTCCATACAATATTTTAATCAGGTTATAAATGCAAAGCCATACTTGGCCGAGCCTTTTTTTTATAGAGGACTGGCTAAAATAAATTTAGATGACTTTCAGGGAGCTGAAGCCGATTGTACGGAATCTATTGAACGAAATCCGTTTGTGGCAAACACATATCAGATAAGAGGTATTTCAAGAATACGTCAGGATAATTTTGACGGAGCTATATCTGATTATCAGAAGGCTTTGACTATAGAACCTGAAAATGAGGCTTTATGGCATAATCTGATATTGTGCAGGATACAGAAAAAGGATTATTCTACAGCCAGAGCAGAACTTGATACGCTTATCTCTATCTCCCCTAAATATACAGACGCTTACCTGATGCGTACTGAAGTGTCTTTGAAAATGAAAGATACGTTGCAGGCAATGACTGATGCTGACAAGGCTATCGAAATGGATAGGTATAATCCTGATACGTGGGCATCAAGGGCTGTGTTGTTTATGCAGAAAGGCAAGTATTATGAAGCGGAGTCTGATTTTGATGAGGCCGCCAGACTGTCGTTTAAGAATTCCGGAATTTATATAAACAGAGCTTTGGCGAGATATTATCAGAATAATCTGCGCGGAGCAATGGCTGATTATGATATAGCGTTGGATATTGACAAAAATAATCTGATAGGACATTATAACCGTGGATTGTTAAGATCACAAGTTGGTGATGACAATAGGGCCATAGAGGATTTTGATTTTGTGTTAAGTGTTGAGCCAGATAATCTTATGGCTGCATTTAATAGAGGATTGCTTCGTAGCAAGACTGGTGATTATAAGGGTGCTGTTTCTGATTTTACGGCGGTTCTTGATGAATATCCGAATTTTATGCCGGGTTATCAGTGTAGGGCAGAGGCATATCGTAAAATGGGAGATTTGAAAAAGGCTGATGCTGACGAAGTGGTAATGTTAAAGGCTCAGATAGATGCACAGACTGGTACTAAAAATAATACGGCATCTAATGATAAGACCAGAAAGAAATCGGATAAGAATATGAATAACTATCGTAAGATAGTTGTTGCAGATAATGATGATACGGAAAGTAAGTATAAGACCAATTATCGAGGAAGGGTTCAGGATAAGAATATAAATATATTACCTCAACCGATGTTTGCTCTGACTTATTATGAGCGAAAAGATGAAGTCCGGAGACAGATTAATTTTGACAATAGAATTGCTCAAATGAATGAAAGGCATCTTTTCCCGGAAAGGTTGATTATAACCAATAATGAAATGCCATTGAGCGAGGAACAGGTGAAACAACATTTTACCTCTATTGATCAGTTGTCGGCATCTATAGCGAATAATCCGGATAATGCATTGAATTATTATTCTCGCGCCTTGGATTTTTATTTGGTACAGGACTTCGATAATGCTTTGAATGACTTGAATGAGTGTGTTGAGAGAGACTCAACTTTCTTTCCGGCATATTTCAGCCGTGCTTTGATTCATTACAAGGAGCTTGAATATAAAAAGCGTGAAAAGAGTTTCGAAATAGTGGTATCTGATGATAAAACAGCGCAGGTAAGGACGTTGGATTATGCCAAGATACGTGAGGATTTGGATAAGGTGATAGATTTGGCTCCTGATTTTGTGTATGCATATTATAACAGAGCTAATATCCTGACAATAATGAAGGATTATAGAGGTGCGATAGCAGATTATAATAAGGTGCTGGAAATAGATCCTAATATGGCTGATGCTTATTTTAACAGAGGACTTACTCATGTATTCCTTGGAAATAACCGGTTAGGAATACAAGATTTGAGTAAGGCCGGTGAGTTGGGACTTTTCTCGGCATACAATATTATAAAACGCTTTACGGCAAAACAGGAATAACATTTTATATCAAAAAGAAACCTATTAAAGAAACTTTTACTATTTTTGCGGATAAAATTGAAGTGAAATAAGATTAAAATATAAAATCATGATTAAGATAAATTTCCCGGATGGTTCGGTTCGTGAATATAACGAAGGTGTAACCGGTCTGCAGATTGCAGAAAGCATTAGCTCTCGTTTGGCACAGGATGTGTTGGCGTGCAGTGTTAATGGTGAGACTATTGATTTAAGTCGTCCGATAAATGAGGATGCGGAATTCGTGCTTTATAAATGGGATGATGAACAGGGTAAACATGCTTTTTGGCATACAAGTGCCCACTTGCTTGCTGAGGCTCTTCAAGAACTTTATCCCGGAATTCAATTTGGCATCGGTCCGGCTATAGAAAACGGTTTCTATTATGATGTTGATCCGGGTGAGGCTGTTATTAAAGAAGGTGATCTGCCTAATATCGAAAAGAAGATGATAGAACTGGCTGCTAAAAAAGAAGCGTTGGTTCGTGAAAATATATCTAAGGAAGATGCTTTAAAAATGTTCGGTGAGAGAGGAGAAACTTATAAGTGTGAACTTATCTCTGAATTGGAAGACGGACATATCACAACTTATACTCAGGGTGCATTTACAGACTTGTGCCGTGGACCTCACTTGACATCAACAGCTCCTATCAAGGCTGTGAAACTTTTGTCAGTTGCGGGTGCTTACTGGAGAGGTCAGGAAGACCGTAAGCAGATGACAAGAATTTATGGTATTTCTTTCCCAAAAAAGAAAATGCTTGATGAATATCTTGCATTGTTGGAAGAGGCTAAGAAACGTGACCACCGTAAAATCGGAAAAGAAATGGATCTGTTCATGTTCTCTGATACTGTAGGTAAAGGTCTGCCAATGTGGTTGCCAAAAGGAACAGCTTTGCGAATCCGTCTTCAGGACTTCTTGCGTCGTATTCAGGCAAGATACGATTATCAGGAAGTAATGTGTCCTCCAATAGGTAACAAACTTCTTTATGTAACTTCAGGACACTATGCTAAATATGGTAAGGATGCTTTCCAACCAATTCATACTCCGGAAGAAGGTGAGGAATATTTCCTTAAACCAATGAACTGTCCTCATCACTGTATGATATATAAGAATTCTCCACGTTCATATCGTGACCTTCCTTTGCGTATTGCTGAGTTCGGTACTGTATGTCGTTATGAACAGAGTGGTGAGTTGCACGGTTTGACTCGTGTACGTAGCTTTACACAGGATGATGCTCACTTGTTCTGCCGCCCTGACCAGGTTAAGGATGAGTTCTTGAGAGTAATGGATATCATTTCAATCGTGTTCACTTCTATGGGACTTGAAAACTTTGAAGCTCAGATTTCATTGAGAGACAAAGTGAACCGTGAAAAATATATCGGGTCTGAAGAAAACTGGGAAAAGGCTGAACAGGCTATTATTGAAGCGTGTCAGGAAAAAGGCTTACCTGCAAAAATAGAATATGGTGAGGCTGCGTTCTATGGACCTAAACTTGACTTTATGGTGAAAGATGCACTTGGTCGTCGTTGGCAGTTAGGTACTATTCAGGTTGATTACAATTTGCCGGAAAGATTCCAGTTGGAATATATGGGATCTGATAACCAGAAGCATCGTCCTGTGATGATTCACCGTGCTCCTTTCGGTTCAATGGAACGTTTCGTAGCTGTTCTTATCGAACATACGGCAGGTAAGTTCCCATTGTGGTTGACTCCGGATCAGGTTGCTATTCTTCCTATTTCTGAAAAATTCAATGAATATGCAGATCATGTTCGTATGGAACTTAAGAAATATGATATCCGTGCTTTAGTTGATGACAGAAACGAGAAAATAGGTCGTAAAATACGCGATAATGAGATGAAACGTATCCCTTATATGCTTATAGTAGGTGAAAAAGAAGCTGAAAATGGTGAAGTCGCTGTAAGAAAACAAGGTGAAGGAGATAAGGGAAGCATGAAAATAGAAAATTTTGCAAAAAATATTGCAGAAGAAGTTCATAATATGATAAATAAATGGTAACTTTGCAACCGTTTTCATGAATACGAATTAAATATTCATGAAAACGGTGTAAAAACTATTAAAGAATAATTTATAAAAAAGTAATTCAAACTGGAATAAAAGTTATTAATGAAGAATGACAATTTAAAAGGGCAACATCGAATCAATGAACAGATTCGTGCCAAAGAAGTCCGCATAGTGGGCGATGATATTGAATCAGCAGTATATCCGTTGGCGCAAGCTTTAAAGATGGCCGAAGAGCATGAAGCTGACTTAGTTGAAATTTCACCCAATGCTGTTCCACCGGTTTGTAGAATTATAGATTATTCTAAATTCCTTTATCAGTTAAAAAAACGTGCAAAGGAACAGAAGGCTAAACAAGTTAAAGTAAACGTGAAAGAAATCCGTTTTGGACCACAAACAGATGAACACGATTATAATTTTAAGTTAAAACATGCGATAGGTTTCTTGCAGGATGGAGATAAAGTTAAGGCTTATGTCTTCTTTAAAGGACGTTCAATTCTGTTTAAAGAACAAGGTGAGGTTCTTTTGTTACGTTTTGCTAATGACCTTGAGGAGTATGCTAAAGTTGAACAAATGCCTTTGCTTGAAGGTAAACGAATGATAATTTCTTTGACTCCTAAAAAGGGAACTTCTACAAAGAAAACTACTCCACAGCAGGCGGCTAAAGTAGCTAAATCTGAAGAGGAAGAAGATTGATTAAAAAAATAAGAGCGTATAGCGCGCAGGTATAGTGCGTTATTGCCTTTAGAATAATAATAATTAAAAATTTAAACAAGATGCCAAAGATCAAGACTAACTCCGGTTCTAAAAAAAGATTTACTCTTACCGGAACAGGTAAAATCAAAAGAAAGCACGCTTTTCATAGTCACATTTTGACTAAGAAGACTAAAAAGCAAAAAAGAAACCTTGTACACTCAGGATTAGTTCACAACTCAAACCTAAGCCAGGTAAAGGAACTTCTTTGCATGAAGTAATTTTAGCTTTAAAAGCGTATTTTGTATCATTTAAATTATTAACCGAATGCATTAGCTTTAAGTCCGATTGTAAAATATCGGCGCTTTCATTCAAAAAAGAATTAAAACTATGCCAAGATCAGTAAATCACGTTGCTTCAAGAGCAAGAAGAAAGAAAATTTTAGGTTTAACCAGAGGTTACTTTGGTGCTAGAAAGAATGTATGGACAGTAGCCAAGAATACTTGGGAAAAAGGTTTGACTTATGCTTACCGTGACCGTAAGAATAAGAAACGTAACTTCCGTGCATTGTGGATTCAGCGTATCAATGCTGCTGCTCGTTTGGAAGGTATGTCATACTCTAAACTGATGGGTGCTTTGCACAAAGCTGGTATTGAAATTAACCGTAAGGTTTTAGCTGATTTAGCTATGAATCATCCAGAAGCATTCAAGGCTGTTATTGCTAAGGCAAAAGCTGCTTAATAGCTTCTAAGGAATAAAAAGTTATTAAAAAGCTGTTCTCACAAATGAGAGCAGCTTTTTTGTATTAAAATGATGGTGAAACTTTGTAATATTAATTTTTTGTATTATATTTGTAATACAAAAATATAGCCGCACTTGCAGAATCGGGAAACTCATCAAATTATAAGAAATACCGAGACAAGCTTCATATTCTAATGGCGGGCCACGCCTTCGGGTAGCATTTATGCCGGTGGATTACAAAGGAAATGAGCTCTCAAATCATGTCTATCGGAGTTTCGTCACGCCTCGGGTGCGGCTCTTTTTGTATATTCTTTTTAATTTTTTTCCATTTAGGTGTCATTCTTTTATTACTTTTAAGTAATGTAATTGTAGTTCATTTAGAGTATTTGTATAATACCTTTACTTAAAGATACATAAAACCCACTAATTCTCAACTTATTATGTGTGATTAGTGGGTTAGTTTTTATTTACGTAAATCTATTTCGATTGTTGTATAGTTGTTTTATTGATTTTAATATGTAAGAAATATAGATATTACTAAAAATGAAACATATAGAAATAGAATATAAAATGGTATGTTAAATTAATCATAAATCAACATTGTATATAACATTTTCTGCTCTATTAATTCTCTTATATATCTTCACCGTATCTTTCCAAATATTTTTTGTTGATAATATCACGTAATTCAATCAATGCTTTTTTGCAATGCTTAATTATGGTTTTCTTATTTTTCTTGAGTTTAATAGCTATTGCACTGTATGATTCTTCATTCAGCCTTCCTATTATTATTTGTTTGTCAATATGTTTAAGTTCTTCAATTGATTCTTCCATTAATTCTACGATCATTTTCTTTTTAATGTCATCTAATTGATATTTATATGTGATAATAGGCTCTTTTATTAATTCCTCATAGTAACTGGTGTTTTTTCTATAATAATCTGTGACTCTATCTTTGCAAAAATTAAGCGTTACCTTCTTTACCCATACATCAAGTTTACCTTCTTCAAAATAGTTTGTTTTTAGACGTTTAATCACGTGTAATAGGGCATCGTGCATCAGATCATGCTTTTCGTTAATATTACTTTGAAATACAATAACGACACATTCAATGTCTTTGTATATTCTTTCCCATTCTTCTTTACTTAAATTCAGTGTTTTCATAAATATTATATCTTTTGTTAATTGTGTAAATATATAACAAAAGATATAAAAAATAAAATATTTCAATAGAAAAATAATACTTATTGTTAAGTTTCTTTGTTTTATTCTTTTATTTTGATTTTTTGATTATAAATTTTTCGGTACTGAAAGTCATATAATATGCTGTGCATACCAATATTCCAGTCAGTATCCATGATGCCGGATATACCATCATTAAAACATCATATCCTTTCCATATTGGAGATACTCCATATACCCAAACAATACGTAACAGGCATGTACCAAAAACTGTCAGTATGGCAGGAGTAATGGATTTTCCCATGCCACGCAATGAGGAACCGGCTATCTCATAACTGCTTGCAATAAATTGTGTTGCAAGAACAATATGCATACGTATGCTACCGTAATGGTGTACCATAGGCATATCGGAAAAGAAACTTAGGAAAAATTCATCCTGCCACGCAAAAAGCCAATTGAATGCGGCGCAAAAAGTCAGACTGGAACACATACAAATCCAGAAAATTCTGCGCACCCTGTCTATTTTCCCTGCTCCGTAGTTTTGGGCTATAAAGCTGATGGCGGCTCCATTGAATCCCTGTATTATGAAATAACAGTAATATTCAAAGTTGAGTGCAGCGGATGAACCGGCTATAGCATCGGCTCCATAACTGTTGATGGACGACTGTACCACTACATTTGAAATAGAGAATATCATGCCTTGTACACCGGCCGGTATTCCTATGCTTAACATACGGTTTAATTCTACATTATGGATTTTCATTTTATTGAAATGTAGTCTGTATGGCTCTTTTTCTTTGCGTAACAGTCTTATAATCAATGTTGCACTTACAGCATTGGCTATTCCTGTAGCAACAGCTACACCTACTACTCCCATCTTGAAGTATATTACAAACAATAGGTTTAGTATGGTATTTACAATTCCGGCTGCAATTAGAATATATAGAGGGCGGCGGGTGTCTCCCATACTGCGCAGTATGGCGGCTCCAAAGTTATATGCCATTATAAAAGGCATTCCCAAGAAATATATGCGCAAATAGTTTACGGCTTGTCCTAAGACTTCCGGTGGAGTTCCCATCCAAGTTAATATGGGTCTTGCTGCTACTTGTCCTAACAGTAACAAGAAGAAACCGCTGATGACAGCCACACATTCTACTGTGCTTATAGCCTTACGTATGCTGTTCTCGTCATTCTGACCTATGTGATTTGAAATTATAGCACATGCCCCCATAGAAACACCCATAAACAGGTTTATAAGCAATCCTATGACCGGAGCGTTACTTCCTACGGCTGCAAGAGCTTCGCTTCCAACGAAGTGTCCTACCACAGCTACATCAACTGAATTGAAAAGTTCCTGTAACAAACTGCTGGCTGCCAATGGTAGTGCGAACAGTAGGATTTTCTTGAACAACGGACCGTTAAGCATGTCTATTTCATTGCTTTTGGTGCGTTTTTTGTCAATAATGTTATCCATTTTTATTTACCTTAATCAAAAAATCCCGGCAAAGTTACAGTAAAATTGGATATGTGATGTTTTTTGTTATTACATAATGTCGTGGATATTGTATTAAAATTTAGTATTCAATCATTATTATATGGATGAAAAGATTTGATTTTCTTTCATGTAAATTATGCAAGCATGGGAACTATCAGTAAAATGATGATAGAGAGCAAAAGTGTGATGATTGCCCAAATCTCATACTTATAATTCTTGCTTTCAGCAGAACCGAATTTTATTCTACGGTGCAAACATATTACAAGTGAGTATATACCTGCATAAAATATTGTTAGTCCTGATATCAGTAGATAGAATCTTAGGTTTTCTTCGTATAGGAAATTTATACATGTAGTAAAATATCCAATATTAACGGAAATGAGGCTTATCATAATAATATGATGCATTTCTGAGCCGTTTCAGTTCCCAAGAAAGGCTAATAAAAAATAGGCGTGGGAACTTTAACTTATTATCTCATTGAGGCTCTGGACTGCCCTACCGTATATAATAAGCAAAGCCCACGCCCAATGATATAATCATATTATATGATAATGTGACAATACCATAGACGTGGACGTTTTACTGCTTATTATCCATACGGTTAGAATTGTCCAGATTCCAATGAGGGATAATATGCTAACGCCCAATAAATATGTAAAGTTATCTTTTTGATTTCAAAAAGAAACTTCTGCAAAGTAAATAAAAAAGAATGTGGAAACCAAATTCTTTTATTTGAATTGAAGAAAACAAGTTTTTGACAAGGAGAAAACTTTAAATGGTTTTATATTCTTTTTCGCATTCTGGTCTTTACTTTCCTGTGGAAGTTCATAGCTTTATGCACAGGATGGCGGAAGGTCTCTTCACGGTCGCGCCAGAGTCGGTAGCTCATTATTATAATCAGGAAGATTGTTCCTTGAATACATACCCATCCGAACAGTTCTTTCAGACTGGTCAGTGTGGTCTGGGTTCTTATCAGGTTATAGAGAGTGTTCATAGGAATTCCTTCAGTCCATGCGCGTACCTGGTCCATGTTTCGGCTTATAGTGGCAATGTTGTCCTGTTCGAGATATTTCATGGCTCTGTTCAGAAGTGCCGTACCAAGCGGTGTAGCGATACTTGTTCGTATGAAACTCAGTACACACAAGGCCTGGAAGAAGTGTTTGAACGGAACACTTACCGCTATATATATAGTGAGCGATATATACAGCATACCATAACCTATACCACGGATGAAATTAGGGAAATACAGGCTCTCTATGTTCAGATTGGGGTGGATGAGGAAATACATGTAATACTGATATGCCGTAAGCAGGCAGAAACCTATGAATATAAGCATCTTGAAGCCTTTGTGCTGTATCACACGACGGTAGAACACTATACCCGAACCACACAATATACCGGCGAAGGCATACCAGTTAAGCGATATGGAATTCAGTGTGTCGTACTTCAGAATTGAACTCATAAAGAGAGTCTGCAGAACTGTAGATGTGGTGAGGTATATACACAGCACGAGGAACAGCAGCAGTATGATAGGAAACTTGGGGTATGTAAATACATCAGGTTCTATGTATGGTCGTTTCAGTGTCTGCATACGGTTGAAGTTCAGTAATACGCATATCACGGCAATTACCGCGCAGGCACGGATTTCCGGACTGTCGAACCAGTCGTAGTATTCGCCATATATGCAGATGAATACTACAGAGAACAGAAATACAACCCACAGTGCTGCTCCAAGCCAGTCGATGTTATACAGAGGTACAACCTTTCCAGGACGGAAATGTCTGGTGAAGAGGAATACACACAACCATACCACACTGACCATAGCTATCACAAACCAGTGCATGTAGCGCCAGTTTGCCCAGTCGGTGATGTGTGTAGCCACAAGTCCGGATAGCTGTATGCTTTCAAGTACTATGATATATATCACCGGATAGAATGTTGAGAAATCCCCGGCAGGGGTGATGGTGAGTCGCATGTTCGAGAAACACTCGAATGTTCCCCACATACGGAAGAAACCCGAAATGAAACATACCACAATCATCAGAGCTATGTTGCTCGTATGCATGGTGATGAGGTTGCAGATTATCAGTATAGGGCATACGGTGAGGAGTATGCTACGGGTAGTGAATCTGAATTTCAGTCGGAAAAGGATAGGGAAGATGATGGTCATACCTATGAATGAGGCATAACCAGCCATGGATACATCTTCCTTGATATATCCCAGTTCGCTGGACATCTGCATAGCAGTGGGCAGGAACACACCGCCATTGAACTGAAAAGCCAGTGCGAAAAAGAATGAGAAGAAGACGCATAGCGGGGTTGGCAGATTTTCTTTATAGTATGCTATGCGTGGTCGTTTAACAGCAGCCATAACCTTTTGCTAAATTAGTTTTCTACTGTACATTCTACGTTCATTCCCGCACGAAGGCGTTCCAGATTTTCTTTTTTGTTTTCTGATGTGAATTCTATTCTTATCGGTATTCTTTGTTCTACTTTTACGAAGTTGCCTGCAGAGTTGTCTTGAGGAATTATGGAATATGCCGAACCTGTGGCGTCAGAAATAGAAGAAATTCTCCCTTTAAATCTCACTCCCGGAATGGCATCGACGCTGATTTTTACTTTCTGGCCGATGTGCATGTTTGTGGTCTGTGTTTCCTTATAGTTGGCTATAACCCATTTTTCAGTACCGTCAACCAATGTCACAAGAGTCTGTCCTTGCTGCACAAGCTCTCCTTCGTGAATTTCCTTACGTCCTGTCACACCGTCTGTAGTGGCAAGTATCACTGTATATGACAGGTTCAGTTTTGCAAGTTCGAGTGCAGCTTCTGCAAGTTTTATAGCCGCTTCATTCTTTTGTCTGTTGATACGTGCGTGTCGCATTTTTTTCTTTCCTTTGAACAATACATCAAGGTTGTAGCTTATTTCAATACCGGCAAACCAATATGCGAAGTTTATGTCCAATGGCGGAACCTCAACCATGATAGGACCTGTCATTTCGCCTGTGATGGCAAATTTGATGTCGGGAAGATATTCGCCTTTGATGCTTTTTATCTTGTTCTCGCTCATCTTGATGTTCAGATCGGCTTTCTTCATAACTGGAATCTCTTCCTTGTTGTTGAGCCATAGTTCCTGAGTTTTTGTTTCTATCGGTAGTCTTAGGAGGCTGGTTGTGTCTGTAGTTATCTTGATTTCTGGATCAAGACCGATAGTTGAGGCCAGTTTATAACTGATTACGTTTATTCTGTTTTTTACCGAAGTTAATCCAAGCTCAAGGTTCTGGAGTTGCAGTTCATAGCGTGTTATATCACTTTTCAGTGCTGTTCCCTGCTTATATGCTGCCTGCATGTCCTTTACCAGGAGCTTTGTCTGGCTGATATTGTTTTCATAAACATATTTCTGATTGCTCAGTTTTGATATTTCCAGATAATATCCTGCCAGCAGGAAACGCAGGTTCTGTCTGTTCAGAATTTCATTCTGAACAGATGATTCCTTTTCCAGCTTTTTCAAGTTGATGTTGTTTTTTATTTTTCCTCCGGCATATATCACTTGTGTGGCTTTCAGAATGAGTGAATTACCGAAATGCGGCATTTCTCCGCTTTCCCAGTTCCCAAAATTACGGTCGAATGTAACGCAGTCGCTGATATACTGTGCCGTAGCTTTTGCTCCTACAGATGGCAGAAGGTCGTTTTTTGCTATCTCTATGGCTTTTTCCGCTTCGTCTGTCATCAATGAATGGATGTTGATACTTTTACTGTTTTCATCTGCCAGCCTGAAGACTTCATCCAGTGTCAGCATCCGTGTCTGAGCCTGTAGGCATGAAATACTTCCAGCAAGCATAGCTGATAAAATAAATCCTTTTTTTGTCATCTTTTCCTTTTTACCTTTTATATACCTATCGTAATGAAATGCTTCTCCAAGCAATTGAAAATATAATAATAAAGTCTTTACAGACGTTTTTTATTTGAATGTGCAAAATTAATTGATTAAATTTGTTCTGAATTTTCAAATTATGCAATAAGATTATCATTTTAAGCCAAAATCTGTAGGTTATGAATCAGGAGCAGAAAGATTATATAAGTTTACTGAATTCTTCATCGGAAAATGATATTCTGATAAAGAAGACCGGTTGGGAGGAAATATCCCTCCATGCCCATGTACATGAAAAGTATCAGATAATATATACTCTGTCCGGAACACTGCATATACAAATAGAGAATGACTCATATTTTGTTCCTGAAAAACATATTGCCTGGATACCGGATAATGTTGTCCATGAGATAAACAGCAATAACCGTCAGGTATCGTTGGTAATATTCTATTTTTCGCCTATCTGGCAATCTGAAAAAATACGTACTTCATCTTTCTGCATATACAACTCAAATTCTGTAATTTGTGAGAATATTAAATATTTGGCTTCGTGCGGAAATTGTATAGATGGAAATGAAAACAGTGTATTGTTTGATTTTGCAATCGGTTTTTTCAATCTTCTGCCAATATTGAGTTATAAGGTAGATTTTTTGTTGAAGACTATGTCAATACCTAATGATCATAGATTATATCCTGTACTATGCTATATGCGTGAACATGCTTATGAGAATCTTAAGATTGAGCAGGTAGCTGATAATTTTAATATTTCAGTAAGGAACTTGAGTCGATTGTTGCATAATTCAGGAATAAGATACAATTCGTTTATCAATCGTCATAGAATCAACCGTGCCATAGAATTATTTTCTGATGGTGGGAAAACAATGCAACAGATAGCATACGAAACAGGATTCAGTACACCAAATAATTTCAATCGTGTGTTTAAGCAGATAACGGGGACTTCGCCAGGACTTTATGAGAAGGAGGTTATGGATAATAAAAAATCAGCCATAGAGCGATGATTGCTTTATGGCTGAGTGAATATTAATATATCAAAGATTAAGTTTCTTGCTTACAAATTCTTTAACAAATTCTACGGTACCATTTATACCAAGTACTGAGGAATCAACACAAAGATGATATGTCGCGGCGGCTCCCCATGTCTTGTAGCTATAATAGTTATAGTAAGAAGAACGTTTCTTGTCAGCCTTTTCCATAAGTTCTTCTGCTTCCTCGGCAGATATTTCAAGGGTGGACATTAGTCGTTCAACTCGTGCTTCAGGCGATGAGGATATGAATACGTTGGCACACCTTGGATGGTCGCGTAGGATGTAATCGGCACAACGTCCAACGAAAAGACATGATTGTTTTTCGGCCAAGTCTCTTATAACATCACTTTGAATCTTGAAAAGCGAGTCATTACTTAAGTATGAGTTATACGGATATGCTCCTTCAGTAAGGAAAGGAAACCTTGAGCCGAATAATCCACCCAAGATTGTTTTAGACGCTTTTTCATCGGCCTGTTCAAAGAACTCACGGCATAAGCCGCTTTCTTTTGAAGCCAGATTTATCAGTTCCTTGTCGTAAAAAGCTATATTTAGTTCTTTTGCTAATTTCTCGCCTATCTCTCTTCCGCCGCTGCCCAGCTGACGTCCAAGGTTTATTACAAAATTATCTTTCATGGTTGTAAGATTTTTAAATTGCCTTTCTACAAATATAATTCTTCTGAATTAAAAATCAAAATGTATTTACGTTATACTTATGCATTATGTTTCCTGAATTTATCAAACTGCCTGTATAACATAATTGCAGCCAAAACACTTGCTGCAAGGTCAGATATCGGCATACTTATCCATACACCGTGTGATCCGAAGAATAATGGAAGAATAAACAGGCATGGTATAAGTATCAAAACCTGACGACTCAATGATAGAATAATAGCTTTGCGTGCCATACCTATACTTTGGAAGAAATTGGATGTAACCATCTGGAATCCTATTATAGGGAAAAACATCACAACAATTCTTAATCCGTTGGCAGAAAGATTTACCAATGTCTCATCTGTTGTGAAGGCTGACACTGCAAGTTTTGGAATGAACTCTCCTACAATAAATCCGGAGGTGGTTATTATGGTGGCTGCTATGACTGTCAGTTTCATGACATGGTTTACACGGTGGTATTGTTGTGCGCCAAAATTGTATCCGGCAATTGGTTGCATTCCTTGGTTTAGACCCATTACAATCATAACGAACAGGAAGACTATTCTGTTTACTATACCAAATGCGCCTATGGCGAGATCGCCATCATATAGTTTCAACCCCTTATTGATAAGGATAACTATAAAACACGAGGCTAGGTTCATGAGGAATGGAGCCATACCGATGCCAATGATATTTGATACCAGATTTCCATGAAGTTTGTATATTCCACGTTTGAAGTGTAGAAGTTCATTTTTGTTGCTGAATATCTTTATGAGCCAAATCAATGAGATTATTTGTGCCAGTATCGTGGCAACCGCAGCTCCTTTTATTCCCATATCAAAGCCATAAATGAACAGAGGGTCAAGTATGGTATTTATAACCACGGTTAATATGGTTGCTACCATAGCCTTCTGAGGATGTCCGGCAGAACGGAGAACAGAGTTTAATCCTAAGTATAAATGAGTAACGGCATTACCTAATAAGATAATTACCATATAGTCTCTGGCGTATGGTATTGTAGCTTCGCTCGCGCCAAAAAAGTATAGTATAGGATCAAGAAACATGAGTGTTATTATTGTAAACAATATACCCATGATTACATTTAGCGATACAACATTACCTAATATGTGTTGTGCCGAAGAATAATCTTTTTGTCCTAATTTTACAGATACTAAGGTAGATGCACCTACACCAACAAGAGAGCCGAACGCTGCGGCAAGGTTCATTAGAGGAAATGTTATGGCAAGTCCTGAAATAGCCATCGGACCAACTCCATGACCGATGAAGATACTGTCCACCATATTGTATAGGGATGATGCCGTCATGGCAATAATTGCAGGGACAGCGTATTGCATAAGAAGTTTACCGATAGGTTCGGTTCCAAGTTCAGTTGCAGTTACTTTTTGTGACATATATTTTTTGATGTTTCTTTTCAAGGTGCAAAGTTAGGATTTTTTTATCTCTTAGTGTATTAAGTTTCAAAAGTTAACACATTATATGGTCTTGGTTTTGATTCCTTTTGGTGCTGACTATAGTCAACAATGCTGCCTACTATAGTCGGCAATGCTTCCCACTATAGTCAGCAGTGCTGCCGACTATGGTCGGCACCCAAAAAATCATGTCACAGACAAGTATTACCAATAGTATGGTCCATAACCTTTAATACCTTCTATCCCAAAGCTGATAGACGAACTTTCACCTAATTTGAAGTTTATCATTCCTCCTAATTTATCAGGAGAAAAGTTTGGTAGTGGATAATAGAGTGGAGAACGTTTAGGCATCAATGATTTGTTACCATATCCATAGAGTGTAATTTTATCGTTTAACTTGAATGCGGCAACTCCTGATATCCCTATATTTCTGTAGTTGATAAATCCCCAGTTCATGTTTGTTGCATATAGTCCGGCAGCTACACTGAATCTATTATTGATAGGTAATGCGTACATAAAAGCTGCGTCCTGTCCGAAACCTACACCGGATGGCGCATATTTTGAAGGACTGAATGTGACATGCATACCTAACGAGGCATTGAATCCTTTATGAAGTTCCCAACTGGCATAGTTGTATGAGAATGGACTTATACCATACATTCCGAATGGTTCTGATATTGTAATAGGGGAAAACAACTTTGTCTCCAATGAATCGTTTTTAATTTCTGAATGAATTATGTTGTCGGTTTTGTATATGGAGTCTTTTAATGATATATTTTCCGTATTCTGTGATATAATGTTTATTGGGAATATAATAAAAATGATTATGTAGAATATAAGGTTCATCTTATTTTATTTTTTATTATCCTTCCAAAGATAGGAAATATATATCTAAGATGTTACACTCTACAGTTTTTTTATGAAAAATAAAGTGGTTTTTCAGACTTTAAAATTATTGTACACTTTATATAATAAAAAAGAGTCCCAGTAGATATGAGACTCTTTTTCTATGAAGTTTGCAATTATTATGTATTAACATATTTTGCGGGAACCATCACCGATAACCACATCGTAAACTTTAGGACTACGACCGAATTTTTCTTTGAAACGTTCTTTTGCTGTAGTTATGAATGTTTCATATAATTCATTTTTAACGAGGTTTATTGTACATCCGCCGAAGCCACCACCCATTACTCTTGAACCGGTAACTCCGCAGTCGAATGCTATGTCGTTTAAGAAATCAAGTTCTTCACAGCTTACCTCGTACAACTTGCTCATACCATGGTGAGTTTCGTACATCTTTTGTCCTACAGTTTCATAATCGCCTTTTTCGAGAGCGTCGCAAACGTCAAGAACTCTCTGAATCTCTTCAATTACGTATTCAGCACGTTTGTAATCTTCTTCAGATACTTCGTTCTTTACGGCATTTAACATATCCATTGTACAGTCACGAAGGAATTCTACATTTGGATGAGTTTTCTTTATTGCTGCAACAACATTTTCACAACTCTGGCGACGTTTGTTATATGCCGATGACGCCAATTCGTGCTTAACTACAGAATCTACAAGCACCAGTCTGTAACCTTCCGGTTTGAATGGGAAGTATTGGTATTCCAATGAGCGGCAATCAAGACGTATAAGGCTGCCTTCTTTACCGAATACTGATGCGAACTGGTCCATGATACCACATTTTACACCGCAATAATTGTGTTCTGTAGCCTGACCAACTTTTGCAAGTTCAAATTTATCGATTTTGTTTTCACCAAACAGGTCGTTAATGGCGAAAGCGTATGTTGATTCCAAAGCCGCTGATGATGACATACCGGCACCAAGAGGAACATCTCCTGCAAAAGCTGTATTGAAACCTTTGACGTCAACACCACGTTTGATCATTTCGCGGCACACACCAAAGATGTATCGTGCCCAACTTGCTGAAGGAGCGTCTTCCTCGTTCAATCCGAATTCAACGTAATCTTTAAGGTCAATAGAGTAGGCACAAACCTTATTTGTACCGTTAGGCTTGATTTCAGCCATCATACCTTTGTCAACAGCACCAGGGAAAACAAATCCACCATTATAGTCTGTGTGTTCTCCTATAAGATTAATACGTCCCGGTGAGGCATATATTGAGCCAGTAGTACCGTCAAAATGCTTGATAAAGCGGCTTCTTACAAATTCTATGTCCATGATTATAAATATTAAAAGGTTAATATAATAAAATCATGATAGTACAATATTGAATTATACTATCATGATTTTTGTTAATTATTCAACAGGAATATCTTTATTTACATTTTTGCATCCAATGAGACCGTAGAAGAGCAGGTAAGCAAGGGCAAGTACAATAACCCAATAGCTGTTCATAAATCCTGCTATATCTGCTACCAAACCTTGAATAAGCGGAAGAATACCACCACCGCAAACCAAGACCATAAACAAGCCTGAAGCTGCTGCCATGTATTTACCCAATCCTTCGACCGCCAAATTGAAGATACTGCCCCACATTATTGAAGTACATATACCTACAAGAACAAGATACATTGCATTTACAGGTACTTTTGCCAATCCGAATGACAAACTGCCGGTTGCACTTTGTTGCAAAACAGGAAGGTCAACCATTGTTTGTGTTGAAGAGAATATCGCAAGGAGTACAAGAAGTAATCCTAAACCTGAAGTGAATATCATCATTGCACGACTTGAGATTTTTGCACCTAAAGATGCACCGGCTAAACGACCCACGAGCATTAGCAACCAGTATGTACCTACTACGAAACCGGCTATTGTTGTATTTATACCTGCACCTCCTTTGACAGTCTCTTCTGTAAGGAATAGGTTAAGTGTTCCAGGAACACCAACTTCAATACCTACATATACGAAGATTGCTATCGCTCCCAATACGAAGTGGCGGAAACGTAATACGCCTTTCATCAGGTTACCAATAGGTTCACTTGTCTTGGCTGCTGCCGGCTCTGGTATATTGACGAACAGCAATACAATGAATGCTAATGCAAATACAGCCATTGCAGTGTACATTACAGGGAATATCTGTGAGATTGTGGCTTTTTCTACTGAACCGGCAATTAGAATACCGACAAACATCGGAGTGATAGTAGCCATAACAGAGTTGAATGAACCACCGATCTGGATAAGCTGGTTTCCTTTGTTTCCTTCGCCACCAAGTTTGTTAAGCATCGGATTTACAACAGTGTTGAGCAGACACATTGAGAAACCTGATATGAAAGCACCTACCAAATAAACCGCAAATGCTGATTCAGGTGATGCGTGTCCTGAAAGATATTGTACGCCTACACCTATAAAACCTATAGCTACTGCAATTAGGGCTGTCTTTTTGTATCCCACTTTCGTTAATAATATTCCACTTGGAATACCCATTACTGCGTATGCAATAAAATTGCCAAGGTTACCTAACATGCCAAGGGCATTTGACACAGAAAACTGATTTTTCAATACGATACCCATTGGGGCGGCAAGATTGGTTACGAAAGCAATCATACCAAAGAGGAATATCATGGTAATGATTGCAATGAATTTACCGTTTTGTTTTTGTTGGTTCATAATTTGATTAAGAGATAAAATGATTAATTATTAGGTTTGTTTATTTTTCAATTCCGAATTTGTAAATTGTCACTTGATGATAAGTCTCATCAGGTGAAAGTATTGCTGTCGGGAAATGGCATTTATTAGGTGTATCTGGAAAATGTTGTGCCTCAAAACATATAGCACTTCTGGCCGGGAATGTTGCACCGTGATAACCACTGAAACCATTATGCCAATTGGCTGTATATAACTGTATTCCCGGTTCTGTTGTATAAACTTCTATACTTCTGCCACTAATTGGTTCTACACACTTGGCTGCAAAAGATAAAGAACCTTGTTCTTCTTTATTGAGAACGTAACAATGATCGTATCCGGCACCGTAAATTAATTGTTGGAACTTATCGTTGATTCTGCTTCCAACTGTTTGCGGAGTCCTGAAGTCCATTGGAGTTCCTTCAACTTTGCATATCTCTCCGGTAGGTATTGACACTTCGTCTATTGGAGTATAAAAGTCTGCATTTATAGTAAGAATATTGTTTTCTACAGATGGAGTAGGGGTATTTACTCCGGATAAACTAAAGAAAGCATGATGAGTCAGGTTTACTAAAGTCTTTTTATCTGTAATGGCCGTATATGTTATTATTAATTCGTTATCGTCCGAAAGAGTGTAAATTACAGTTATATCAAGATTCCCCGGAAAGCCTTCTTCACCATCTTTTGATAAGTAATGTAATGTAAGACTCTGTTTACTTGTTTGCTCTGCATCCCATACGCGTGAATGGTAGCCTGTAGGACCTCCATGTAAAGAGTTTGGACCGTTGTTTATGGTAAGACTGTATTCTTTACCGTCTAATTTGAATTTTCCTTTGGCTATTCTGTTACCGTATCTTCCTATAAGTGTACTTAAAAACGGTTCTGGACTGTTGATTACACTATCAATATTGTCGTGACTTTGTATAACATTATCTATCTTACCGTTCTTGTCAGGTACCATAATCGTCAATATAGCACCACCATAGTTGGTAACTGCAATTTCCGCCCCTTTTTCGTTTGACAAGATAAACAAGTCTGTATCTTTTCCGTCTATCTTTTTTCTGAAATCTTCTTTTTTAAGACCACTTAAATTGTTTTCATGGTAAAATGTGTTGTCCATATATTAAAAAATCTTTCTATTTACACATTAATTGTTTTGTTGTGCAAATAAAAAGATTTTATTTAAAATACCCAAACTTTTTTTGCGAAAAAGAAGTCGCGTTTATATTTATAAACGTTGTTATTTTGCTTATTTATGATTTTTGTATAATACAATAAGGTCTGATACGATAAAAGTACTTCCTCCAACAAATATCATATCATTTTCGTTAGCTTGTTCTTTTGCAGCCAGAAGAGCGTTTTTAACACAATCGTATGCTTCGCCTTGGAGTCCATGCCTGTTTCCGATGGCTTTTATTTCGTTTGCGGCTAATGCTCTTTTTACAGAAGCCTGAGTAAAGTAATATATTGCATTTTGGGGTAACATTGATATTACTCCATTTATGTCTTTGTCGTTAACCATACCTATTATGATATGTAACTGTTCGTATTTCATGTTTGATAATTGTTCTACAATATACTTCATTCCTCCGGTGTTGTGTCCGGTGTCGCATATTAGCGTTGGCTTTTCTTCCAGTTTTTGCCATCTTCCCATAAGACCTGTTAGTCCGCATACATTCTTAAATCCATTTATTATGTCTTTATGGGTAATGTTGTATCCTGTTTCTTTTAATTTTTTTATTGCATTTAGTATGGTGTTTGTATTTTTTAATTGGCAATATCCGTTAAGTTCCCCATAAAGATTCTCTATTTCATCTGTATGATAGATGAAATGACCTTCTTTGTCTTTTGATACGTTTTTTACTAACTCATTATCTTGAGCAAATATTATTTCCGTACCTGTATTTTGGGCTTTGTCAGTAAAAACCTTTTTGGTTTCAGATGTATATTCTCCTATAACAACAGGTACGCCATGTTTTATTATACCAGCCTTTTCTCTTGCTATTTCAGCAAGAGTGTTACCTAAAAACTGTGTATGGTCTAAACTTATGTTTGTGATTATGCTTAAATCAGGAGTAATAATGTTTGTACAGTCAAGTCGTCCGCCCAGCCCAACTTCTATAACAGCTACATCTACCTCTTTTTGAGCAAAATATAGAAAAGCCATGGCTGTGGTTAATTCAAAAAAAGACGGATATAGTGGCTCAAAAAAATGTTTATGGCTTGTCACAAAATTAGTTACAAATTCTTCTTCAATGGGTTCCCCGTTAACTCTGATGCGTTCTCTGAAATCAATCAAGTGAGGTGATGTGTATAGACCTGTTTTATACCCTGCAGATTGCAGAATGGCAGCTATTGTATGTGAACAAGAACCTTTTCCGTTTGTGCCTGCAATATGAATCGTCTTGAATTTTTTGTGTGGATGTCCGAAGTATGTATCAAGTTTTATTGTATTATCAAGCCCTTCCTTATAAGCATCTTTGCCTACATTCTGAAATAAAGGCGTAGAATTGTATAAATATTCAAGTGTCTCTTTATAATTCATGTCATTAATAATTAAATGTATTGCAAATATCATCAATTTTTTTTGTTTGTTGGTAAAGTCTGCTTTTATTTTTTATTAATTTGGATATTAGCTTTTTATAGTTATACAAAAACGTGTGGATTTGTTATCTAATAACTATAAATAATCAATTATAACTTTTGTTTTATAATATGTTTTTTCTTTCTTTGTATGTAAATTAAACAGAATATTATGCAAAGGAGCCTTATTTTCATATTTTGTATGATTTTTATTCCTGTTTTATACACATCATGTATGAAAATAGATGGAAATGATAATTATAATAAAAATAACGACTTTATATTGCAATGTGATTCCTTGTTAAGTATATGTCCTGAAATAGTAGTGAGAAAAATTGATAGTGTAATTTCTCAAGAAGGGGGAAATGATAGGTATTATTCATTGTTGCTGATAAAATCAAAAGCGAAATTATTTTTGTCAGAATATGATTCGCTTACATTGTTATTAGATAGTATTTTGTATAGTATTGACGTGAATAGCAATAGTAGATATGTAAACAGAATATTATCAGATGTATATAATATGCGAGGAAATTTATATGCTCGCAGATCAATTATGGATTCGGCTGTATCTTGCTTTAAAATGGCATATCGTAAATCTTCGTATTTGGGAATTTCAAAAGATATGATTGATATATCTATAAATCTGGCAGATTCTTATGTCCGTAGTGGAAAATTAGATTTAGGGGCATATTGGTATAGAAAATCATTATTGATATCAGATTCTCTTCTTGTTCCTGAAAGGGAACGGTTCCCGTCATATTATGGATTAGCCCAAGTATATATGGATTTGCGTGATTATAATTTATGTGACTATTATTTTGATATTGCAGGGAAGTATTATGATTATATGCGACCATTTGAAAAACATATATATTTGAATAATCGTGGAAATTCATATTATTATCGTGGAGATTATGATAAGGCTATGGAATATTTTCGTAACTCTCTATCTCTGACAAATTCTTATCCAAATATGGAATATGAACGTAACTTTACGAAGGTGAATATGGGAGAAGTTTTTATGTTGATGAATAAAACAGATTCCGCTACTTTTTATCTTGATAATTGTTATTCATTTTTTAAATCAATAGGTCATATATCCGCTATATATTATATAGAAACTCAATTAATAGAATTGACTTTAAAGAAAGGGGATATTAAAAAGGCTTCAGATATTGTTTCAAATGCTGTTAAGCCTGATTTTATTGAACCAAACATGTTACATATCAGAAACAGATATCTTCAGCATTATTTTGAGGAAATTGGTGATTATAAACGAGCATATTTATATCAAACAGAAAATATGCATATAGATGATTCGATTAGAAATGAAAGAGTGAAAATGCGTACTGCTGAAATAACCATGAAATATCGACAAGACAGTACGTTGATGAAAAAAGAGATTTTTATAAAAGAGAAAGAGAACCAGGTTTTAGAACTCAATCAATGGATTTATATATTGGCATTAGGATTGTTGCTTATTATTTCTTTTGCAGGAATGTTTATAATTTACAGGAAGAAAAAAAGTGATAAAAAAATATGGAATATGCAAAATGATATAGCATCTTTACGTTTGGAGAACATAAGGAATAGAATATCACCACATTTTGTATTTAATGTTATTAATAGAGAAGTTGTAAATACAAGTAATGATATAGAAAAAGATAATCTTTTAAAATTATCAAAACTAATTCGTCAGAATTTAGAATTGACGCAAAGTATGTTTATAACAATCTGTGATGAACTTGATTTCGTACGAACTTATATATCATTACAGAAACAGTCATTGCAAGATTTTTATTACGATGTTATGGTGGAAAAAAATGTAATGATTAATGAGACTAAGATACCTTCTATGATCATACAAATTCCTGTTGAGAATGCATTAAAACATGCTCTTAAACTTAAAAAAGGCATGAAGAGACTGTGGATACATGTAAAAAATGAAAATTTAAATACAGTTATTACTATAACTGATAATGGAGGCGGATATAAACCGATGAGTGTAAATAGTGGAACAGGTACAGGACTGAAGGTAATAACTCAGACTATACAATTGCTTAATATGTATAATCATGAACCTATTATAATGAAAATAACTAATGTGCATTTAGATTCTGGAGAAATAGGATGTGAAATAAGATATTCCATTCCGGTAGGGTATTCATATATAATAAAAAAATAGTTATGGGCGATTTCTTTAAGGTTGTTATAATAGATGATGACAATGAATCTGTAAGGGAACTTATGGATATGTTTAAAGGCTACTCACGGTTTAATATTGAAGGTATAGCCCACGATGCTATGTCAGGAGTAAATATAATTAATAGAGTAAAACCTGATTTACTTTTCTTGGATATAGAACTTCCGGAAATGTACGGTATGGAATTATTAGACATGATAAAGACTGATGTAAAGAGGGATATGCGTGTCGTTTTTTATACAGCTCATGACAAATATATGATAAATGCATTGAGAAATTATGCTTTTGATTTTTTGCATAAACCGATAGATAAGAAAGAGCTTGAAATCATAGTTTCAAGATTCATTGCAGATTATGGAACAAAATCTGTTTTAGAGGAAAAGGAAAACATTATAAGTTTGCAGCATAATGATCCGGTTTTCATGGTATTGCTACCTACAGGAGAAATGAGAATGATAAAGGTATCTGAAGTAGGACTTTTTAGACATTCTTCAGACCGCAAGATTTGGGAGGCTGTTTTAGTAACTGGAGAAAATGTTGCTTTACGAAGAAATGTATCTGCAGATTTTTTATGTGCTTTTTATAATAAATTTGTACAGGTGCATCAATCTTATATTGTAAATATGGATTTTCTACTTATGATTCAAGGTAATAATTGTATTTTGTGTCCACCTTTTGAAGAATATACAGAGGTTGTTGTTTCAAGAAAATATAAGAAGGATTTGATGGATAATTTTTGTATATTCTGAAGATTTATTTTGTATCAGTATTGTATCTAAGTTAAAGGACAAAAAATAAAACGAGGATAATTCATTTTAATGAAATATCCTCGTTGATAAATCTACAAATAAATTTTATGCTTCAGCGCAAGGAACTACAGAAACAAAACTCTTGTTTTCACGTCCTTTCTTGAAACATACAGTACCATCTACCAATGCGTAAAGAGTGTGATCACTTCCCATGCCTACGTTTTTACCAGGATTGTGAACTGTTCCTCTTTGACGAACAATGATGTTACCAGCCTTACATGCTGAACCACCGAATATCTTTACGCCTAATCTCTTACTTTCTGATTCACGGCCGTTCTTAGAACTACCTACACCTTTTTTATGTGCCATTTTCTTCTACGTTTTTAATGATTAAGCAATAACTTGTTTGATTGTCAATTCTGTAAACTGTTGACGGTGACCGTTCAATTTTCTGTAACCTTTTCTTCTCTTCTTGTGGAATACAAGTACTTTATCGCCTTTTACAAGACTTGACTTTACTTCACATACCACTTTCGCACCTTCTACAGTAGGAGCACCTACAGTTACATTACCATTGTTGTCAACCAACAAAACTTTGTCAAATTCAACAGTTGCACCGTTTTCAGCATTCTGAATGTGATGTACAAACAGTTTTTTGCCTTCTTCAGCCTTGAACTGCTGACCGTTAATTTCTACAATTACGTACATTTTTAAATAAATATTAAACGGGTTTCTTCCGTAAGGTGGACTGATTCCAGCAGTCACTTTTCTACCTTGTCGGACTAAAATCGGCTGCAAAGATACTTTAAAAACTTTATATAAACAATATTTCTCTTGATTATTTTTGTTCTTATTGTGTATAATTACTTCATGGTGTATATAATTGCGATAAATTCAAAAATATATGATATGCTTTATAAAAAAGTAAACGAGGATATGCCTATTTATATACATATCCTCGTTTATATTTAAGTATATTGTTGACTAATTAGAAATACAGATATCTATTATCGACAATTTTTGCTTTTTGATAAAGATCATTTATGAATTGAGTTGCAAATCTTGAGTACATGTTCGTTAGTGTTGTTTCCTCAGATTTTACATCAAGTTCTTCTTTTCCATTATCTTTACTCAATACTTGTACCATATATACGCCTGCATTACCTTTAACAGGTGCACTTGTTGCATTGATAGCAGTTTTAGAAGCCACAGCACTTATGACAGGTTCGCTACCTCTTGTCAATGAAATATAGGCTGGTGCAGAGAATGTTACATGTTTAATTGTATCACTCACAGCATTTTTTACTGCTTTAGCCTGATCTATTGATGTACATGATTTCATATCTGCTATAATCAGATCAGCTTTTTTGTTACGACGTATTTCTGAACGGAGCATATCTGCTACAGAATTGATATTACGGTAACCGACAGGATTGATTCTATCAAGTGCTGCAACCATAATATGGTCATTGTTTCCACATTCGTACAAAGGAGATACATCACCTTCTTTTGCACTGAAAATCCAACGTATAACTTCTTTTGTTGATGGTACACCACCTACATAATGTTCAGCTGATGAGAAGTCAGTACGTGGAATAACTGTATATCCGTATTCTTCAGCGTTCTTTTCAAGTTCTTCTATAGTGTTACTTTGTGCTACAAATTGACTAAACTTATTGTATGCTTCGTTATAAGTGTCGTTGCTGAATTCAACGTTACGTTTAATTACTGCCACTTTGTATTTATTCTGCATACTTTTTTTGTTCATAACCTGTAAAATTACGTTTGCCTGTCCGATATTAAGTTTTGCTATTTCTTTAACAGGTTGGTTGATGAGGGCTTTTATGAACTCTTCATTTTCAGAATTGATCTGATTACCTTCCCAAGTGTTTGAACTAACCCAGGTAGATTCTCCAGTCTGACCGTAGATTTTAGCTATTTCTTCAAAGTTTCCTCCATTGTTTATAGCATTGTATATACTGTCTGTAAGTGTTTTGGTCTTATCTTCTGTCTCAGCATATACTTGAATCTGACGGAATTGTATAGAGTCAGGAGCATTTACTTTTGCTAAAATTTTGAATGCGTTGTATGAATCGTCAGCTTGATTGTAATATGGACCAAAAACTTCGTTCATACCTATTGAATCAAGACGTGCGACAACATCTGAAGGAAGTACTGATTTATTCACTGGAATATCAGAGTATGCAACGTTTGAACCTGTTGAACGAACAAATGCTGCATAGTCAGATGTGGTATTGTCAAGTTGTTCACAATATTCTGTAACTTCATCCAATACAGCTTTTCGGTCTGCGTCTGAAGGTAATACTTGTACATCGACATAACGTATATTACGAGTCTCTGCCAATTGCTTGTATTGCTCTTTTCTTTCATTGTACAGACTTCTGATTTCATCATCAGAAACTTTTACTAATGAATCGTTGACAGAAGAATATGGAACAGCAGCCATAAGCAAGTCGCTTTGTTCTGTACGAGCTTTGAAAGCATCTTCAGCTGAGGCTGGATTTGATATTAATGATTTTGAAATTAAATTCTGATATTTTTCAGCCAAAGTTGATTGTCTCAAAGTTTTCTCGACAAAGTTCCAAAAGTTACCCATAGTCTGATAGTATTCAACATACTGTGCAGGCATTTGGCTTGAATTTAAGTTTGAGTAATCAACAAGGAATTTCTTTAACATATCCTTATCGAAAGCTCCAGTTTGTGGGTTACGGAATGGAGTGTTCATCAACATAGGGTGTGTACCCTCATCAATAATAGATTGAATTTCGGCATCAGTAACTGTAAGTCCCAACTTTTCAGCTTGTTCAGCTATAAGCATGTTATTTACGTATGACTGCCATACTTGGTCTTTAACACTTGCTAATTGATTCTCATTCAGCGATGCTAATCCATTAGTTAGCTTAATCACTTCTGTGTATTCATCAACTAACTTTTGATAATCCTGAGCGGAGATTTTTTCTCCGTTAATTTCTCCGACGTCTTGCCTTCCCTGATGTGGCTGGAATATTTTCCATGCGTCACCTGCTATAAAAGCGAAGAGGGCAATACCGATAACAATGACCAATAATGGTCCTTTGCTTCTAATAGTTTGTAAAGTTGCCATTTAAAATTATTATTTTTTGTTTATTGTTTTTCTGTAATTAGCGCACGAAGATACGAAAAATGTTTATGAGTTGCTATTTTCTTACAAAAAAAATGCTTATTTCTGTATTTTCAATTTTACTAACTCAATTTTTGTATTAGTTGCTTTTATTATATTAAACTGAAATTTTCCTATTATGATATTTTCGTGAGGTTTAGGAATACTTTGGTATTCATTTACAATAAGCCCGCCAAGTGTTTGATACTCATCGCTTTCTGGTAATCCGATATCAAATTTTTCATTAATATCTTCTATTTCCATACGACCAGATAAAATATACTCGTTTTCGCTTATTTCTTTAGCTACAGTATTATTATTATCATGTTCGTCTTCTATATCCCCTAAAAGCTCTTCCATGATGTCTTCAAGTGCAATTATCCCGGATGTTCCTCCAAATTCATCTACTATTACTGCTAATGATTTCTTTTGTTGCATCAAAAGTTGCATAAGCTTGTTGGCTGCCATACTTTCTGGAACAACAGGAATAGATTTGATATTCTTTTCCCAGTCATTTTGAGAATTGAACATTTCTGATGAGTGTATGTATCCTATTATGTTATCAATATTATCGCGAAATACAATTATTTTACTTAACCCACTATCAACAAATACTCTTAAAATCTCATTTTTGGGCGTTCCTGTTTCTACTGCTATGATTTCAGTCCTTGGAATCATACAGTCTTTTACTTTTATGTTGGAAAAATCCAATGCATTGCGGAATATTTGTATTTCAGGTTCTATTTCTTTTTCATTATTGTTTTCATCATAGCTACTTTCAATCAGGTAGTCCAAGTCAACTTTAGAAAAAGCCTTTTCTCTATCTTCTCTTTTTATTTTTTTCCCTGTAAGCATTAATATCGTCGTTGATAACATTGCAGAGAATTTACTTATAGGATATAAGACCAAGTAACAGATATATGTGGGGATGCACAGGTATTTCAATGTTAGATTAGGATTAATTTTGAAAATTGTCTTTGGTAAGAATTCTCCGGTGATAAGTATTATGAGGGTAGATATGATTGTTTGTGTTATGACCAATAATGCTTCGTTGGTCATAATATTAGCGAGTATTTTATTTTCAATAATCTCAGCCATAAGAATACCGTATATAACCAGTGCTATATTATTCCCAACTAACATGGTAGATATAAAATTATTAGGATTGTTATAGAATACAGTCAGTATTCTGGTAGAAATATTATTAGATTTCTCCATTTCAAACCTTAGCTTGTTTGATGACACAAAGGCAATTTCCATTCCTGAAAAAAATGCGGAGAATGTCATTGTAATAAGTAGTTCTATTATAATATCCATTTTGCTGATATTTATACGGATATGTTATGCTATTATTGTTTATTTGTATTCTTGCTGATATTTGTAGTATCAGTTGGTGCTGTGTCTTCTACAGTAAATATTCCTGTTGGAGTAAATATCTCATATTCTGTCATTTCCTGATTAGAATCGAAACCGTATCCTGTAAGAATTTTATCTTCTTGCTCTATTTTGATAAACCGGTCCGAGTAGATTCTCTCTTTAGATTGATCCCAAAATAATAGTTCTGTATCAAATTTATCACCTAATTGGTTCTGTATATGTACATTCCCTCTTAGTTCCCATATTTCCTTTTTTTCATGATAGTACGCAGTGTCGGCCTTTATGCTTGCATCAACTCTGAATAAAGTGTCAAATTTTTCAAGGTATAGACCTTTTTCAAAAGCCCAATATGGTGGGTTCTTTTTACTGAAAACAAGCCATTCGTCTGTAACGATTTTATATCTTATCATTCCTGAATCAGAAACGTATGAAACCACGCCAATGCTGTGCATGTCTGGTAAAGAGTCTTTTTCATTAATTGCAGATGCAAATTTTTTTTCTTTTCCAATACAAGAAGGGAAAAAAAGAAACATAACAGTTGTCCAAATGACAACTGTTATGCTTATAAAATTTCTTGAATTTAAGATTATTTGTCTATATGACATATATTTTATCATCTTATGGTTGTAGTTTCCCCAATCCATCCTCCAATTGTAACCGTGTGTCCTTTGCTTAAGCCTAAGAAGAACAAGTCTTCATCTTTTGGAGTATATGCTGAATATGTTCTGATTAATTCGTTTGCTTTGTCTGCAACGCTTGGATCAACGCTTTTAGCACGTTGTAGTTTGTCTATAACAGCAAAGAAAGTACATTTGTTCAATGCTGATTCGTCACTCCAATTAGGACTGGAAGCATACATCTGTGCTATCAGGATATAAGCATCTCCATAATTGTTGTTGAATGATATAGCTTTGTTGCAATATTGTTTAGCTCGGCTTAATTGTTTTTTGCTGAAAAGTATAACCCCTGCATTATAACAGTATTCAGCCTTTTTTATAGGATCCTGTTCCAATTCAATAGCCTGATCGAAATATCCTATACTTTTGTCTATGTCACCCTTCTTGTAATACATATATCCACAACCTGCTGCTGTTGCTGCTGTTGGCTCTATGGCATGTGCTGCTTCAGATGCTTCAAAGTAAGCCTCTTCTTCTGTACACTTCAAGAGTTGCATAACAGAAATAACTTGTTTCAAATAGTCTAAGTTTGTTTTGTTTTGTGCTACCTTAGGACCATAGATTGCTTGTAAGTTCTCGCATGATGCTGCACCACTGTTTATAAAATATGCATCTACATTATCTTTGGTAGTTTTAAGAAGATTTTTCATCTTCTCTTTTTTCTCAGCTTTATAAGCTGCATCTGCATATCCTGAAACAGTAAGATAGTCTTGTATAAACTGTTCTTTGTGGTTCTCATCAGTTTTAAGTTTACGAGATGACATATCCATCATATCCAAAAACATGAAGTAGTCTGATTTTTCTTTTTCCATACTAACTCCTTGTTTTGCCCATTCGTATGCCTTGTTAATATCTAAGTTTTTACCGGAAAATACTATGTAATCATGAACCTTCATACCTATGATAGAGCCTTCTGTTGATTTTGATCTTACGAGTTTGTTTAATTTATCAAGGTATTTTATACGCTGATCGTGTACTGCCATTAATTCATCCAAATATGCTTTCTGTTGAGCAGCATCTTTTGTACTTTGAATAAGTCCACGCAAGATTTTAGCACCGTTAGTATATGTACCAACTTGTGCGAAAGGAGCTTCTGTAAATACTGCTTTCCATGGTTTGTAAGCATCTTTGAAATTGTCTGTTTTTACATATTCAGTATAAATACTGATGTTCTGAAGACAACGGATACTGTCTTCTCCATGTCCAAATCTAGAACCGTCTTCTACTCCTTTTTGAGCAAAAGAAGCTGTGGTACCTAATGCGAGGGCGCACAGCATTGTAAACATCTTCATTCTCATCGTATATTAATTTAATTGTTTATTGTGTCTTTATTTATTACTTATATAATGATTTAGTTCACTCTCCATTTCATAAACCATGGTTCATTAAGTGTTAATCCTATTTTTAGTACGAACCGGTTTTCAGTCATTAAATTATTTGTATTAGGAGTAAGATTTATGTATTGACCTGTTATACTTAACATGGTTTTACGCTGAAAAAGTGATAAAGGAAATCCAAATCCTGCACTAACTCCGATTTCTCTTGCTCCATCTGAATAGGAAGTTGCATTTACATCGTTAGGTATTTTAAAGTATGGAGAATTATAGAAAACTCCGGCTCTGTATGATAATCTTTGTAAAAACTTTCTTCCAATCATATTCGGAATATATTCAAAGCCTAAAGAAAATTTATTACGGTTGTTATATTTTCCCGCATAATTAGGCAATTTGGCTTTAGACCATTCCTGTAGAGTGTAGTCTGCACAAACGGTTATATTGTTTTTATATTGATAAGATAATCCGATACCATAATTTGAAGGTATTCCGTATCCCTTATAAAAAGTATTTTCAGATGTTGATGTGTAACTACTTCCATCGGTTACCTGTGTTCCCACAACTTCTGTTGAATTCAAATCATGGCCCAAACTATATGTTAGTCCTAAAGTTATATTGTTGCTTTTTCCTATAGGTTGTGTATATTGTAAGCCCACATCAAGTTTATAACTCTTAGCTCTAAGATTCCTATATGTAATAGTATAATCTCCACCGTTACTTAATGTGGCAGTAGTACTATATTCTTGTTTCCCGTAAAGATAGCCTATGTTTGCTCCTATAGATAAGTTTTCTATTATTTTAAATCCCAAACCTCCGAATACGACGTTGGTACCGCCATCTCCAAAATACGTGTTTGTTACCGATACACTATTACTGTTTGAAGCATAACTTGTAGTACTGAAATTATATCCAATGGTCGAAAAAGGTGTAAACCCTATTGTCATTCCTATTCTTGGATGAAGACGAAACTGCATTGCAAGATAATCGAAACTGGAATTTCTGGCATTTGATCTAATGTTATTTTCTTCATAATTTGAACTCTTCATGCTGAAACCTATATCAAACATGAATGATAAAGAGTCAACTGAAGTATATGATGCAGGATTAATCGGATTTATATGACGACTTGAACGTAAGGCATTTCCTACGCCACCCATTGCTGCATTACTTGTAAAGACTTGGTCGGATAAGTCCCCAAATCCAAATCTTGTATATGGAGAGTTAGTGCTGGATTGAGCAATAGCAAATACTGATGCTGTTGCAAATATAGCGCTAATAAGTACCTTTTTATTTGACATTATAATTTAATATTCTATTTAAACCTTTTAAAACTAAAAATCTATCTGCAAATATGATACTTTTTAATTTTGTATCAAAAGAAAATTTGTCTCCGCCAGTTAAAAAAACTAAAAGGTCTGGATATTTTTTTTGTAATTGGGTTATATAACCCTTGATTTCAAATTCAATACCTTTGATAACACCAGATCTTATAGCAGTTTCTGTATTATATCCTAATTCTGGCATATCTCCTCCTTTTTCTATTAATGGAAGTTTGTCACAACATGCGCTTAATGATTTAAATCTTGTATATATCCCTGGCGAAATATTGCCTCCCCAATAATTTGCATTGGAGTCAATAAATTCGTATGTAAGAGCTGTCCCGGCATCTATAACTAAAAGATTCCTGTTTGGAATCAGGTAATTTGCACCTACAACAGCTGCTAAACGGTCCATCCCTAAAGTTTCAGGACTTTTGTATTTATTGTTTATAGGTATTGGAGTTTTATAGTTCAACTCCAATACAGGGAAATCAACGCTTGATAATTGTTTTTTTATTGTATTACTTATTGTAATTACAGAAGCAATTATACATTTGTCTATTTTATATTTATGGCTAAGTATTTTAATACAATCCAAAGAATGATTTGAACCACGAAGAATATCAACTTGTTCGTCACCTTCGAAAACAGCCAATTTGGCTACTGTATTTCCAATGTCTATTATTAAATTCACAATCTATATTTTTGTATTGTTTGCAAAGTAAAAGAAAAAATAGATAAGAATTGCAATAAAATAGATGTTTTGTTTTATATTTATAGATAATTAGTCTTATTTTTGTGCCCGAAATTAAAAATATGCACTTTGAAAAATTATGTTTACCAATAAAATTAGAGTATTTCTATCATTTTTGATAATCTGGGGAACTATGATGTCTTATGCGCAAAAGCGTGACAGTATCCAGTTTAGTTTATTGACTTGTTCTCCGGGTACTGAAATATATTCTTTATTTGGACATACTGCTATAAGATATCAGAATTACACAGAGAACAAGGACTTTGTTTTTAATTATGGAATGTTCAGTTTCTCTGCTCCTAATTTTATTTATCGTTTTGTAAAAGGTGAAACCGATTATCAGTTGGGAGTAAATGAGTTCAAATCATTTCAAACTGAATATATGTTAAGAGGCTCTTCTGTATATCAACAGGTTCTGAATCTCACTTATGAAGAAAAAATCAAATTGCAAAATATACTTTTTACTAATTATCTTCCTGAAAATCGTATCTATAGGTATAATTATTTTTATGATAATTGTACAACCAGAGCACGCGATCAGATAGAAAAAAGTATCAATGGAAATGTTGTATATCCTACGTCTGACACACAAAAAACATTTCGCGAAATAGTACATGAGTTTACTAAAGGATTTGATTGGGAGGAGTTCGGCATAGACCTGTGTTTGGGAGCAGATGCGGATAAATCCATAGGTGTTCGACAACAAATGTTTTCTCCTTTTTATATGCGTTTTTTTGCCGATGGAGCATATATAAAATCTGCTGATGGTAAAACAAGGCCTTTAGTGTTAAAAGAGGACGTTATTGTAGATGCTGTTCCACAAGGAGAAGAGGATTCTTTCCCATTTACACCTGTGGAGTGTGCCATGTTCTTTTTGTGTGTGAATTTAGTTATAGCTTTTATACAGGTTTTTAAGATAAAGATATATTGGGGCTGGGATTTGATATTGTATTTGTCTCAGGGAATATCCGGATGCATAATTGCTTTTTTGTTTTTCTTCTCCGTACATCCTACAGTAGATTCAAATTGGTTGATTTTGCTTTTTAATCCAATACCATTGTTCTATTTGCCTTTTATGATTTATAATGACATAAAACGTAAAAAGGATAAATGGCATATTGTAAATTCGGTGTATTTAACTTTTTTTATAGTGATATTGCCTGTGATACCACAAGAAATTAATTTATCAGTATTACTTTTGGCTCTTGGTTTGTTGTGTAATGCGGTAAGCCATTTAATAGTTTATAGAAAATTGAAATGAGAGAGCGGTTTATTACATCTTTGATAACAGCTATAGTAATTTCCGGAATTAATGCACAGAATGTTCCGGCTGTTCCAAAACTGGTCATCGGATTGACAATTGATCAGTTACGTACAGATTATATTGAGGCTTTTTCTGCCATGTATGGTGAAAGAGGGTTCAAACGTCTTTTTAAAGAGGGACGTGTCTATATAAATGCGGAGTATGATTTTATAAAACCGGATCAATCATCATCGGTCGCTTCAATTTATACCGGTACAACTCCTTATTATAATGGTGTTGTAGGAAATAATTGGATGGACAGAAATTCTTTATGTGTAGTAAAGAGTGTGGATGATAAATCCTACATGGGAATTTATACTTCTGAAAACGTTTCTCCTAAACATCTGTCAGTATCCAATTTGGCGGATGAACTAATGGTATCTACCAATGGGCAGGCACATGTTTATTCTATTGCTCCTACAAAGGAAATGGCAATTATGGGGGCTGGTCATGCCTCTAAAGGAGCGTTTTGGATAAATGATGATACAGGAAAATGGAGTGGAACTACATATTATGGAATATTTCCTGAATGGGTTACGACTTTTAATGACCGCAACGGCTTGGATTTCAGAATAGATCAAATAACATGGGGCCCATATTTACCTGTTACTGCATATAGATATATTACAACTAAAACAAAACAAATTACTTTCAAACATAATTTTACAGATGAACGTCTGTATAAATACAAGAAATTTAAGACAAGTCCTTATGTAAATGATGAAGTAAATAAACTGGTAGATGTATTTCTTAATAATACAAATGCAGGTATTGATGACACTCCAGATCTGTTGGCTCTTGGTTATTATGCTGGAAACTATGACGGTAAGCCAGACAATGAATATGCCATGCAGATTCAGGATATGTATGTGCGTCTTGACAATAGCATTGGTGATTTGCTTGACTTGATTGATCGTAAGGTAGGACTGAAGAATACTTTAATATTTGTAACATCAACAGGATATCGTTCTCCGGAGCCGGAAGATGCACCTGAATATAGAATCCCGACCGGAGAATTTCATCTGAAACGTTGCTCTGCACTGCTTAATATGTATCTCATGGCAATATATGGTCAGGGACAATACGTGGAAACATATTATGGCAACCAGATTTATCTTAATCACAAACTGATAGAGGATAAGAATCTGAATATAACAGAAGTTATGAGCCGTGCATCTGAATTCATTGTACAGATGAGCGGAATACGTTCTGCATATTCTTCACAACGCCTTTTATTAGGTGCCTGGGATCCTAAAATTGAGAAAATAAGAAATTCTTTCACGCGCGAATGTTCAGGAGATTTGTACATAGAAATTTTGCCCGGATGGAAAGTGGTGGATGAATTTTCCAATAATGTAAGAGTAGAACGTGAATCTTATTCATCAGTTCCAGTCTTTTTCTTTGGATATAATATAAAACCTGAGATTTTATATTCTCCTGTAAAAATATCTACTATTGCTCCTACATTAGCTCATTTTATGCGTATTAGGGCACCTAATGCCAGTGTAGCGGCTCCTTTAACCGGAATCCGTAAATAAATGTAAGTTATTGTCGCTTTTTATGGCATTTTAATTATCTTTGTACGCCGTTGAATATATTTAACGGCATTATATGAAAAATAAAAAATAAAAAATATAATGGGATTTAATGAATTTATAAGTAAGTTATTCGGGAACAAGGCTTCTCGTGACATGAAGGAAATCCAACCGTGGGTGGAAAAAATTAAAGCTGCATATCCTGAAATTGAAAAACTTAGTAATGATGAATTACGAGCTAAAACGGAAGAATTAAAGAAATATATAAAAGATTCTGCCGTAGAGGATAATAAAAAAATAGAGGAACTCAAAGCCACAATAGAGAGTACCGATATTGAAAAGCGCGAACCTATTTTTGCGCAAATTGATAAACTGGAAAAAGAAGTTCTTGAGAAATATGAAAAAGCTCTGAATGACGTTCTTCCTGTTGCCTTTTCTATTGTAAAAGATACTGCGAGACGTTTTGCCCAGAATGAAGAGATTGAAGTTACAGCTACAGATTTCGATCGCGAACTCGCTGCTATGGGAAAAGATTTTATCCGTATAGAGGGGGATAAGGCTATATGGAAGAATCATTGGGTAGCCGGTGGTAACGACACTAAATGGAATATGATACATTATGATGTACAGCTATTTGGTGGTGTAGTTCTTCATCAGGGAAAGATTGCCGAAATGGCAACAGGTGAAGGTAAAACGCTTGTGGCTACTTTGCCGGTATTCCTTAATGCATTGACAGGAAATGGAGTTCACGTTGTTACAGTAAATGATTACCTTGCAAAACGAGACTCTGAATGGATGGGACCTCTTTATATGTTCCATGGTTTGAGTGTTGACTGTATTGATAAACACCAGCCTAATTCTGCGGCTCGTCGTCGTGCATACATGGCTGATATTACTTTTGGTACAAATAATGAATTTGGTTTCGATTATTTGCGTGACAATATGGCGAATAGTCCTAAAGACCTTGTACAGCGAAAACATAACTATGCAATTGTCGATGAGGTTGACTCTGTCTTGATTGACGATGCGCGTACTCCTCTTATCATATCCGGTCCTGTACCGAAGGGAGATCAACAATTATTTGAAGTCTTGCGTCCTTTGGTAGAACGCCTTGTTGAAGCACAGCGTAAACTTGCTACACAATATTTAGCTGATGCGAAACGCCTTATAGCTTCTGATAAAAAAGAGGAAGTAGAGGAAGGTTTCCTTTCATTGTTCCGTAGTCATAAGGCACTTCCAAAGAATAAACCACTTATCAAGTTTTTGAGTGAGCCGGGTATAAAAGCCGGAATGTTGAAAACAGAGGCTATTTATATGGAGGCAAATAATAAGCGTATGCCTGAAGCTGTAGAGCCTCTTTATTTCGTTATTGACGAAAAAATGAAAAGTGCCGATCTTACAGACAAAGGTATAGAATTAATTACAGGTTCTTCTCAAGACCCTACATTGTTCGTTCTTCCTGATATTGCGGCACAATTGTCTGAACTTGAAAACGAAACATCTTTGACCGATGAGGAAAAATTGGCAAAGAAAGATGAACTGATGACAAACTATGCTATCAAATCAGAGCGAGTTCATACTATCAACCAGTTGCTTAAGGCATATACAATGTTCGAAAAAGATACTGATTATGTAGTTATGGACGGTCAGGTTAAAATAGTTGATGAGCAGACTGGCCGTATAATGGACGGTCGTCGTTGGAGCGACGGTTTGCATCAGGCTGTTGAGGCAAAGGAAGGTGTTAAAGTGGAAGCCGCTACACAGACATTTGCTACAATCACTCTTCAGAACTATTTCCGTATGTATCACAAGCTGTCAGGTATGACGGGTACAGCTGAAACAGAAGCAGGTGAATTCTGGGATATATACAAACTTGATGTTGTGACTATTCCTACTAACCGCCCTATAGCACGTATAGATATGAACGACCGTGTTTATAAAACTAAACGTGAAAAATATAAGGCAGTTATAGAAGAGATTGAGAAGATGGTTCAAATGGGACGTCCTGTTTTGGTTGGTACTACATCCGTAGAAATCTCTGAAATGTTAAGTAAGATGCTTACTTTGCGTAAGATTGAACATAACGTACTTAATGCTAAACTTCACCAGAAAGAAGCGGATATAGTTGCAAAAGCAGGTTTGGGACGTACTGTTACAATTGCTACAAATATGGCAGGTCGTGGTACCGATATAAAATTAAGCGATGAGGTTAAGGCTGCCGGCGGTTTGGCTATTATTGGTACAGAACGTCATGAATCACGTCGTGTTGACCGTCAGTTACGTGGTCGTGCCGGACGTCAGGGAGACCCAGGCTCTTCTGTATTCTTTGTCTCACTTGAAGATGATTTGATGCGTCTGTTCTCTTCTGACCGTATAGCATCTGTAATGGATAAGTTGGGATTCAAGGAAGGAGAGATGATAGAACATAAGATGATTTCAAACTCTATTGAGCGTGCCCAGAAAAAAGTAGAAGAGAACAACTTTGGTATTCGTAAGCGTCTGCTTGAATATGATGATGTTATGAATAAACAGCGTAATGTCGTTTATACTAAACGTCGCCATGCCTTGATGGGAGAACGTATTGGTATGGATATAGTCAACATGATATGGGAACGTTGTGCCAATGCTTTAGATATGGCAACATATTATGAGGCTAAGATGGAAATACTTCAGACACTTGCGATGGAAGCTCCGTTCACTGAAGAAGATTTTAATTCCAAGGACAAGAATGATCTTACGGAAAAGACATTTGATGCCGCTATGGAGATTTTCAAGCGTAAGACAGATCGTATGGCTATGATTGCTAATCCGGTAATCAAACAGGTATATGAAAATCAGGGACACATGTATGAAAATATAATGATTCCTATCACTGACGGAAAACGTATGTATAATATACCGGTGAATTTGAAAGCGGCATACGAGTCTGAATCGAAAGAAATAGTGAAGGCTTTTGAAAAAGCCATACTTCTTCATACAATTGACGAAGCGTGGAAAGAGAACCTTCGTGAACTTGACGAACTCAAACATTCAGTTCAGAATGCAAGTTATGAACAAAAGGATCCGTTGTTGATTTTTAAACTTGAGTCTGTAAAACTGTTTGACAGTATGGTGTCAAAAATCAATAACAATACTATTTCGGTATTGATGCGTGCCCAGATACCGGTTCAGGAGCCGGAACAGGTTCGTGAAGCAGCACCGGAAAAAGCACCAAGACAGCAATATAAGGAAGAAAAAGTTGATCTTAACGATGTCTCACAGCAGAAAGCTGCGGGAAAAGATACAAGAGAGGTGAAAAAGGAACCTTATAAAGCTGAAAAAACTGTAGGTAGAAATGATCCTTGTCCTTGTGGAAGTGGATTGAAATATAAGAATTGTCACGGTAAAGTATAATAATTTTAATAAAATACACATTTTAAAGGTCGTCTCTTAACAAAGAGACGGCCTTTATTATTGCACCTTTATTACCTTTTAACTTCATAATATTCAGAAATATATTAATTTTGTACAGATTAAAAGCTGAAATATTATGAGAAAATATATTCTATATATTATCATATTCTTAAGTGTCGTTTTGTCGTCCTGCAGTTCTATTCAGACACTTACGTTTGACCAATTATCTCCTGCGGAAGTTAATTTCCCGTATCAAATATCAGTTGTCGGTGTAGTAAATAATATGCCGTCAAGATCCAAACCTAAAAAGAATATTCTCACATTAGGGAAGATTGAGGCGGAGGGAAAGAATGCGGCTGAGACATTGGCAGGATTTTTGGCAGACAGTAAATATTTTAATCAGGTTATAATATGTGATTCAGCTCTAAGATCAGATAACTATTCAATGAGTCTCTCTGTTGATGAGGTTGACAGGTTGTCTTCAATGTTGGGTGTTGATATGATTATTTCATTTGAAAGATTGCTCATTGATGTAGAAAAAAAGGAATATACTAATCCGGCTTGGGAAACTTCAATTCCTGTATTGCAGGCACAGTTGACGCCTGTAGTAAGATTATATTTGCCAGGAAGACAGAATCCGTTAGTTGAGTTTACGGCTACAGATTCATTGTATTTTGATTTTGCCTATAGAATTTCCGAAAAAGAAATTATAGATGAGGCTACTACCCATGCGGCATCTGTCATTTGTAATAAGATTGTTCCATATTGGCAGACAGTAAACAGATTATATTTTGACGGAGGAGGTGTGGAAATGCGTGATGCCGGAGTTTATGTTAATGAAGGAGACTGGGCATCTGCGCGTGAATTGTGGACTCAGGTTTATAATCGTCAGAAGAAAGGAAATATTAAGTTCAGAACTGCATATAATATAGCTCTTTCGTATGAAATGACAGGCGACATGGATAAGGCAGAAGAATGGTTGAATAAAGCTTCTGATTGTGTCAAGTCCGGTTCGGAAGAAGAAATGGTATTAAAGTATTATATAACTCAGTTTATAAAAAGAAAGGGCGAATTTGGTAAGTTGAATATTCAAATGGGACGTTTCAATAACAATTTTTGACTTGTTTGTTTTGATACATTATAATTTTTAGTAATTTTGAGGTAATAAATATTTTATGCCTATGAATATAAGTGAAAAAACACGTGCTGCTATATCATCATCTATCAGGGAAGCATTATGCAGATATGTTTCAAGTGAGGAAAATACTGTTGTTACGGATATACATTTGCAACCCAAACAGGATAGTGGTGAACTATTGATTTTTAATGACGATGATGAAGAATTGGCGCGTACTATTATAGACGAATGGGTTGAATGCGAAACAGAGGACTTTATGTCTGAAGTTGAACCTGTTCTACGTTCGGAAATTGTAGCATTGAGCGATCAGGGATATTTTGAAAAGCTGTCTTTATTGAAGCCATATTCATTCGTGCTTGTAGATGAAGAAAAAGAAACAGTTGCAGAGTTGATGTTGGTTGACGATGACGATACTTTATTACTTAACGATGAACTGTTGAAGGGACTCGATGAAGAACTTGATGCTTTTCTGAAAGAACTGTTGGAAAAATAATAAAGATATATTTAAGATCCGGGGTAAGGTTGTAATTAGGATATAGCCTTTCCCCGGTTTTTGTTTTATATTTAATGAAGATTTATGGGAGAAAGGATTTTGTTTAGAAGGAATGAACAGCTGCATACCGTTAACCCTCGTTGGCGTGGAAATCCTTCCGTTAAAGGTAAATTCTTTAACCGCCAGCATAAATGGCGTCCTGGAATGGGTAGCGTATTGAAATGGAGGTTCACGCCTAATCCTCAAAGGAAAGAGAAACGTCAGATAAAGTGGAATCCTAATGTCAGGTTTCTCCATAATCTTGATTCTGTTACCGGTAATTCTTTAATATGGCTTGGGCATAATTCGTTTTTTTTGCAGGTTGGATGTAAACGGTTTATGATAGATCCTGTTTTCGGTAACATACCATTCGTAAAGCGTCGGAGTACTTTTCCTGCTAATCCTTCGATATTCAAGAATATAGATTATTTGCTTATCAGCCATGACCATTTCGATCATCTTGACAAGCCAAGTGTTGCGCGTCTTTACTCTGAAAATCCACAGATGAAGCTATTTTGCGGAATAGGAACAGGGCAGTTGATTAAAGGGTGGTTTCCTGACATGGAAGTTATAGAAGCCGGGTGGTATCAGCAACATAAGGAGGAGGGTTTATGTCTTACTTTTCTGCCTGCACAACATTGGAGTAAAAGAGGAGTGAGTGATGGTGGGGAACGTCTTTGGGGAGCTTTTATGATACAGTCGGACGGTATAACTATCTATAATAGCGGTGATACCGGATATGCCCATCATTTTAAGGAACTGCCTGATATATTCCCACATATAGATTATTGTATGATTGGTATAGGGGCATATAAGCCTCGATGGTTTATGAAACCTAATCATATATCGCCGTATGATGCCTTGACTGCTTCGGCAGAGATGGGTGCGCGTATGACTGTACCAATGCATTATGGTACTTTTGATTTGTCTGACGAACCATTGTTTGATCCTCCACACGTCTTTGCCGCTGAAGCTAAAAAAAGAAATATGAATGTCATTATTCCAGAATTAGGAGAAATAGTAAAGTTGCATCATATAAAATAGATATGGAAATAATAATCAGAAAAGCTGTTCCGGGAGATATTGATAGACTGATGCGTATATTCTCAATAGCCAGGGAGTTTATGAAAGCATCCGGCAATCCAAATCAATGGATTAACGGTTATCCGCAAGTTGATCTTATAAGTCGGGAAATTGCGGATGGACATTGTTTTGTTTGTGTTAATGAGGATGATGGAATTATTGTTGCCACTTTTTGCCTTATTAAAGGACCGGATCCTACTTATTCGTATATAGAAGACGGTACCTGGCCGGACGATGAGCCTTATTATGTGATACATCGCCTTGCAGCCGATGGCAGCGTGAAAGGTATCACCTCTGCCTGTATAGAATGGAGCCTTCGTGTCTCACCATGTTTACGTGCCGATACACATAAAGATAACAAGATAATGCAGCATCTTCTTGAGAAAAACGGATTTGTGAGGTGTGGTATAATTTACGTAGCTAACGGTACACCGAGAATAGCATACCAAAGAAGTAAAAGTGATAAACAATAGTTTATGAAAAAGAAAGAATTCCATATAGAAGTTCCTGGTGGAGCAGATAAAGTACTGCTTCATACATGCTGTGCCCCATGTTCGTCTGCCATAATTGAATGTCTGATGGGGCATGGTGTACGTCCTGTTATATATTACTGCAATCCGAATATATATCCTCTTGAAGAATACAATATCCGTAAAGATGAGTGTACGCGCTACGCCCGTTTGTTAGGACTTGATATTATTGATGCCGATTATGACCATCCACATTGGTTGGATTGTATAAAAGGTATGGAGAATGAGCCGGAGAGGGGAGGACGCTGTCTTCGCTGTTTCAAGATGCGTTTGCGCGAAACGGCTCTTTATGCGCACGAACACGGATTTACCGTCATTACCACCACTTTGGCATCATCTCGTTGGAAAAGCCTTGACCAGATAAATGAGGCGGGACGTTATGCTGTAGAACCATATTCGGATGTTGTTTGGTGGGAGCAGAACTGGCGTAAGGGTGGCTTGAGCGAACGTCGCATTGCTATTATAAAAGAATATAATTTTTATAATCAACAATATTGCGGATGTGAGTTCAGTATGCGAAAGGCTTCGTGTGATAAAGCCTTGTGAGTATTTTCAGTTTATAAGGTATAAAAAATCCCCCGTTAAAGGACGAGGGAACCTAATGTTTTCACAACGGAATAATCCTTATTGTGAATTGCTTCAAATCATGTCACAAATCTATAGGAAATATTTATATATTCAAAATGATCTTATGTGAAAAATTATTATATTTGTTGCAAAACATATATAATATTTACCATGAAAAAGATTTTAGGACTTGATTTGGGAACCAACAGTATAGGTTGGGCTGTGATAAATAAATCAGAAAATGAGAGTAAAGAAGTTCTATGCGGTATAGAGGCGGCAGGTAGTAGAATAATCCCGATGGATGCGTCTCTTATGGGGGATTTTGAAAAGGGGAATACGGTTTCTCAGACAAAGGACAGAAGAGAACATAGAAGCACAAGGCGTTTATATGAACGAGGAAAACTAAGACGTGAGAGATTAAATAGAGTTTTGTCATTAATGGGATTTTTGCCACAACATTATAATTCGCAACTCGACAGATATGGAAAGTTTCTTCCAGGTACAGAACCCAAGTTGGCATGGATTATGGATGAAGACAATAAGTATCATTTTCTTTTTATGGATTCCTTTTTAGAAATGCTTGAGGAATTCCAAAAGAACAATCCACAATATATTTCAGAAGAATCAAAAGTCCCGTACGATTGGACATTGTATTACCTTCGTAAGAAAGCCTTGACTCAAAAGATAAGTAAGGAAGAGCTATCCTGGATTTTGCTTAATTTTAATCAGAAAAGAGGGTATTTCCAACTCAGAGATGAAAGTGAGGAAGAAAAGAAACCGAGTAAGACCAGACAGTACTTTGACCATCAGAAAGTGATAAATATTATAGATACCAAAGAAGTTTATAGGGGGTTAAAAGTTCTTGTTGTCGTATTGTCTAATGGAGTATCAGGAAAGATTTTCAAAAAAGAGATACCTGATTGGATTGGTGTTGAGAAGGATATTATTGTAAAAGTCGATATTGATAAGAATGGTAATGATAGATATAATGAAGATGGTTCTTTGTCGTGCATTTTCAATATACCTACAGAAGCGGAATGGAATACAGAATGGGAACTTATAAAGCAAAAAACGCAAAATGACCTTGACAAATCTGGTAAGAAAGTAGGTGAGTACATTTTTGAAACATTGTTACGTAATCCAAAACAAAAGATTCGTGGTAAGTTGGTACGTACAATAGAAAGAAAATATTACAAAGAAGAAATAAAAGAGATACTTGAAAAACAGAAAAAATTTCATCCTGAGCTTCAGGATAAGGCTCTTTATGAAAAATGTGTAGATGAATTGTATCCAAATAACCCTGCACATAGGAATATGATGTTGGTACATGATTTTGCTTATTTCTTTATCAATGATATATTGTTTTATCAGAGACCTTTGAAGAGTAAAAAGTCTTTAATAGATGAATGTCCATACGAGTCGCATGTATATTTAGATAAAAATACAGGTGAGAAAAAGTATGCAGCCGTTAAGTGTATAGCTAAATCGCATCCATTATATCAAGAATTCAGACTTTGGCAATTTGTATTAAGTCTTCGTATATATCAAAAGACAAAGCAGGTCGGTGATGCTCTTAAAGTAGATGTAGATGTGACGAATGAGTTTCTTAAGGATGAAAATGATTATGTGGAATTGTTTGATTGGTTGAATACTAAAAAGGAGATAAAACAAGAAGACTTTTTGAAGTATAAACCGTTTGGATTAGCAAAGAAGACGATAGATAATTACAGATGGAACTATGTAGAAGATAAGTCATATCCATGTAATAAAACTCGTTATACAATATTAAAAGGACTTGAAAAGACCAGTATTACTTTTGATGACCTTATAAGTCATGATTCATTTGCTGAAGAGAAGTTGTGGCATATACTGTATTCTGTGTCAAGTAAGCAGGAATTGAAACAGGCTTTAGAATCATTTGCGGACAAGTACTGTTTAGGAAATGAGTTTGTGAATGCCTTTGTGAATACTCCTGCTTTTGAAAAATCGTATGGAGCATATTCTGCAAAGGCGATAAAAAAACTACTTCCTTTGATGCGTATGGGAAAATATTGGAAGGAGGAAAATATTTGTGATAACACTCGTGAAAGAATTGAAAAAATTATAACAGGAGAATATGATGCAAATATACGCGAAAGAGTAAGAGAAAAATCTATTAACCTTACAGATATCTCATTGTTCAAAGGTTTACCGCTTTGGCTTGTGTGTTATGTAGTATATGACCGTCATTCGGAATCTGAGAGTACGGAGCGTTGGATGTCTCCTTCTGACATAGACGATTACATTAGAAAATTTAAACAACATTCACTACATAATCCTATAGTTGAACAAGTTATGCTGGAAACATTGCGTACAGTCAGAGATGTGTGGAATGAAGTTGGATGTATAGATGAAATTCATGTAGAACTTGGAAGGGAAATGAAGAATCCGTCGGATAAAAGACGCAAGATGAGTTTGCGAATACAGGAGAATGAAAATACTAATTTGCGTATAAAAGCTCTTTTGGCGGAATTTATTAATCCTGATCTGGGTATTGAGAATGTTCGTCCTTATTCACCTTCACAGCAGGATTTACTACGTATTTATGAGGAAGGAGCATGGAATTCTCCTGAAATAGATGAAAATCAAGCGGATGAGATGCTTGCCATATTGAAGAAATTTAATGAAACAGATATAAATAAACGACCTACTCCGTCTGATATTAAGCGTTACCGTCTTTGGCTTGAGCAAAAGTATAGGTCGCCATATACTGGTATTCCAATACCATTAAGCAAACTCTTTACTGCCGCATACGAGATTGAGCATGTTATACCAAGATCACGTTTTTTTGATGACTCCCTAACAAATAAGGTTATATGTGAGTCAGAAGTTAATAAGTTGAAGGGCAATATGCTTGGTTATGAGTTTATAAAGAAACATCATGGGGAAAAAGTACAACTTTATTCAGGTTCAGTGGTAGAAATATTTGCTGTTGATAATTATGAGAAGTTTGTTAAGGACCATTATTCAAAGAACAATGCAAAGATGAAAAAACTTCTCATGGAAGACATACCGGATAAGTTCTCTGAACGACAGATGAACGACACTCGATACATAAGCAGGCTTATCGTCTCTTTGCTTTCGAATATAGTAAGAGATAAAGATGAGCAGGAAACAATATCCAAGAATGTAGTAGTTTGTAGTGGTGGAGTAACTGACCGTTTAAAAAATGATTGGGGAGTGAATGATGTATGGAACAAAATAATCCTTCCGCGCTTTAAGAGAATGAATGAAATTACAGATACCACAGATTATACTTCTGTAAATACAAGCGGTCATGTAATACCAACAATGCCTCTTCATTTGCAGAAAGGATTTAACAAAAAACGTATAGACCATCGTCATCATGCAATGGATGCAATTGTGATAGCATGTGCAGGAAGGAACATTGTAAATTATCTTAATAATCAGTCGGCTAAAAGTAATGTAAGCCGTCATGATCTTCGTAATTTATTGTGTGTAAAAGACAATGCAGACAAAAAGGAACGGATTGTTAAACCTTGGGATACATTTACTCAGGATGTTTATTCAGTTCTTTCAAATGTCATTGTAAGTATAAAGCAGAATTTGAGGGTGATAAACAAAACAAAAAATATCTATCAACGTAAGGAGAATGGTAGGATAGTTATATCTCAACAGGAGTGTAACAAGAATTGGTGGGCAATAAGAAAATCTTTGCATAAGGAAACGGTTTGTGGTGAAGTTAATCTAAGGAAGGAAACAACAATCAGTTTGAAAGAGGCGATGGCTGATCCTGTAAGAATTATAGATAAGGATCTTAAGAGTAAACTGAGAGAACTCTTGTTGAAAGGTTATGATGAGAAACTTATAATGAAGTACTTTGAAGAGAATAATGAAAGTTGGCAAGATGTTAATTTGAAGAAGATACCTGCATATTATTTTACCAGAGAAACAAAGGATAGGTATTTTGCATCACGCAGTCTGCTTGATGATAGTTTTGATAAGAAGAAGATAGAAGGAAAAGTAACAGATACTGGTATTAGGAGTATTTTGTTAAGGCATCTTGAGATAGAGGGAGGTGATCCAAAAGTTGCTTTCTCTGCCGAAGGCATTGAACGCATGAATAAGAATATTATAAATTTGAACTGTGGTAAGAAACATAAACCTATTTATAAAGTAAGGGAATATGAAAAGGCTGATAAATTTGCGGTAGGCAAGAGTGGTAATAAAGCGGCAAAATTTGTGGAGGCTGCTAAAGGAACGAATCTGTTTTTTGCAATTTATGACAATGGTAAGAAACGAACATTCTCAACAGTTCCGCTTAATGAAGTAATTAGACTGCAAAAAGAAGGTTTGCCATCTGCTCCTGTAAATGAAGAAGGTTTACAGCCTAAATTTGTTTTATCTCCTAATGATTTGGTGTATGTCCCCACGGAAGATGAATTGAGAAGTGGTTTGCTGCCAGGTAATCCTGTACCTGAAAGAATTTATAAGATGGTGAGTTGTACAGGAAATAGAAGTTTTTTTATTCCGTACAGTGTGTCAGGAATCATATTAGATAAAGTAGAATTTTTATCTTTGAATAAAATAGAAAAAGCCTTAACAGGTGAAATGATAAAGGAGATATGTGTACCGTTAAAAGTGAGTCGCCTTGGGAAAATTAAATATAATTTGTAAATCTAACTATATTGATGATAATGTTTTATGATAAAGAAGACATTATATTTTGGAAATCCGGCGTATTTGTCATTGAGGAATGCACAATTGGTTATAAAACTCCCAGAAGTAGAAAGTAGTTCTTCTATTCCATATTCATTTAAGCGTCAGTCTGAAATAACCAAACCAATAGAAGATATAGGTGTGGTTATTTTAGATAATAAACAAATAACCATAACAACCGGAACAATGGATGCTCTATTGAAGAATAATTGTGCGATTATTACATGCGACAATAAAAGTATGCCGATTGGTTTGATGTTACCGCTTGATGGAAATACCACGCAAAGTGAACGCTTTAGGAAACAGATAGATGCGTCTTTACCATTGAAGAAACAATTATGGCAACAGACCATACAAGCAAAGATTATGAATCAAGCATCAGTGTTGTTAGAATGTAGAGGTGAGGAAGTAAAATGTATGAAAGTTTGGGCCAATAATGTTAAAAGCGGAGATTCTGAAAATATTGAGGCGAGAGCAGCTGCTTATTATTGGAAATTATTGTTTGCTGAAGTTGATGGTTTTACACGTGAAAGAGACGGTATGCCACCCAACAATCTTTTAAACTATGGTTATGCTATTTTAAGAGCTGTAGTGTCAAGAGCTTTAGTCTCAAGTGGATTACTCCCAACATTGGGGATTCATCATCATAATAGGTATAATGCGTATTGTTTAGCAGATGATATTATGGAACCTTATAGACCGTACGTTGATCGTTTAGTGTACTCGCTTTATAAAAAAATGTCAGTCAGTGATGATGGAAGAGATTTAGAATTAGATAAGGAAATGAAAACTTCATTATTGTCCATACCTACTATGGAAGTTGTTATCGGAGGGAAACGCAGCCCTTTAATGGTTGCTGTAGCACAAACAACATCTTCATTATATAAGTGTTTTGATGGAGAGTTAAGACGTATTCAATATCCAATTATTCCCATAAATGAGTAATGCATTATTGATAAACTGGGTATCTGATCTCTAAAGTCTTTAAGGATTATTTTATGGAAGGGCGATTTAGTGAATATAGAGTTATGTGGATACTTGTTTTTTTTGATTTGCCAACAGAGACAAAAAAAGAAAGAAAAGCAGCATCTGATTTTCGCAAACTTCTTCAGCGAGATGGATTTACTATGTTTCAGTTCTCCATATATATTCGTCATTGTGCAAGTAGCGAGAATGCGGATGTTCATATAAAAAGAGTTCAATCTTTTTTACCACAAGTGGGACAAGTAGGAATACTTTGTATAACGGATAAACAATTTGCACAAATTAAGATTTTTTATGGGAAGAAAGTGGCTACTGCTAATGCTCCTGGACAGCAGTTGGAATTATTTTAAAACAATATAACCCGCTTTAAAGCGGGTTATATTGTTTTAAAGAACAGCATTTTTTTATTTCTAATAAACTTTCTAAAATGTTGAAACATAGGTTGTTGTGCGTGTTGTGCTGTTCTCGATAGCACAAATATAATGATTTGAAAGCAATTCACAACTGGTGGAGCATACATGGATAGATGTGGAGAGCTGTTCTCGATAGCACAAATATAATGATTTGAAAGCAATTCACAACCGCCTGTCGTGCCACTTCATACTGAAGGTTGCTGTTCTCGATAGCACAAATATAATGATTTGAAAGCAATTCACAACTTATTGTCTGTCATAATCTTTGAGCCTTAGGCTGTTCTCGATAGCACAAATATAATGATTTGAAAGCAATTCACAACACTTATTTATTTGGTTTATAACAGACTTTTGCTGTTCTCGATAGCACAAATATAATGATTTGAAAGCAATTCACAACTGCATCTACCCAATAGTAATTTTCTTCGAGGCTGTTCTCGATAGCACAAATATAATGATTTGAAAGCAATTCACAACTGATTTTGCTTTGAAATTACATTTTAATTGCTGTTCTCGATAGCACAAATATAATGATTTGAAAGCAATTCACAACCAGTCCATTTGTTTTCCATCATCCATTCAAGCTGTTCTCGATAGCACAAATATAATGATTTGAAAGCAATTCACAACATATTACCAATCATCCCAGGCAGGTGGCCAGCTGTTCTCGATAGCACAAATATAATGATTTGAAAGCAATTCACAACGTATCATCCAACAATTAGATTTTTAGTTATGCTGTTCTCGATAGCACAAATATAATGATTTGAAAGCAATTCACAACTAAACCTTTCATTCTTCGCTTTGCTGTCTGGCTGTTCTCGATAGCACAAATATAATGATTTGAAAGCAATTCACAACCGGGTGGTCTATCAGGTAGCCGACACAAGGGCTGTTCTCGATAGCACAAATATAATGATTTGAAAGCAATTCACAACAACCGCATTGTAACCTTTATTTTTCAATGGCTGTTCTCGATAGCACAAATATAATGATTTGAAAGCAATTCACAACAACCGCATTGTAACCTTTATTTTTCAATG
>CALUIE010000002.1 GCA_944320605.1 uncultured Phocaeicola sp. | reverse complement strand
GTTTCATCTATTGATGTCCAGTCCTGCCATGTCAGGATACATAGTAGTGACGGGCAGTTCAGATGCTGGCTTACAACCTCACGGCATAGCCATCCCGGTGCATCATGTGGAACTTCACCCCAATGTCCGAGTTCATAATGATAGTAGCGTTCTGTAATCTGTGCATCTTCCTTCCAGTAACCACGGAGGGTTGACATATCATGGGTGCCTATAGTACAAACAGAGCGGAACGGATAGTTATAGACATGTCCGAACTCGTCTTTAGGGTCCTTAGGCATTCTCTGTATTTCGAGAGAAAGAATCTGCAGCTGGTTCATTACCCATGGCACACAGTCTGGCACCATTCCCAAGTCTTCACCGCAAACAAGCATTGAAGTTGACTGGGTGAGGACAGGTAATTTTTTCATCGCCTCGTCGTACCAGAACTTGTTATGTCGCTGGTAGTAGTAATGATTGTATAGTCTGTTGAATGCTTCCTGTTCCTGCCAGTTGAGCTGCTTGTAGATGAAGTCGTTCTGTACAGATATTCTCGGGTGATACATCTCAGGATTTTTTCTGTCTTTTACGAACAGAACATTGCTTATCAATGAGTATAGGCCTTCCTTCATGTTGAGGCTTTCCTCGTCTGTTTTTCCTGCAAAATATGCTTCAACCTTGCGCTGGGTGTCGAACTCCGGACGCATACGGTAGATGTCATGATGAACATGTTCCACGAAAGTATTGCGTACCTCGTCGCTTTTGTCGCCAAACATTGTGTTGAGCATATAGTCGTTTATAAACGGCTCTGTCATGAACTCTTTCTGGAAGTTCAGTCCGAAACCTTTTATCTCGTCCGCACTCATAGGTAGTGCCGGAACAAACTGTCCTAACAATCCGTGTACAGAGTCTACAGGAATTTCCCAGATACGGAAGAAGCCAAGTATATGGTCTATACGGTATGCAGTGAAGTATTCAGCCATTTTTGAGAAACGCTTTCTCCACCACTGGTAGTTGTCTTTCTCCATTACATCCCAGTTGTATGTAGGGAATCCCCAGTTCTGACCGTTCACAGAGAATGCATCAGGCGGTGCACCTGCCTGCCCGTTCATATTAAAGTAATATGGTTCAACCCATGCTTCCACACTTCCTCGGCTTATACCTATTGGAATATCACCTTTCAGAATTATACCTTTACTACGTGCATGATTGGCTGCTGCAAGTAGTTGCACATGCAGAACGTATTGCAGGAAGTAATAGAATGAAACTTCAGGATATGTGTCGGCTTCCTTGGCACATAATTTGTCAATTTCTTCTGAAACGTATGTACTATACTTAGGCCATGTGTTGAAGTCGGCAGTACCATAAAGGTCTCTAAGATAGCTGAATGCTGAATAAGGTTTAAGCCATTCTTCATTTTTTATGTAGAATGTTTTGAAATCTTCCGATGAAAGGATGTTTTCTGCTTCCTGAGTAAATATGTCTCTTAGATAAGAACGTTTCGTATTGTTCACTCCTTCGTATTCCACTTTTGTAAGTCTGTTCAGTTTCCGACGCTCCTTTTCGTATTTGGCAGCTTTTTTAGCATCCTTCAGGGCGGGTAATTCTCTTACGTCGATATACATAGGATGGAACGCATATATAGAAATTGCGTTGTACGGATATGAATCTATCCATGTATTTGTTCTTGTGGTATCATTGATAGGTAGTATCTGTACAGCCTGCTGATTTGTTTCAGCAGCCCAGTCTATATATGTTTTCAAGTCGCCGAAATCTCCAACACCGAAACTGCCTTCCGAACGTAGTGAAAATACAGGTATTGCGCTACCTGCAATCTTTCTTTCGGGTAAGTCGAAGAACACTTCAGTTTCCATTGGAAAATAAGTTTCTCCACGCATAAGCGGTTGTATGTGGAAAGTACGGTTACAACCACATTCCCATTCTTCTACGGCTCCGGTTTTAGAGCTGATTGCAACAAACTTGTATTCAAAAGGGAATGTGAGTGATGAAGTGTCTATAGATATGTACCATACGTCAGGCAATATCTCCTGCATTCTGAGCGGACGGTAATACTCCCAGTTACCAAGTGCGTTACAGCTGCCTATTATTCCCAGTTCCTGTTCTTTGTGTCTCAGTCCTGGACATAATGCTCTGAATGTAATACAACTACCTACATTGTCTTTAAGCCTTTTAGGTTCTTCAGTGTGTGTTATACCATTGAAAGCAGAACTGTATCGGTGATTACCTTCAGGCAGATCTCGCCAGCAATCGTCAAAAATAAAATGATGTTGTTGTGCATTACCTTTTATAATAGAGTGGGGGATTGCGCCAAACTCTTTCCTTACACAGTCTTCATTTCTGAAAGCAGTATAACGGTATGGTACAATATCGGAGTTTTCAGGTAGGTCATAATTGAATGTCCCTTGCCATTCCTGACCATCGCGTGTGAAAAGTGGAAGTGAGTTTTTCTCGTCATCGTTTATCACGACTCTCAGACTCTCGCCCCATACGGTACGGTACTTAATACGAAATGTCAGTTTCATATCTTATTTGGTATTGGTTTTTGTTAAGTTATTTCTTTTTTCAAAAATAGTTATTTTATAACAATCCTTGTCGGGTTTATATGAAAAATATAAATGTTTTATGACATGAAACCTCTTTATACGCTTCCTGGGAGCGTTTTTGAAATAGAGAAATATAAACAAGGTTGATAATAAAAAAAGCCCCGGAACTTTGTGAATTCCGAGGCTTTCCTCCGTGTAAGATGTGAGGAGGTAAAAAATTTAGTTAAACATAAACCACATTATGCGTCAATATTGGCGTAAGTGGCATTTTTTTCTATGAACTCGCGTCGAGGAGCTACATCATCGCCCATAAGCATAGAGAAGATATAGTCCGCTTCAGCGGCGTTTTCTATCTGTACTTGTTTCAGGATACGAGTTTCAGGATTCATTGTAGTTTCCCAAAGCTGTTCAGGATTCATTTCACCCAAACCTTTGTATCTCTGAGTGTGTATTCCCTGTTCGCTTCCGTCACCGTATTTCTGAATGAATGCCTGTCTTGCATCTTCTGTGTAGCAATACTCGCTTACCTTACCCTTAGTACATTTGTACAATGGAGGAGTCGCTATATACAGGTGGCCTTCTTGAATGATTTCAGGCATATATCTGTAGAACAGAGTCATGATAAGTGTGTCGATGTGAGAACCATCGACGTCGGCATCGGTCATTATTATTACCTTGTGATAACGGAGTTTCTCTATGTTTGCCTTCTTGCTGTCTTCTTCTTCAACACCAAAACGGATTCCAAGTGCCTGTATGATATTGTTTACCTCATCGCTTTCAAATGCCTTGTGCCACATTGCTTTCTCAACATTAAGGATTTTTCCTCGTAGAGGCAGGATAGCCTGGAACTGTCTGCTTCGCCCCTGTTTTGCAGAACCACCCGCAGAGTCACCCTCCACGAGGAATAACTCACATTCTTCTGCCACACGGCTTGAACAGTCAGCCAGTTTTCCCGGAAGTCCGCCGCCGCCCATAGGACTCTTGCGCTGTACAGACTCACGTGCTTTTCTCGCCGCGATACGTGCTGTTGCTGCAAGTACCACCTTGTCAACAATAACTTTTGCTTCTTTAGGATGTTCCTCAAGATAGTTTGAAAGGGCCTCACCCACAGCTTGCTGCACAGCACCACTTACCTCGCTGTTTCCAAGTTTAGTCTTTGTCTGACCTTCAAACTGTGGTTCGGCAACCTTTACAGAGATAACTGCTATAAGACCTTCTCGGAAGTCCTCACCAGAGATTTCAACTTTTGCTTTTTCCAATGCCTTGCTTTCTTCGGCATATTTCTTCAATACACGTGTAAGTGCCGCACGGAAACCGCCTTCATGAGTACCACCTTCTATAGTGTTGATATTATTTACGTATGAATGCAGGTTTTCGCGGAAACCTGTGTTATACATGATGGCGCACTCTATAGGAACACCTTGTTTCTCTGTGTTCAGATAGATTACATCATCAAAAAGTGGAGTGTTTGTAGAATTGAGGAAACGTACAAATTCCTTTACACCTTCGTCCGAGTGGAATACTTCGCTCTTGTAGCTTCCGTCTTCCTCAACTTCGCGTTTGTCTGTAAGGGTGATTGTGATACCCTTGTTCAGATATGCCAGTTCTCTGAGACGTGCCTGGAGGATGTTATATTTATATTCGGTTACGGTAAATATTGATGCGTCGGGCCAAAAAGTCTGTTTTGTACCTCTCAAATCTGTAGTTCCTATTTCTTTTACAGGGTATAGAGGTTTGCCGCATTCGTATTCCTGCTGATAAACCTTGCCGTTGCGGAATACGTTTGTAGTCATGTGAGTAGAAAGTGCGTTCACACACGATACACCCACACCATGTAAACCTCCGGAAACTTTATATGAACCTTTATCGAATTTACCTCCGGCGTGCAGCACTGTCATAACGACTTCCAAAGCAGATTTCTTTTCTTTTTCATGGAAATCAACTGGGATACCACGTCCGTTGTCCTGTACTGTGATTGAATTATCTTCGTTTATGGTTACTTCTATATGTGTACAATATCCGGCCAACGCTTCGTCGATAGAGTTGTCCACAACTTCATATACAAGATGATGCAAACCTTTTTCGCTGATGTCGCCGATATACATAGCGGGACGCTTACGTACGGCTTCAAGTCCTTCAAGCACTTGAATACTGCTCGCCGAGTAGTTGCTTCCGCTGTTTGGTGTCAGTTCTTCACTCATGTTTTTAAATAGTTTATTTAATCGTTCAAAGTTACGAAAAATCTATGTAATAACCTTTCCTAATAACAAAAAAAAGGTGAAAATCAGTATGTTTTTTGATTTTCGCCTTACTCCAGAAATGAATGTGTATAAACGACAAAAGGCCAGGTAGAAACCCAGCCTTAATATCTTTTTAAGGTACCAAAATTAAGCAATCTTAGCGATGTGTGCAGCTAATTTTGACTTCAAGTTAGCAGCCTTGTTCTTGTGGATAATGTTAACCTTAGCCAATTTATCCAACATTTTCTGTACTTTTGGATACAATGCTACTGCTTCAGCTTTGTCTGATGTAGCGCGAAGTTTTCTTACAGCATTACGCATAGTCTTAGCATAATATCTGTTGTGAAGTCTTCTTTTTTCTTCCTGTCTAATTCTTTTGATAGATGATTTGTGATTTGCCATCTCGACTAATCTTTAATATTGTTCGTGATATTGTTTATTATGTAGCCCGTGGGGGAATCGAACCCCCCTTTCAAGAATGAAAATCTTGCGTCCTAACCGATAGACGAACGGGCCATCCTATATCGGATATTCCGATGTTGCCGAGTTTATTATTTCTCGATTGCGGATGCAAAGGTATGAAGTTTTTTCAAAATACCAAAACTTCTGTATTATTTTTTTTAGTAAGAAGAAAAATATTTGAAAATAGAATACAAATACTATCAATGGCATTAATACTTACCGTATATAATTTGTACAATAAAAGCGTAATAAAAAATCTTATGTTTTTGAATAACTAATTTTATATTAGAAAAATGATTCTGATAAAGAGATTAGTTGTAAAAAAATTGTTATTTTTATAGTTGATTTTAGGTCTATTTTATTTTTAATATATTGGAATTGTATTAGATTTTGCAGAAGTACTTTGGGATAAAATAACTTTAAATTAAATATTATGAAAACAGAAATCGCATTTTTTAGTAGTATGCCTTATGATGAAGTTTCTTTTAATGAAACAAACAAAAACTTCGGATTCAATATAAGGTATTATAAAGAACATCTAAGTGAAAATAATGCCATCCTTTGTAAAGGTGCAGAAGTAGTGTGCGTTTTTGTAAATGACGAAATAAATAGAAATGTTATAATTAATCTTGCACAAAATGGCACAAGATTAATTGCGCTTAGATGTGCAGGATTCAATAATATAGATTTAGTGGCAGCAAGTGAATTTGGCATTAAGGTAGTCAGAGTACCAAATTACTCGCCATATGCGGTTGCAGAATATACAGTTGCCCTGATGCTATCACTCAATAGAAAAACGCATAGAGCTACATGGAGAACAAGAGAAGGTAATTTTTCACTTCATGGCTTGTTAGGTTTTGATATGCATAATAAAACTGTTGGAATTATAGGAACAGGGAAAATAGCCAAGAAATTAATCAATATACTTAATGGATTTGGCATGAAAATCTTAGCGTATGACTTATATCCGGATTATGAATTTGGGAATATGAATAAAGTTCAATACACTACTTTAGATACATTATACAAAGAATCTGATATTATTTCACTGCATTGTCCTTTAACTGACGAAACGAAATATATTATAGATAAATATGCTATTAGTAAAATGAAAGCTGGAGTAATGATAATAAATACAGGAAGAGGACAATTAATTAATACCAACGCACTAATTGATGGTCTTAAAACAAAGAAGATAGGCTCGGCAGGATTAGACGTATATGAAGAAGAAAGCCAATACTTTTACGAGGATATTTCTGATAAAATAATTGACGATGATACATTAGCAAGACTTTTGTCTTTTAATAACGTTATTGTTTCATCTCATCAGGCATTCTTTACAAAAGAAGCTTTAGAGAATATTGCTGAAACGACATTATCTAATATCAAAAGCTATTTTAATAAAGAAGTCCTAACTAATGAGGTAAAAAAATGAGAGAGGGAAGTATATCCCTCTCTCTTCTTAATTAACCTACTTATTTAAACTCTTATTAGAGTTTAACTTTGCCTATAAGTTTTCTAATTTTACCTTCTCCAATAACCGGAGCGTGAGGATCTTCCGGAAAAACTATTAGGAATTGGCCAGGAAGTAAATCTACAAATGAAGTTGGAGTATCTGAATATAAGGCACAATCACCTTCTTTCTGGTATGCTTGTTTTAAGTCTGTCACGTCTTCAAGAGCTTTCCAACCAATTCTTTCTTTCCCTTCAAGAAGAATATGCACATCAATATAATCACGATGTACTTCTAATACCTGGTCTGAAGCAGAAACACAAGTAGGATTTACATTATTAATAAACAAATCATCACCTGCCAGTTCTATTCTTCCACATTCAGTATGAAGCAAGTCATGTGTTTTTACATAATCAAACAACTGCTTAAACAAAGGATGGAGAGATTCTATCCTTTCACTATTTTGTAAATTTGAAATAATCATAATCGGATATATTAATTATTCTACATTATCTGTTTTAGGACGCAAGAAATATAATTGTGCACAAAGAGCAATTGCTACTACTATAGCCAGCATAGCAAAACCTAAGCCCAAATTACCACTGTCACCCCACTGACCAAGAAGATTAGTAATGAATGCACCGGCAAACACACCAACCATATTCATTACACCATAAGCTGTAGCTCTTTGTTTTGAAGATACAAACTGACAAAGAATCGGCATGTTGTTAGTATCAAATATACCATAACCTATACCAAATAACAAACCTGCTCCTACTACGGCTACTATGTTATGGCCAAAGCCTAGTAAAAGTAATGAAGGAATTGTCAACCCAAGACCAATTGCTCCTGTATATACACGGCCACGCAAATTCTTTTGAACCCATCTATCTGACAATGTTCCACCAATTATTACTCCGATAAATGAAGATACTGCAATCGTGATTGTCGAAATAGGGCCGGCCTGTGACATCGGAAGATCCAAGTTCTCTGCAAACAAAGTAGGCAACCAGTTCTTAGTAGCCCATCCCGGCAAACTTGGAGCTGCAAAGTAAAGAAGGATAACCCAGAAAGCCACATTGGTAAGTAAAGACTTCAAACTTGTAAATACACTTTCTTTTTGAGCAACCTGCTGGATTCTAGCTGTCACAACTTCTGACTTCTTGTCGCGCAAGAATAACATCAGCACAAATGCATAGGCAATACCAATAATACCGAACCAGTGGAAAGTAGTATGCCATGAGAATGCAGCAGCAACTGTAGCTCCGAAACCACCAACAGCCTGGCCGGTATAAAGACCGGTCATGTGAATACCAATAGCTAATGAACGAGATTTTCCTGTGTGATAATCAGCAATCAATGACAACGCAGCAGGAATATAAAGAGCTTCACTTATACCCATGACAGCACGGAGCCAGAAAACCTGATCAAATGTATTTGCAATACCCATTAAATAGGTTACAGAAGACCAAACAAACAAGCTACCTACAATTAACCATTTTCTACTTAAACGGTCTGCTATTATTCCCGATATAGGACTCATTAATCCATATATCCATAAAAACACAGCCATAAGATGGCCGAAGTTTGCAGCTGATTGTAATTCTACAATATCAATCTGCATAGCTTCTTTCATTGTACTTAGCATTTGTCGGTCCATATAATTAAGCAACGCCACACCCCATAAAAGACCAACAACTATCCAAGGATAAATCTTTGAATTTTTCATTTTGTATTATATTATTAGTTATTAATTATTTATCTATACCTGTAGGAGATAGTAAAGGACCACCTCCTGCAGTATATCCCCCACTAAGACCTTTTTCTGTTTTTGAGAACCAGAAAGAATATAAATCCGTATTTCTGGTATAAAATCTTATTGATATTTTTTTACCTATTAAAGAACTTAAGTCTTCGTTCTTCCAACGAAGCTGTAACTTAGTCGAGTTTTTCTTTTTAACAATCTCGAAGTCGTGCTTTGAGAAATCTTTTATGACATTTGAATTGGCATCCAGCAGTTCAGCATATAAAGAACCTTTAATTTCTGCATTTACAAATAAATAAAGGCCGGTGACCTCAATTGGAATTGTTTTGAGATAACATTCTTTTTTATCTGAATGAAAAGAAGCAAATCCATCACGACGTAAAGTAGCCAGACCTGTAGCAAAGTTAGACGGATGCGCAGGACGACTGTTATATCTTCCGCTCATGTAAAAATAAAGGGAATCACCAACTATAATTGGACAACCAGCTACAGACTGTATATTCCCTGCGTTCCAAGCTTCAGGATTTTCATCTACAGGCAAAAAAGGTTTTTTATTCTCTCGATTCCAGTTAAAACTGTCTTTTGTCCAACCAACCAAAATCTCATTCCTTTTCTGAACCTTAAGTTCAACGCATTCTTTATTTTCCGGACCTTGCCACACTGAAAAATAGCCGAGTAGCAAATTTTCATAAGGCATGGCCTCATGATTATAAATCTGCGGCCGCAAATCCGGGAACAAGGGGTGCCGTGGATCATCATCGTCCGCATTGAACCAGAACCGTATAAATTTATCTTCACCATTTATAAAAGTACGATGGGCTAAACTTACCGCCAATTCAGGATCTTTATCAGCCAGGAAACACCTCGCACGACGATAAACACCATTTATTGTTTTCAAGGACAGTACATATTTATCTATGAAAGGATCATAGTAGACAGCACACCTGTCATATAATTCACCAGACACAGCCTTTGTACTACTCCAATGAATACCGTCGGAAGAATACTTCAATTTCATGCTTACTGAGCCTGAATTATTGAAGGCAATCAGAAACATCTTGTACTTTCTTTCAGTCCTGTGCTCAAACTTATCAAGCAAAACAGAAACACAGTCGTGTTCTACAGTATCAACTATATTTGTACCTGGTACTACATCCAGTTCAGGTTTAAACCATACCTTTCCATCATTTGATTCAGCATAACAAGTCACAAGCCCATTTGTCTTACCCCCACCGGCAGAATACCACATTTTAAATTTTCCGGATAGTTCATCGTACCATACCCCACCACTAAAAGGAGCAGCATAGGGATCTCCGTTTTTATTAAACTCCCATGCCTTATCAGCTTTTAAAACCGGATTCAATGCATAATATTCAGGGAAATGATATTTAAACTGCATATCAGTTTCAGAAACAAGAGATTTATCCAACAAAAGATTCCTACCCTCTCTTGAATAAAGTGGGTTTAAAAATAATAGACTTGATATTATAAGAAGAACAAATGATCTCATAGATATTAGTTTTATATATCTTGGTAAGGTAAATTTACCCTACCAAGATATTATAGTATTTATTTCTGTAAACCTGTACGTTGCCAATTTTGGCTTTTCATTGGCCATGCAGAATTAGCTGGAGATGAAGCACCGGTAGAAAGGTTCAATACAGCAGAAACACCTGCTTCAGTTTCCACGCTCAGAAGAACATTTCCGTCTGCATTCATTACAGGAGAAGAATTAGATTTTTCTCCTATTTTCAGTGAAGCATAAGCAGTTCCATCTGGTTTAACGATATAGTAAACCGCATCATCAGTAACAAAATGGATATATCCACGGTTATCAACCATAGGTACACAGTTAGTTACATTTTCAGCAGTAGCAAAATGCCATTTAAGATTTCCGTCTTTATCCAATGCTACAATACCCCCAGTTTCCTGGTCAGCAATCACGCTACCGCCTGTTGCATATATTGTACCGTCTTCACCAATAATAACACCACCATAATTAACAGGAGAAGGAAGTTCAAATTTCCATTTTTCACTACCGTCAGGATTAGTTGCACAAACTGCACCACCTGCCGATGTTTTACCAACAGTATAGATGGTACCATCTGAATCTAAAGCTATATTACAATTAACTCCTGAATAAGGATTATAATTAAACTTCTGAGAAGCTGATTCTATATCATAAGAATATAACCCAGCAGAAGAAGAGCAGAAATAAACCTCTCCATTTTTCGATACAGACAAACCTGAAGTTATACCCACAGGAACACTTATCTGTTTAACCAACGAACCATCAGAAGGATTCAGTACAGTAACAGCATAAGGAGAATTTGTAGTATGACCAATATAGATATAACCGTTTGCATCAACAGCTGGAGTTACATAGTTTAGGTTAGCATCTATGCCAAAGGCATAAGCCCAATGTAATGAACCATCGGAAGATATAGCGAACAAAAATGATTTACGGGCTGTACCAGAGTTTTTAAGGTCACGGGCTACAACGTATATATCACCATTTGCACCTACAGTTGGACTTGCATAAATTAGTCTAACACCACCACCTGAATTTCTTGCGGCTAATGCATCATTTACATTAAATGACCATTTTACAGAACCAGATGTTGCATCGTATGCTTTTAGCTGCACATCATAAGCGTTATCAGCAGATTGGTCCGCTATTGCATATACAGTTTTTCCGTCAGCAGAAAGAGCCGGAGAAACAGTGCTTTCAATTGCACCCAACAATGGACTTTGCCAAGTTATATTAATTAATTTATCAGGATCAAGAATTGTAATGTCCTTAGATGCCTGGGCTTTCAAGCCGTTGTTGTCAGTAACAGTTAAAGTAATAGTGAATGTTCCACTGGCACTGTAAGTATGAGACGGATTCTGTTCTATAGATTTACTTTCATCCGAATCGCCAAATTTCCAGTCCCAAGCCACAATAGTATTGCCTTCTGAAGGAACTGATTTGTCTGTGAATTGAATCGCATCACCAATCATATATGTGTTTTCTGCGTATTCAAATGTTGCTTTTGCAGCTGTGTTATACACTGTATCATCATTTTTGCATGAAGAAAACAATAATATACCAATTGTTAATATGTAAAATATCTTTTTCATATCTAATTTATTTTATGTCTTGACCATTGGTGCTAAAACCAGGACCACCACCGCCGGTATATCCCTTACTTGTTCCGGATTCATCTGTTGATATCCAGAAGGAATATAAGTCACCGCCATCAAGATAGAATTTAACAATAATATTTTTCCCTTGGATAGCTTCCAGTGATTGGTTTGAAGACCATGTCACCAGATTTTTTGTACTGTCACCTGTTATCGGGTTACAATCTTCTTTAGAGAAACCACTAATGACCTCACCATTTTCATTCAATAATTCAACTTTTAACGAGCCGGTAATCTTAGCATTGACGAAGAAATACTTGCCATTAAATTGAAGTTTATTAGTAGTCAATTCTCCGCTACCAGTCATTGAGGCAAATCCATCACGTCTTAATGTAGCAAGACCAGTTGCCGTAATTTCATTGCCATTATCAAGGCGTCTTCCACTTACGTAGAAATACAACTTGTCATTTACAATTAACGGGGAGCCTGCTACAGACTGTACATTACCTGCATTCCAGGCAGCGGTATTTTCACTCACTGGAATGAAAGGATTCATATCTTTCCGATACCAGCTATATCCGTCACGACTGTAACCAACCATAACTTGATTACGCTTAATTACGTTATCACTGGCGCATACATCATTTTCCGGTCCGGCCCATACAGAGAAGAAACCAAGCATAAGACTTTCATAAGGAGTAGCATCCAAATTATAAATTGCAGGATCAACATCCGGATAAGACGGGTGATGCAGTTCATTCGGCCATGGCCCAAACCAAAATGCACTCAATTGTGCTTCAGTATTTTTTGTGCCCGCTACAGGATCGGTGTTTTCATTATAGTCACGTGCACGAACTAACTTTGATGCATTTATTCTCACATTATGTCTCATGCTGAAAACCCAGTTGTTGCGGAAAGGATTCTTATACACCGTTGAGCGGTCAGCAATATCTTTTGAATTGGCCGTTTCACGCCATGTCTTTCCATCAGCAGAAGTTTTATAGGTATATCTCCATTTGGAATCAATCCTTTCAACAAGAAACATCTTATAACGTTTTGAACTGTTTTCTTCCTGTTTGTCTATCCAAACAACAGAAGCGTCACGGTCTGAATTATAATCTACGATATTAGTACCTTTCACAATGGATAACTCCGGCTTCGTCCAATTAATACCATCAGTAGATTCGGCATAACACATGACACCGGCACCATTAACTGAATAGGAACCTCCACCGCCCATATACCACATCTTGAACTTCTGTTCACTTTCATCGTACCATACTCCATCACTGAAAGGTGCGGCAAATGAAGCTCCTTTAGTTCCTGTCATTTCCCAAGCTTTATCAGCCTTTAAGACAGGATTGCCGGCATACAACTCCGGATAATGATAAACCCTTTTCAACGTTGTTGATTTAATAAGAAAATCATCCACGAAGAATTGTCTTCCAATTGAAATATTTATCACTTCAGGCTTAGTCTCCAAATAGAAAGGTGACATTCCTTTTTCTATATCTGATGTATAGGAACGAACCGGAGGCCATGCATCAGGAAGTTTAATGCCATTATAAAGCAATTTAGGATCAGAAGGAACATCCGGTTCTTCAGGTACACCAGGAGTCGGATTTTCCGGATCCGTATTGCTGGGAGTGTCATCACTACAGCTGTAAGCAACAGCTGTAGCAACGACGAAGCATAAATATTTAAATAATTTCATAAATTCCTATTTTACTGGTTTGTCAATACCGTCAGCAGAGAGTCCGGGACCTCCACCACCTGTATAGCCACGGCTCTCACCGCTTTCCCAAGGAGAAATCCAGAATGCATATAAGTCAGCATTTTTGACATAGAATTTCAAACGGATATTCTTTCCTGCAAGAGAAGAAAGATCCTTATTGTTTTTCCATACAATCTGCTGTTTTGTACTGTCCACTTTCTTAAGTGCAATACATTCTTTCTGTGTGAATCCTTCTATAGGATTTCCATTTTCGTCCAGAACCTCAACAGCCAAAGATGCTTTCTTATTCTTCACATCAGCATTGACGAACAGGTATTTGCCATCAAAAGAAAGTTTTTCTGTTGTCAGGAAGCCTTCCTCTTTACCGGCACGCATAGAGACAAAACCGTCACGACGCAATGTAGCAAGACCAGTAGAAGTATAGCTATCCCACATTATTTTATTCAAGCGACGTCCACTGGAATAAAAATAAAGTGAATCTCCAACAATCAAAGGTACACCATTAATAGACTGCATATTACCCCAGTTCCATGCTCCTTCTGTTTCATTTACACCCATAAAAGGTTTGAAAGACTGACGAGAGAAATGGAATCCATCACGGCTATAACCCAGGAATACTTCATTTTTCTTTTGAATACCGTGTTCTGCGCAGACATTATTTTCCGGACCTTGCCATACACTGTACATACCCAGCATAATGCTTTCATAAGCTATAGCATCAAAATTATAAATACCCGGATCAACTTCTGGGAACTTCGGATGGCGAGGCTCCTTATCACTAGGAGTAAACCAGTAAACAATGTTCTTATCTGCTGTTGTTCTATTTGTTCTATGTGCGAAACTAACAGCCAGTTCCGGATCTGCATTTTCAAGATAAGATCTTGAGCGTGATGACACAGGAGTACCATAACGCATACTCAATGCCCATACACCTCTAAACGGATTATAGAAAGCTGATGAACGGTCATAAAGATCACCAGACTGCGCTACACCATCAGACCAATGAATACCATCGGCAGAGTATTTAAGGACAAACTGCCAGCGTCTGTCAGTAGGACGACGTTCAACGTTGAACATCTTGTATCTCTTTGACGGATCTTTTTCAAATTTATCTAACCATATAGTAGCTGCATCTCGATTGCATGTATCTACAATATTGGTTTGTTCATAAATGTCAAGAACAGGCTTTGTCCAATGTTTCCCATCTTCAGATTCTGCATATCCTGTATAAAATGTCTGTTTATCCTGTTTATGGATAGATCCGGCTCCAGCCAGATACCACATTTTATATTTTTTATCCTTCTCGTCATACCAGATACCGTCGCTGAATGGAGAGGCGTATGGAGCACCTTCGATAGTTTTTTCCCATTCCTTATCAGGCTGAAGAACCGGATTGCCCTCATAAAAATTAGGCTGATGTGCAACCTGCTCCATATTAGTTTCTGAAATCAGGAAATTGTCAACAAATAACTGTCGGCCTACATTAACCGGTATAACATCAGGTTTCTTTTGCAAATAAGGTACCGGCATATCCTGTGCTTTAGTGGGCACCTCATAACGAGGTGGCCACTGGACAGGAAGTTCTATACCATTAGCTGATATTTTTGTTTGAGCCTGAGTAGCGGCATTGAAACAAAATGCCAGCATTAAAGATGATACAATATATTGTGTTTTCATAAATTATTAATAACCTGGGTTGTTTGATTCAATATAAGGATTTGAGTTCATTTCATTAATAGGAATAGGAAGCCATTCATGTTTGTTAGCAACAAATCCCTGGAAATCAGTTTCACTAACAAATTTCTTGAAGTTCGGATCTTCATCTTGTAGCTGTTTGAAACGGCTGGACAATTCACCCCAACGTAACAAGTCATAGAAACGATGACCTTCCAAAGCGAATTCAAGAATTCTTTCATGTTTAATATCATCCATAGTTACATTGGTCAGGTCTGCCAAATCTGCACGGCGGCGAACATCATTGATTGCCTCCAAAGGTGTTTTTTCACCCTGTGTTCCACCATTGAGCACAGCTTCTGCATACATTAAAAGAACATCCGCATATCTGATATATCTCCAGTTCACACCATTAGCGCGAGGCTGGTTATAAACATACTCTTTGACTCCGGCTCCTACACCTGTTAGTTTTACACTTTCGTCAGCATTCGTTTGTATAGGCATGGAGAAGTCAACACCTTTTTTAATTCCGGCTTTAAACGGATAAGCTAAGGCATTTGATTGAGTCTGGAAACCTTCTTTGCCATTAGTTTCAGGATACAGATCTTCCCAATGTTTTCCACCCGGTCCTTCCAAACGTATAGGATTCCCTTGTGGATCCTGATGTCGCTTGATTTCCGGTTTACGGTCATCAAACATCAATGTGGAGAACATACGAATATCCGTGAAACCGTTTTTGTCAATTGAGTTAACGAATTCATCATATAACCAGTTATGTGCTACACCTTCATAACCAACACCTGCACCCGGTAAAAGAAGACCACGTGAATCAAAAGCCAGACCGGATGTAGCGGTACCCGGATTGAAACCTGCATTATCAACATCACCCAAAAAATTGATTTCAAGAATTGATTCCGGATTTGCATCGTTTTCATGAGCGATATCGAAATTATATGAATATTCCGGGGCAAGTTTATACGTTCCGTATGTTCCTTTTATAATCTCATTGAATTCGCTTGCTGCTTCTGAATAATAAGTTGTGGTCTCTGTTCCGTAATAATGTTCAATACCACTACGGTAAAGATATGCTTTACCCAGTAATGCAGCTGCTGAAGCTTTAGTTACACGACCGGCATTTTCACTGCTCCAATATCCTTTATTAGGAAGATAGGTTTTTGCATGTTTTAAATCTTCAACGATGAAATCCCAAACGCTTGAAGGAGATTCTAATTCGCGTACATAATCAGATGCATCCTGAGGCATGTGTCTGATAGGAGAAACCTGTCTGTAATTGGTCAACAAATAGAAATGTGCAAATGCACGCCAAAAATATGCTTCACCAATATAGGCATTTTTCAATTCCTGTTGGGTCCCAAAGTCCACATTATCGATAGTTTCAATTATGAAACTTGCTTGTGATGCAGTTGTGTACATTAAGGTATAAGGTTGTTCTATTGTATAATAACTTGCATTCAGGTCAGCACCGAACATACCAGGTTTCGCATAATCCGAATTGGATGAGGCCTCGTCAGAACGAATTATTTGAGTTTTAGAACCTGATGCCCCTAAACATCGCTGTGTCTGTATATAACCATACATAGTAACAACTGCGTCGTTTACAGCAGTTGGGGTAGTAAAGTAGGCTCCCATACTTGGCTGGTTGGGGTTGATAGCCAGTTCGTCAAAGACATTGTTGCAACCGGAAAAAATAATACTTCCGGATAATAGTACTATAGCTATTTTATTGTTTATTTTCATAATATCAGTATTTAGAATGAAGCGTTAAAACCAAAAGTATATGTTATTGAATTAGGATAAGAAGAAGAATCTATACCACGAGAGAACAAAGCATTTGAACTTACTTCAGGGTCATATCCGGAATATCCAGTAATGGTGAACAGATTCTGAATACCTGCATATAGACGTAAGCGGTTGAAACCAATCTTTTTCAGTATCTTTTCCGGGAAATTATATCCTATTTGGAAGTTCTTCAAACGAAGATAAGAACCATCTTCAATATAGAATGTACTTGGCAATGAATTACCGCCGCGAGTATTGTCAGTTTTCATAATAGGAATATTTGTATTCTTATTATCCGTAGTCCAGGCATTTAAGACGTCAGTTACACAGTTATTTGAATAGTCGAAATAATAAGTATATTTCATTTGATTAAATATATCATTACCATAAACACCCTGGAAGAACATTGTAAGGTCAAAGTCCTTATATGTCATAGAAATATTCAAACCATAATCAAAATCAGGAATAGGGTTACCAATAATAACTTTGTCTTCAGCATTAATTATACCATTGTTATCAGTGTCGGTAAAGATGAAGTTACCGTCTGCATCGAAACCGTCTATAGTGTAACCATAGAAAGAACCGATAGGATAGCCCGGCATAGTTATTGAAGGAGAATCATTGAAATAGCTTGACATAGCTCCAGACGTGATAGGCTGTACGTTTTCACCTAAAGCCAATACTTTATTCTTTAAAGTACTGAAGTTTAATGTTGCATCAATACTGAAATCTTTTGTAATTTGTTTACGATAGTTTGCCATGAATTCCCAACCTTTATTTTCAACAGATGCAGTATTGACGTATGGCTTTTCACTTGAGCTGTTTATTTCAAAAATCTGACCGGAAGATAAGTTCAAGTCGATCTGTGCCAAAAGGTCAACGTTTTTCTTGTAGAAATAGTCAATCTGGAAAGTCAATTCATTATTTAAGAAACCAAATTCCAAACCAATATCAGCAGTCTTTGCCGTTTCCCATTTCAAATTGGCAGTCTTCAAATATGCTGCACGCCCATTTGTATAACGTATTCCACCAAATGTATTTGGAATTGGTCCAAATGCGATATTGTCGAAACTATATGGGTCAAGGAAGTTGGCACCAAGTTCACCATAACTTGCACGAAGTTTTAATTTACTCATGACTTTATTTTGGAACCATTTTTCCTGATGTATATTCCAACCGGCGGATACTGATGGGAAATAACCTACTCTACAGTCTTTGGCAAATTTTGATGATTCATCACGACGAACACTTAAAGATAGTAAATATCTATTGTCATAATCATAGTTAAAACGTGCAAAGAATGAAAGAAGGGCAGCATTAGTGTCTCCTGCTGAAATCTTTCCATCTACGTTAGAAAAACCTGTGATATTGGTACCTCCTAAATCATCGATAGTTGATAAACTCATAGAACGATAATATTCTCTCATCCAGCTTGTACCCAATAAGGCATCAATTGTGTGACGACCAAAAGTATTATTATATGTCAATAAGTTATCAATGGTATAGTTCCATTCTTCACCACGACTTTCTGAAATACTGTTACGTGTATTACCATAATTAGTATCAGGTGTGCCGTCTTCGTTCCATTTTGAATAATATTCAGGAGTATGGGTATAGTCATGTGAATTACTGTAGTTACCACTGAATGTTATCTTATATTTCAATCCTTTGTATAAATCAAGTGAAGCACTTAATGAACCAATGACATCAGTAACTTTATTGTATCGGTCTGTATAATAAAGAGGAGCAATCTTGTTTTGAGACTGACCATCTTCAGGATTTATATAATAATCTGCGCCACCTGAAACTAAACGTCCTTGTTCATCGTAAATAGGAAGAGTCGGAAGTGAGATATTAAATGCCGTTGTAGGAGTCTTATCACGATGGGTGATGGCTAAATTTTCCTGCAAAGAGAAGATACCTTTCTTAAAAGAAGAATTTACACGGAAATTATAGCGTTTATAATCAGAATAAATGGTCATACCAGTCTGGTCTAAATAACCAAGACTTGTATTAAATGTGGCATTTTCTCCACCACCGGAAATCGCTGCATTTAAATTCCACATTGGGGCATATTGAATCCATTCTCTTGCCCAATCTGTATTTTGATTTGGATTTGTAGGATTGTCATTTTCCGGAGCATGAGCAAGCCCGCTGTTATCTGCTACTTTATTGGCAAATTCGCGCCATTGTGAAGCATTCAAAAAATCAGGAATATTTGTAGGAGTCTGGAACGCATAAGAGCCGTCGATCTCGACTACAGGCTTACCTTGTTTGCCTTTTTTAGTTGTGATTAAAACAACACCGTTAGCAGCGCGCGAACCGTAAATAGCAGCTGCAGAACCATCTTTCAATACCTCTATTGATTCAATGTCATTCGGATTTAAAGAAGATAATCCACTATTGCTGAATGCGCCATCAATGACATACAAAGGTTCTGTAGAGCCAAATGTAGCGGCTCCTCGGATAACTATATTAACATCTGCGCCTGCAATACCTCCTTGTTGAATTACATCAACTCCAGGAGTTCTTCCTTGTAAAGCAGAGGCAACATTTGATGAAGTTTGTTTTATAATTTCTTTACTGGAGATGGAAGCAACAGAAGCTGTCATACTTGATTTCTTCTGGACTCCATAACCTACTACAACAACTTCTTCCAACTGTTCAGTATCTTCTTTTAATACAATTTTAAAAGATGACCTATCAGTAACAAGTATTTCTTGGGTTGCATAGCCTATATAACTTATAACAAGAGTAGATTTTGGGGATACAGTCAGATTAAAATTACCATCTAAATCGGTAATAGTTCCATTGGTAGTTCCTTTTTCAAGAACAGATGCACCAATAATTGGTTCATTAAAATTGTCAAGGACTTGTCCTGTTATAGCTTTTTGCGCAAAAGCTATAGCAGGCAGAAAAATGCTTACTAATATCAATAAATATGTTCTCATATATTAGATATTTAAATTATTCAGATAAAATTTCGTTGCAAAGTATATAACCTTTTACCATCATTCTTGGAATGTGGAAAGGACCTTTGAAGAGATTACCTTTTGCAGGCTGAGCTACTGTTCCGTCACGATGTAAATATCCATACCACTCGCCAAATTCATAGTCTGGAAAATGTGCGTATGTCCAATCACTGATTTGTTTATGGCGTTTTAAATATTTTTCATCTTTGGTCAGTTTATATGCATATAAGTTGGCAATAATGGCTTCTGTTTGTGGCCACCAGAATTTCATGTCTTGTGAGTAATCTTGTGGAGGAAGATTCTTGCAATCCTTGAAATTGATGATGCCGCCATATTGTTTGTCCCAGCCCCACTCCCAAGACCAGTCAAGAATAGTAAGTGCCATGTCGATGAGGTCTTTGTTATTATCCATGTTACGGGCTACATCGAATAAGAACCAAGAGGTTTCGATACAATGACCGGGATTGATGGTGCGACCATTCATTGTATCAATAAATTCTCCCTTAGGACCAACCGTTTCCAATAAAGCCTTGAATTCAGGATGCATGAAGTAGTTTTTTAGAGCAAAAATTGATTCTTCAATTTGTGCATCGAGCTCTGGATCTGAAATAACTTTCTTTATACTTGAAGCCACATTTACCATAATCATGGTAATGGAATGACCTTGTGCCTGAACAGATGGTAAATATTTAGGTTCAAGTATTCCTGGAGTGTTCAGAAAGTGGCGCATACGTTTAAATAGATCAAGTGCTTTTTGTGCATATTCAATGTTTCCCGTAGCCAATGCATATTCAGACATTGCAATGGCTGCAAAACTTTCGGAGAATACATATCTTCTTTTCCGAAGAGGAGTACCATCAGCTGCTACCTCAAAATACATTCTTCCATCGGTGTCGAAACAATACTTTTCGATAAAGTCGAGTGTAATCTTGGCAGCATCCAGCCATTCTGGATTTTTTTCTATATTGTTATACGCAAATGAGCAAATGAAAGCAAAACGTCCCTGAAACCAGACCGACTTAGTGGTGTCAATTAATTGACCATTACGTGCAACACAGGTGTAAATACCACCGTGTTCTTTGTCAAGACCATACTTTAACCAGAATGGCATGATGTTATGGGTAAGATCCTCTTTATAGTTCTCGGCCCAATATTTAGCGTAAGTTTTGATAGACATAAAAATGGATTTAGAATTTGTTACAACGGTCAAAGAAGTTGATAGCTTCCAATTCAGCCTTCATGCGTGCTTCTTCTTCGTCTGTCATATTTTGGAATGGAGTACGGTTTTTACCCAAATCAAGTCCGATAAGTTTCATGATTCGTTTACCACCCACGATATTACCGCGGTAATGACATATTACGTTGATCACATCCTGAGAGAAGTTCTGTAATTCGCGGGCTTTTTCGATGTCACCGGCTTTCCATGCATCGATGATGCCAACCAAGTTGATTCCGTTATAGTTAGTTGTACCACCAATACCACCTTGTGCGCCTCCCATAGCTAATGATGGAAGAATTGTTTCATCCTGACCGTGCAACATATCAAACTTACCATTTTTATATAAGCGACACTGGTTGTATTCGTAAATACTTTCGTATGTATATTTTATACCTGCAAAGTTAGGAATACGTCCGTCAACGGCTTTCAATAATTCTACCATTGGTAAAAATGCACCGTTGAATGCCGGAATATGATAATAATAGAAAGGAAGTTCAGGAGCACCAGCTGCTATTTCTTCGCAATATTTTACGAGTTCTTCAATTCTGCCAACTTTAGGAAAAGGAGGAGCCATGGCACCTATACCCCAAGCTCCAATTTTTTGAGCATGTTCTGCCAACATTTTGCTTGCTTTTACACAGCAGCTTCCTACGTGTACAATAACCTTGAAACCTTCGGGAGCTACTCTCACCCATTCTTCTGCCAGTTTCATACGTTCTTCTTCGGTTAGCATGTAACCCTCACCGGAAGAACCATTGATGAACACACCTTTCAGACCATTTTTTGCGAGCATTTTAGCGTATGCTTCAATCGGTTCTAAATTTACCTCTCCATTTTCATAGAATGGAGTAAACGGAGCATCAATCAATCCAATAATTTTTTCCATGATGATTAGTTTTAATTAATTATTACTCTGCAAACATAGGTATTATTTTTGTCTTTAATTAATTTTTTTGCTGGTTTAAATAGTAGTTATATAAATATTTGTGGAATTTATATGTTCTATAGCATAAAATAGAATGGTTTTGAATGAAATATTGAGTTATTTATTAAAACGGTTTAGTAAGTATGTGCTTTTTTGCCTTATTGTAATTATATTTATAATAATATTTTGTTATTTACTAAAATGATTTATTAATATACTAACCCGATAATTAATAAAATCTTTTGCTAACTTTGTAAATAATAATTTTGAATTTCAGTTTTTTATGTATGATAAAAGAAATAAGAATATAAAAGTCTCATTGCGGGATGTTTTGGCATATTTTATAAACAATGAGAAACTGTCTATACCTCAGATAGCAAAAGAGATGGATCTGAGTTTGCCTACAGTTGGTAAGATCTTTGCTGAGTTAATGGAAAAGAATTATATAATATGTGTGGGCAAACAGGAAACAATGGAGGGTAGGCCTCCAATGTTATATACTATAAATCCACAATTAGGATATTTCATTGGCGTTGATATAAAATATAACTATATAAGAATAGGGCTTGTTGATTTTAGTGGGAATATTTTGTCTATACAAAACATACAATATACGTATGAGAATAATAGTAAAAACCTTAATGAATTATGCCTGAAAATACAAAATTTTATAAGGGATAGTAAGATAAACAGTACTCTTATAATTAATATTCAGATAAATATATCTGGTAGAGTTAATACGAAACTTGGAATAAGTTATACAATGTTTTCTTTTTTGGATGATCCTATAGCGGAGGTGCTTGAATATAAATTAGGACATCCGGTTACAATAGAGAATGATACTCGCTCAATGTTTTATGGAGAGATTTATAAGGGATGTATTAAAAATCAGAAAGATATTATATATATAAATGTAGGATGGGGATTGGGTTCTTCATTGATGGTAGATGGGCATATAGTCAATGGGAAATCCGGATTTGCTGGTGAATTTGGACATTTTTATGCTTTTGATAATGAAATATTATGTCATTGTGGGAAAAAAGGTTGTTTAGAAACTGAAGTTTCTGGTTCTGCGCTTCATAGAATTTGTATTGAACAGATTCAAAATGGGAAACAGTCTATATTATCTGAAAAAGTGAATAGCGACGTTACTTCAGTAGATCTGGATGATATTATACAGGCGATAAACAATGAAGACCTATTGTGTATAGAAATAATAGAAGAAATAGCGACTAAACTTGGGCGACAAGTGGCTAATCTTGTAAATTTATTGAATCCGGAGTTGATAATTATAGGTGGAAGTTTGTCGAAAACAGGTGATTATCTTTTGTTGCCTCTGAATGTTGCAATAAAGAAATATACTCTTAAGATGGTTAATAAGGATTTAAATATTGCATTGTCAACTTTAAAAGATGAGGCAGGAATCGTTGGAGCATGTTATCTTGCAAGATGTAATTATTTAAAAAATCTTAGAGATGTCGATTTGTAATATATGTTGCAAAGATACAAAGGAATAGTATTATGTTCATTTAAGTATAATGATGCAAAGAACATCGCCCATGTCTTCACACGGGAGAATGGGCGAATGTCTTTTCTTGTACCTGTGTCACGTTCGAAGAAGCAAGGTGCAATGAGTATTCTGTTTCAGCCGTTGGCAATGATTGAACTTGACGCTGACGTGCGTACACGTTCATCATTACATCCGGTGCGTGAAGCCCGATTGTGGCATATCCAGACTTCGCTTCCATATAATCCATACAAATCAGGAATTGCGATGTTTCTGTCAGAGTTCCTTTTCAGAGCATTGAAGGAAGAGGGTAGAGATGAGGCTCTATTCTCGTATCTGTCCGGTTCAATAGTATGGCTTGACACTTGTGAAAGAAACTTCTCAAATTTTCATTTGGTTTTTCTTATTCGTCTGTCGAGATTTCTTGGACTATATCCTAATACGGAGGATTATACAGAAGGTGCCTACTTTGACCTTATGAATGCTTGTTTTACTTTAGACAAGCCTAATCATGGTATGTTTCTGCGTCCGGAAGAGTCCGCACGTATAATAAATCTTATGCGTATGAAGTATGACAATATGCATCTGTTTGCCATGAACCGCATGGAGAGAAACAGGTGTCTGGATATTATAAACGAATATTACCGTTTGCATCTGCCTGAATTTCCGGAGTTGAAATCTCTTTCTGTCTTGCAGGAACTTTTTGTGTGATTATATGTTTGTATCATTCTACAGCTGTCGAACGATTGTTCTACACGTGTCAAACGTTCGTTCCACAGCTGTCAAATGAACGTTCCACACGTGTGGAACGATGGAATATTTTATTTATAGCTTATCCATTTTATCATTTCCTTCAAAGAAGGTTTCTTGCCATACATCAATATTCCCACTCTGTAAATCTTGCCTGCCAGCCATATAAATGTGAAGGCTGATGCATAAAGTATAATCAGAGAAACTGTGGTCTGCCATACGGGAGCATCAAGAGATACGCGTACCATTGATACGATAGGGGAAGTGAAAGGTATCATCGAGCACCATACGGCCAACGGACCGTCGGCATTCTCTGCGCTGTAGATAGCGGCATACAGGGCGAATATAAGCAGAAATACAATTGGAGTCATGAACTGCTGGGAATCTTCGGCTTCGTTGATAGAAGCACCTATGGCTGCGAAAATTGATGCATAAACCAAGTATCCGCCTATGAAATTTAAAACGAATATGCCTCCTAATGCCGGCAGGTTAAGATTGTTTATTGATGCCAGTATGGCATTTGCTTCTGTAGGTTCCGGCATAGGTGCCGAAGTGGCGGACATCATCATGTCCGGATTTGACATGGCTGATACTCCGAATATTACTCCTGCTGCTGTAATTATTACAGCAAGCATAATTCCCCATATAGCCAACTGGAGTATTCCAACGAGTCCTATTCCTATTATTTTCCCTATCATTAGCTGGAATGGGCGGACAGACGAAATCATCAGTTCCACTATTCTGTTGGTCTTTTCTTCCATTACGCTTTGCATGACCATTCCTCCGTATGACATTACGAACATATAGATAAGGAATGTCAGTATCATACCTGCTGCTATAGCTACTCCGGCGTTCGATTCACTTTCGCTGCCATCGTCGCTCCACTTGATTGTGCGAATGCTGTAGGTTTGTTCGAAATCGTTCATTATCCTTTGTAGCTGAGGAATGTTATAACTTATCAGTTTGTCGTGACGTATCTGTTCGTTGATGGCATTGTTTACTATTCGAGACAGCCCTTGTGGGATTTCTTTACGTGAATAAATGGCAGCAGCATCGGGGTTCTCAATAAGGTCTGCCGTGATTTCTATTACGGCACTATAGGCTGTGGTGTCCGAACGGAACTCATCTTTCATCTCTGTTTCAGGGAAGAATATGTATGATTCGTCGTTTGCCATCATAGGAAAGTATTTGCCTGTATGGTCTATCACTGCAATGTTTTTTTGCTCATCGCTTTTTACCATCGAAAGCATCAGCGGTACGAATATCAGTGCTGCGAAGATGAACGGCATCAGAATAGTCAGTATTATGAATGATTTTTTACTCACGCGGTTCATGAACTCGCGGTGAATTATAATGAATGTCTTGTTCATGTATGATTAGTTTTTAATGAATAGTTAAAAATGAAGAATTAATAATGGTGGATGCCATCGCTTTTAATTTTTAATTCTTCATTCTTCATTACTGTTCTGATGAATATTTCGTTCATGGAAGGAAGGCATTCTGAGAATGAAGTTATTTCGTTTCCGGCGGCAATGGAAGTCAAAAGTTGTGAGTTGCTTATTTCGTTTGTTTTCTTTATAGTATATATATGCTCTCCACCTTTAACCTCTGATGATAAAATTTCGAACATATTGTTTTCTGCCAAATCTTTTCCTATATGCAGACCTATTCTGTATGTATTTGATTTGAATTGCGAGCGGACATCGTTTACATCTCCTTGCAGTACCACTTGTGAATGGTTTATCAATGCTATGTTGTCGCATATTTCTTCTACGGATGACATGTTGTGCGTAGAGAATATGATAGTGTGCCCTTGATTCTTTAGCTCAAGAATTTCTCTCTTCAGGAGTTCTGCGTTGACAGGGTCGAAACCGGAAAAGGGTTCGTCGAATATCAATAGCTGTGGCTTGTGCAATACGGTAATGACGAACTGTACTTTTTGTTGCATACCTTTTGACAGTTCTTCAAGTTTCTTGTCCCACCATTGTGTGATTTCAAACTTGTCGAACCATTCTTTCAGGCGTTTTGTCGCTTCTCGTTTGTCCAATCCTTTGAGTTGTGCCAGATAGATAGCCTGTTCACCAACCTTCATTTTTTTGTATAACCCTCTTTCTTCTGGCAAGTATCCTATTTTGTATATGTCATCAGTCTGTGACAGATGACCGTCGAAGTAAACCTCACCGGAATCAGGTGCTGTTATACGGTTGATTATTCTTATGAGTGTGGTTTTTCCGGCTCCATTAGGTCCCAAAAGTCCGAATACTTTTCCTTTGGGGACGTTTATGCTTACGCCGTTTAAAGCTGTGTGGTTTGCATAACTTTTTACAATGTTATGCGCTTCCAAGAAGAATTCGCCCATAAACATTTGGTATTAGTAGTATGATAAGAAGAAACGGTATATACAAGATGAACATTAATTGTAGATGCCATAATGTATATACCGTTATTGTTTTATGTCTTTATTAATATGTATATTATCCAAGAAGTTCTTTGACTTTTGCAGATATTGCTCTACCTTCGGCAAGGCCGGCAAGTTCTTTTGATGCGACACCCATTACTTTGCCCATGTCTTTGCCGTCTTTTGCACCTGTACGTTCGATTATTTCTTTTAATTTGACCTCTAATTCTTCGGCTGACAGTTGTTTTGGAAGATAAGCCTCAATTACATGTACCTGCGCCATTTCTGCTTCAGCAAGATCTGCACGTCCTTGTCCCTCATATACGGCAGCAGAGTCTTTTCCCTGTTTTACAAGTTTCTGCATTATTTTCAAGGCTGCATCGTCTGTCAGTGTATCATTTGCTCCAGGGGCAGTTTTAGCCTCAAGGAAGAATTTCTTTACATTACGCAAAGTCTCAAGTTTAACTTTGTCTTTAGCCTTCATGGCCTCTTTGATATCGTTGCTGATTTGTTCAAATAAATCCATAATATATGAGTGTTTAAAGTTTATAAATTTTGAGTTTGTATATTTTATTTGCCTGATTTAGAAGAAACTGATGACAGTGCTTTCCGGATTGTTATCGGATGATTGTGACGGTACTTCCTGCATTGCGGCTTTCGATTGTATGCTTTCAAGCTCATTCTTTGTCCTTTTATATGCCGGAATTGTTTCTACCATGCTTATAATGTCATCATTGTCAAGGTCTTCCTGGCTGAATACGTACAGGTGATGTCTTCTTTTTCTGTTGGTTCTCACCATGTTCGCACCGTAATAGTTACTTCTGCGGTCTTCTTTCTTTTGCTTAATTTCTTCTTGCTCAGCCAGACGCTCTTCTTCCTCTTTAGTATGTTTCTGTATTACATTGTCCATTCCCGGCACATCTGAAATACCGAAACCTGTTGCTAAAATTGTGAATTTGATTTTAGAGTCAAGAGAACTGTCTTCGTAAAGTCCCCATTTGGTTTCAAATTCTTTATCGAATTTGCTCATAAAATCGTGGATTTCGTCCATCTCATTCATCATCAATTCGCTTGTAGGACTATATGTAATGACGAACAGCACCTTCTTTGAATTGAAAATGTCGTTATTGTTTAGCAGTGGTGAATTCAGTGCATCGTTTATGGCTTTAGTCACTCTTCCTTCGCCCTCACCGTAGCCGGTACTCATAATAGCTACTCCACCATCTTTGAGTACTGTTTTTACATCGTTGAAGTCAAGGTTTATCTTACCTCTTAATGTTATTATCTCGGCAATACTTTTGGCTGCTATTGATAGGGTGTCGTCGGCTCTTCCGAAAGCATTCATTACACTTATGTCAGAGTAAACGTCACGTAGTCTCTCATTGTTTATTACCAAAAGTGCGTCAACGTGTTTACTCATTTCCTCCACACCGTCAAGAGCCTGGTCTATTTTCTTGTTGCCTTCGAAAAGGAAAGGAATTGTTACTATTCCAACAGTAAGAATATCCATATCTTTTGCGGCTTTGGCAATGATAGGCGCAGCACCTGTTCCTGTTCCTCCTCCCATACCTGCAGTAATGAAAGCCATACGGCATCCGTCACTAAGCATATCTTTAACCTGATCAATGCTTTCTTCGGCTGCAGCTCTGGCTCTTTCAGGACGGTTCCCGGCACCTAATCCTTCGCTGCCCAATTGGAGTTTTATAGGGACTGGCGATTCGTCTAATGCCTGGTTATCTGTATTGCAGACTACAAAGTTTACATCGTGGATACCTTCCCTGTACATGTGGTTAACGGCATTACCACCACCACCACCTACACCTATGACTTTTATTATATGTTGTACGTCTCTCGGAAAATCGAAAGGCATTGTTGTTTCGTCTGACATATCTTTTGTTTTTTAGTTTATTATTTATTAAGTTTTTGGGTGCCATATTTGTGCATCATGTCAATGCGTAAGTATTGGACAACCATAACCTTGAAGTAAAATCTCTTTTTTATTTTATTCCGTCAAAAAGTTCTTCTGATGCTTTGCTCATTCCTTGTTTGATTCTGTCGAAAATACTTCTTTTCTTATTCTTTTGAGCTTTTACTATCTTTTCTTCCAATTCTTCTATTACAACATTACATTCTGCAATATTATATCCTTTGGCAGAGTCAAGTTTTTCCTTGGCGGTTTTATAGTGCTCTTTATCTATAAGCTCTACTGCCTCTTCCAGTAACTTGTCGCATATACTTTTCTTTTGTGCCTCACGTTGTTTTTCCGCCTGCATTTTAGCTTCTTTTATAGCCCTAACTCTTTCTGCTTCTTCAAGTAATCTTCTGGCTTCTTTTTCCAATGAATCTATTTCTCTGGCTTTAGCTTCTACATTCAGCTGTTTGGCTTTTTCCAATACTTCAAGTGCTTGAGAATAATCTCTGCTTAAAATTAACTGTGATGCCGTGATAACAAGCTGGTGACATTCCTTGGTATTGTCTATAACCTCTACATTGATATTTTTTTCTTCGACTTTAGGTTCAGTCGTTTTTCCCGGTTGGTTATCTGCATTATCAGATTTATTGTTCTCAGTCGCAGATTCCTCGTTAAAGTCGAGTTGATGTCCTTTTCTTGGATCTATCCTGCAGCAATTTTCTTCACCGGACATCAGTATTCCTATTAAGGTATTTAATTTACCGTCTTTAGGAATGAATGTGTTTCCGGTGAGATTTGTTTCACCGGTCAAAGCGATTCTAACCTTTTCTATTTTTGTTATGTTGGTTATAGCCTTGTCTATGTCAAGCATGTTTGCCATTCCTCCAGTGATAATAATACCTGCCATTAATGAATCACTGTAGTTGGATAGTTTTATTTGATTGAATACATTGTTAAGAATTTCGTTTACTCTCGCTTCTACAATATCTTCAAGTGTTCTTGACTGTATTGTGAATTTACCGTCAATAGTAAGTTCTGAATCTTGCACTTCCTCGCCTTCTTTATGCTCGGTATAGGCAGATGCATATCTTAACTTTATAAGTTCTGCATCGTCTTCTTCAATCTGCTTACTGGTGATATCTTTGGTTATGTTATTTCCGCCTAATGGAATTACACAAACATGACGGAGTATATTGTTTTTATATACGCTTACTGTAGTAGTATCAGCTCCGAAATCTATAAGTGCGCAACCGGATCTTTTTTCGTTTGTGGTGAGTACGGCATCTGCTGTAGCCATAGGTGAGATTATAAATCCTGCTATGTCATATCCTGTGTGTGAAAGACATTGCTTGATATTCTGTTTTACAGATGGTCGAGCTATGATATTCAGATAATTACCCTCAATGCCGTTTGCTGTAGTTCCTACAGGTTCTGTAAGCAGATTGTTCCCTATCTTGTATTCTTGTGGCTCTACAGCAAGTATTTCATAATCAAGGAGTGGTATGTCCAGATTATTCTGCATCATACTGTCTATTATGGCCTGAGATATTCTGGTATCATCGCCCAATTGTCTGCTTTCAGTGTTTCTGATACTTCTTAATGACAGACCTCCTACACCTATGTACACTTTTTTTATTCCCGCTTGAAGCTTGTTTTCAAGTTCTTTTATTACAGAAGTGATTTTTTGTGTAGTTTTATCCAGATTATAGATAACTCCTTTCTTTATACAGTCTGCTGATTTTTCTGAAGCATAAGCCAGAATGTTCAAGCTGCCGTCTGCATTTTTTTTACCTGCGATGCCGGTTATTTCTGTAGAACCTAATTCTATCGCTACTATGAAATCTGTTGCTGCCATATATTATTACTCCTTTTTTGTGCAAATTATCTGGTTGTTGAATTCAACGCTGATACGTTGGTATTTGTTCCATCCTACTTTGTTCAGTCCTTCGGTGTAGAATGCTTTTAACTTTCTGAATTTTGTTTCGAACATCTCCGGTTTCCCAATGAACAGTATATGATTGCCTACTCTTGGAACGAGCTCTATTTCCTGTTTAGGTGTAACGTTTATCTGTTCAATTTGAGCATTCCAGAATTCGTCTGATTTAAGGAAACATGCCAGTTTGAAAAGTTTGTCTCCGGCAAATTTCCGGTCAATATATCCTGTGGCTACAGCTACATGCACTGCCTTGCTGTTGGCATTCATTACTTTACCCTCATTGTCAATGTAGTAATTGTCTCCATTGCTGCTCATAACTCTCATAAGGGGAATTCTTTGGTAAACCTCTATTTTTACATTTCCACCTTTAGTCATGTAGCACTCTGCATCTTTGATGAAAGGATTTTTCTCAAGTTCAATTTCTAATTTCCTGATGTCAATATCCTTTTGCTTTTCACCTGTAGGGAGAAGCCTTTTATTTTTTAAAGTAGTTTCTATATCACGTTGCGTTATGAATTTATAATCAACATCGTCCATTATTTCCAATTCCATACCCTTACAAGGCCTGTCAAGCGGCTTTGCATTAAATATAGTGACTGCCAACACCAGATATACTGATGTCGCAATCAGAGCCAAGAGTATAAGAATTCGTTTGATCATTTACTTTTCAGTATGTTATATATTTGTGGAACCATGTTGTCTATGTCTCCTGCACCTAAGGTGATAAGGACTTCTATATTTTTCTTTTCAAGTAAATCTAAAAGTTTTTCTTTGCTACACAGTGATTTTGGCTTTCCTGCAATAATGTTGTCATATATCAATTTACTTGTTACACCCTCTATTGGAAGTTCTCTTGCAGGATATATGTCAAGCAGTATAACTTCGTCTGCCAATGACAGGCTTTCTGCAAATTCTTTATAGAAGTCTCTGGTCCTGGTGTATAAGTGCGGCTGGAATACAGCTGTAACTTTTTTGTCGGGATAAAGTGCTTTTATTGAAGAAATACTTTGCTTTATTTCTGCTGGGTGATGTGCATAGTCGCTAAGGAATACAAGATTGTCTTCTTTTATTTTAAAGTCAAAACGTCTGTCAACACCTCCGAAAGTAGGCATTGCGTTTTTTATCTCTTCGTTGCTGACACCTGCTATTTGTGCAAGGGCCATTGCCGCTATGCCATTCTCTATATTTACATATACAGGAACTCCGAGCTTTATATCCTTTATATTACCTAATGGAGATATATAATCGAATATTATCTCTCCATTTCCAATCCTTATATTTTCTGCTTTGAAATCGCCTTCGTTGATTCCGTATGAATATGTCTTTACGCCGTCTTGTACTCTTGGAGAAAGGTCTATTCCTTTTTTCACAATGAGATATCCGTCCGGACGTATTAAAGAAGTATATTTGTTGAAGCTTTCCAGATATGCTTCACGTGTGCCATATATATCCAGATGATCAGAATCTGTTGCTGTTATTACAGTGGCAAAAGGTGTAAGCGAGTGGAAAGATCTGTCAAACTCGTCAGCCTCTATTACTACATATTCGCTTGTCTCTGATAACAAAAGATTTGTCTTGTAATTTTTAGAGATACCGCCTAGGAATGCATTGCAGCCTATATGTGACTGGTGAAGCAGATGTGCGGTTAGGGTAGAGGTAGTGGTTTTTCCATGTGTACCAGCTACGCATAACCCTTTTTCAGTTTTGGTAATCATACCAAGAACTTGCGCACGTTTGAGAATTTCGAAACCATTTTCTTTAAAGTAAACGAATTCCTTATGTGTCAGAGGTATTGCCGGAGTGTATATAACCAGTGTATTCTCTTTGTCTTTACATTCTTCCGGAATTAGGGAAACATTTTCTTCGTAATGTATTTCAGCTCCTTCTTCTATCAGTTTGTCTGTCAGCTCACTTTGAGTACGGTCATAGCCAGCCACCTTCTTGCCTTTTGACAGAAAGTATCTGACCAGTGCGCTCATTCCTATACCGCCTGCACCAATAAAATATACGGATTTTATAGAGTTAATGTTCATTTTCATTCTTGTATTTATCAGCCAATTTACAAACTTCTTCTGCAATGATATTTGCAGAATTGCTAAAGGCAAGTTTCTTTATATTTTCACTAAGAGCTTTAAGCTTCTTCTCGTCATTTACCAGTTCTATGGCAGTAGTTATTAATTTCTCTTCAGCTTCCGAATCTTTTATATAAACGGCAGCTCCTTTTTCTACTAATGCCATTGCATTTTTAGTTTGATGATCCTCAGCCACGTTTGGTGATGGAACTAAAACCACCGGTTTGCCCAAAAGACAGAATTCAGATATTGAACCAGCACCGGCTCTGCTGACTACAAGTTCGGCAGCTGTATATGCAGCATTCATATTGGAAATGAAGTCTGTTGTGTGAATCATTTCCGGATTTCCTTCAGTTTTGTAGCATTCTTTGGCTTCGTTTATATAATATTTACCTGTCTGCCAGATGAACTGTACATCTGATGATTTAATCTTTTCCATAGAGTGCATCACACAGTTGTTCAGTGTTCTTGCTCCCAAACTACCACCTACAATAAGTATGGTCTTTTTCTTTGGATCAAGTCCGAATGTCTTTATGGCATCTTCTTTAGAAAGATTATTTTCCAACAATCCTTGTCTTACAGGGTTTCCGGTCATTATTATTTTATTTTTATCAAAGAATTTTTCCATTCCCGGATAAGCGACACATATTTTTGATGCTTTCCCTGCAAGTAATTTGTTTGTAACTCCGGCGTATGAGTTCTGTTCCTGAATGAGGGTCGGTATTCCCATTGCTCCTGCCATTTTCAGTGTCGGACCACTTGCATATCCGCCTACTCCTACTGCGGCATGTGGCTTAAAGTCATTGATAATCTTACGTGCTATCATCTGGCTTTTTATAAGCTTTACTATAACTGCAAAATTTTTAAAGAGGTTTTTTCTGTCAAAACCGGCTACAGGCAGACCTATTATTTTATATCCCGCAGCCGGAACTCTTTGCATTTCCATTCTTCCTTCTGCACCAACAAACAGTATTTCAGTGTCAGGTCTGAGCTCTTTTATGGCGTTTGCTATGGATATTGCCGGAAAAATATGTCCTCCGGTTCCACCTCCGCTTATTATAATACGTAGATTATCGTTCATTGTCTTATATTTTGTCAGGCTTTTGTCGCCATATATTTTATATTTTCTTTTTCAAACTATTTTTCGCAAAGTTATTAATAAACTTCAAATAAAAACAGAATAATAAGAAATTAATGTATTTACTTCGTTATATTACAACTTTTTAGTCGTAATCTTCATTTTTGTTTTTTGAATCTTTCTCTGCCAACTCCAATGCTGCATTCTTCAGTATTGATACTGCCGCGTCATGCATTCTGGCTTCTTCTGCAGCTTTTTCCTCTTCTTCTTTAGCTTGAAGGTCATATACGTGTCGGCTTATACTTAGTATTATTCCTATATATACCGAATTAATAAGTATAGATGTTCCTCCTTTACTGATAAGTGGTAGTGGTTGTCCTGTTACAGGTAATATTCCTACAGCTACAAGCATATTGAACATGGCCTGTATGGATAATAATATACCTATACCTATAACGAGTAAGGCGTAATAAGGTTCATCACACCCTCGTGCTATTTTGCCTATCCTTAAGAGTAGTACGATATACAGAAGTGCTACAAAAGCACCTCCAATCAGTCCAAGTTCTTCTATGATAATGGCATATATGAAGTCGGAGAAGGCTTGTGACAGAAAATCGCGTTGCACACTGTTGCCCGGACCTTTTCCTATGATATTGCTTGTTGCTATTGCAATATTTGCATGAGCTACTTGAGCATCATTGTCTATATCAAATTTTGCGGCCGGTACCTGGGACTGATTGAAATGATTATCCAGTCGGCTTTTCCATGTAGTAAAACGGTGAAGTCCCACTGCATCCCATGCTTTGTCAGGAATAAACTTTATGGCACTGACTGCTATTACAATGAATAGGATGGTTGCTCCTGCCAGTTTCCCCAATTGTTTCATCGGCACTCTTCCTATGAACATCATCACGAATACAGTAGCGCATAGTAGGGCAGCTGTTGATAAATTTTCTGAAACAATAAGCATTACAGTTATTCCAGTTGATATAAGGATGTATTTGAATGCTTTCTTGTCTGCACCGTCTTCCTGCTGGAATTTTGCTAATGTTGTTGCTACAGATATTATCAGTGCCATTTTTGCTACCTCTGACGGTTGAAACTGGAATACTCCCAAGTCAATCCATCTTTTTGCCCCGTTAGTCATGGCACCAATTATGAGCACCGCCAAAAGCAGTCCCCATGAAATTGGAAGAAGCATGTTGAACTTTTTAAACCACCGGCATGGCATTAAGTGCGTAAAAAATACTATGATGGTACCTGCCATTATCAATGTAATATGTGAAGTTATAGGTCTCCAATGATCACCGGACTTAAATGTAAGTGTACTGGATGCGCTGAAAACCTCAATAATTGATATAAGGCAAAATAGCATGAAGATAATCCATACTATCCTGTCGCCTTTAAATAATTTTTTTAGCAAATCCATCTTTATAGCATATTATAGTTTTTTTACACATTCCTTGAACTGTTCTCCTCTGTCTTCGTAACTCTTAAACAGATCAAAACTTGCACAACATGGGCTTAGGAGTACCGTCTCGCCGTCTTTAGCCATTTTATATGCTTCGTCAACTGCATCCTTCATACTTTTGACATCTGCGATTGGAAGACCGAAACCATCGAAAAAGTCATGCAGCTTTTCATTATGCAGTCCCATGAATATAAGACCACTGCATTTTTCTTTTACCAAATCTGCTATTTCACTGTAATCGTTTCCTTTGTCTTTTCCGCCAAGAATCAGTACTGTCTTTGTCGTCATGCTTTGCAGTGCGTACCAGCATGAATTTACGTTTGTTGCCTTTGAGTCGTTTATATATTCTACACCTTTTATTCTGGCTACTTTTTCCAGCCTATGTTCAACGCCTTTAAAGTCACTCAATGCTTCGCGGATACATTCTTTTTTTATTCCGGCTATATTGGCGGAAAGCCCTGCGGCCATGGAGTTGAAGAGGTTATGTTTGCCTGTAAGTGCAAGTTCTTCTTGTTCCATGTTGAAGGCTATTGGTTCTGTAAAACATATCCTTTTTTCTTTGACGTATGCTACGGTTCCTTCTTCTTTTGTTTCTGCAAAAGGATAATAGTGACCGTGTATTCCATATTTATGCAGTTCGCGCTGTATTACAGGATCATCGTTCCAGAAAATGAACGCGTCATTTTCCGTCTGGTTCTGAATGATTCTGAATTTTGCGTCAACATAGTTTTGCATCTTATATTCGTATCTGTCCAGATGGTCAGGAGTTATGTTCATCAGTACGGCAATGTTCGCATGAAAATCGTACATGTTGTCAAGCTGGAAACTGCTTAACTCTATCACATAATAGTCGTAATTGCATTCCGCAACCTGATATGCCAGACTTTGGCCAATATTTCCGGCAAGTCCTACATTCAGTCCTGCTTTCTTGAAAATATGATATATAAGCGATGTTGTGGTGGTTTTTCCATTACTTCCTGTAATACATATCATCTTTGCTTTTGTATATCTTCCGGCAAATTCTATTTCAGATATGATAGGAATGTTTTTTTCCTTTATCTTTAGAATCATTGGTGCGTCGTTAGGTATCCCCGGACTTTTTATTACCTCATCCGCATTCAGAATGAGTTCTTCAGTGTGTTTACCTTCCTCCCAGGCTATACCTTTACTGTCAAGCATGTATTTATACTTATCCTTAATGAGTGACATGTCTGAAACAAACGTGTCAAATCCTTCTTTCTTTGCCAGAACGGCAGCTCCCGCTCCACTTTCTCCGGCTCCTAAAATGACAATTCTTTTTGCCATGGTGAATATTTATCTTATCTTTAAAGTTATAATAGTAATCGCTGCAAGAACAATGGTAACAATCCAGAATCTGACAGTTATTTTAGATTCGTGGAAGACATTACTTGGTCCTGTGAATATATATGTACAGTTGGGGTCAAGCTGCGCCATTGTAGTCCTGAAATGGTCATGTATAGGTGTACGCTTGAAAACTCTTTGTTTGATACCCTTTTTCTTGCCCCTCTGGAAATATTTTACTTGAAGTATTACAGACAGGTTTTCTACAAGGAATACTCCACACAATATAGGAATCAGTAATTCCTTATGTATGATTATGGCAAATACGGCTATGATTCCACCTATTGTCAGACTGCCTGTATCTCCCATAAATACCTGTGCCGGAAAAGCGTTATACCATAAGAATCCTATCAATGCACCGATAAATGCACAGATATAAATAACGAGTTCTTCACTGCCTGGTATATACATTATATTTAGGTATGATGCGTACTCAATGTGACTGGATACGTATGCCAATATACCCAATGTGACACCTATTATTGCGGAGTTGCCTGCTGTCATTCCGTCCATTCCATCGTTGAGGTTCGCACCATTTGAAACAGCCGTAACCACGAAAATGGTAATTATAACGAACACTACCCATCCTGCCGCCTGTGCATGTTTACCCATGAATCCTACCAAATCGGCATAATCAAGATTATTGTTTTTGAAGAAAGGTATTGTTGTTTTGGTCGATTTCTCATCTTGGGCTTTGTGTATCACGTCCACTACTTCGCCGTTTCTTTGTATTTCTACATTTTCTCTGATAACGACGTCCGGACTAAGATAAAGGGTAAGTCCTACAATGAATCCCAGACCTACCTGACCTATTATCTTGAATTTTCCGTGAAGTCCTTCTTTGTCTTTCTTGAATACTTTTATGTAATCGTCAAGAAATCCTAATGTGCCGAGCCATACGGTAGTAATCAGCATAAGTATCATGTATATGTTATGCAACTTCCCCAAAAGCAGACATGGTATCAGTATTGCCACTATGATGATTATACCTCCCATTGTAGGAACTCCTTTTTTATTTACGTTGAAAGGGTCAATGGAAGCGTCTCTTTGGACTTCTGTTATTTGTTTTTTCTTCAACTTGTTTATGAAGAACTCACCGAATATTGCAGAAATCAGAAGCGACAATATGACAGCCATTAAAGCTCTGAACGAGACGTAACCGAACATTCTTGCGCCCGGGAAGTCAAATTGCTCCAAATATTTAAACAGATAGTATAACATTCAGTTCTTTAGTTTTTTAAGTTTACTCGTTATATTGGTTAATTCGCGAAAATCTCTCTTACTATTTCTTTATCGTCAAAATGATATTTTACACCTTTAATGTCCTGATAATTTTCGTGTCCTTTACCGGCTATCAGTATGACGTCGCCTTGCGAAGCCATCATACAAGCCGTACGTATTGCTTCTTTACGGTCTGTAATGGCAACGACCTTTTTCATCTCATCTTTGTTTAATCCGGCAAGCATGTCGTTTATGATGTCCTGCGGTTCCTCAAAGCGTGGATTGTCAGATGTTATTATCACTTTGTCACTCTGTCTTACAGATTCTTTAGCCATGATAGGTCTTTTACCTTTGTCTCTGTTACCACCGGCACCTACTACTGTTATAACTTTTCCTTTTCCTTTCAATACATCATGTATTGCATCCAATACGTTTGTAAGGGCGTCAGGGGTATGTGCGTAATCCACTATTGCGGTATATCCTTCCGGAGAGCGTAAAGAATCGAAACGTCCGCTTACCGGCTTGAGTGTACTTAGTTGCAAAAGGATGTCTTCAGGTTTCTTACCTATAAGGTTTGCTGCCCCGTAAACAGCTAATAGGTTATAAGCGTTGAATCGACCTATGAACTGTACGTTGACTTCTGTGTTGTTTATATCCAGCAACATTCCTTCAAAACCGTCTTCCAGAACTTTACCTTTAAAATCTGCCATAGTACGTAAGGAATATGTAGCAACTTTGGCTTTTGTGTTCTGGACCATAACCATACCGTTTTTGTCGTCTGCGTTTGTAAGGGCAAATGCAGTCTTTGGTAATCCGTCGAAGAATGCTTTTTTTGCTTTCAGATAGTTTTCTACAGTCTTATGATAGTCTAAATGGTCTCTTGTGAGGTTTGTGAATATACCTCCTGCGAATTTAAGGCCTCCGATACGTTTTTGGGCTACAGAATGGGAACTGACCTCCATGAAAGCATATTTACATCCTTCGTCAGCCATTCTTCCCAATAACTGGTTCAGGGTAATAGGATCAGGAGTGGTATGTTCTGTTGGTATAGCCTCTCCATCTATATAGTTGCACACGGTTGATATAAGTCCGACTTTATATCCGAAAGCTCTGAACATATTATATAATAATGTGGCGATTGTGGTCTTGCCGTTTGTACCGGTCACACCGACCAAATCCAACTTTTCCGTAGGATTTCCATAAAATGTTGTTGCTATTTTGCCTACGGCATCTTCCGTGTCGTTGAATATAGCGTATGATACGCCTTCAGCAATTGATTCAGGAAGCTTTTCGCATACGATAGCTTTCGCTCCCAATTCAATGGCTTTAGATATATAGTCGTGCCCGTCAGTTTGTGTCCCTTTTATTGCAATAAAAGCATTTCCGTCTTTTATTTTTCTTGAGTCTATTTCTATGCCGTTTATTTCAATTTCATCAGAGCCGTAGATTTCATATTTTCCGGCTGTTTGCAATAGTTCTTTCAGTAACATAAGTTTTGAACTTTTAGTTTGTTAATTCTTATCTTGTTATAACCTTACTGTCTGAGGGTTAATGTTATTGTTTGTCCTTTTCTGACTGTACTTCCCGGTGGAATATTTTGTGAGACAACTTTTCCTACGCCGCTCAGTCTGACTCTTAATCCTCTTTCTTCTAAAAGGAATACAGCATCTTTTGCTCCCATCCCTCTTACATTCGGGACAGATTTCTCATTTGTGTTTAGTTCACTTAATTGGACGCTGTTACTGCCGTTTGCGGTTTTACACCATACTACTTCACTTCCCGGCTCATTACAGTCAATATCAAGTTCATCCAGTATGTATGCAATTTCACTTTTCAAACCGTTTTTTGTATCAGGAATCATAACGGAAGTAGAATCCTTGGCTTGTGCCAGATCGAAAAACAGATGCTTGGCATATACACGTTCTGCTATCTTGCTGAAAACACTACCAGCCTGTATACCTCCGGATGGACTTGCCTTTGGTGCCTGTATGGCTACATAACAGCTGTACATAGGATTTTCCGAGGGAAAATATCCGCAGAAACTTACAAGGTGTTTAGTTCCTCCGCTTTTATATCCGGCTTTTCCTTGTGATATCTGTGCTGTACCTGTTTTCCCCGATACACTGAACAACTTACTCCCTGCAGGTTTTGCCAAACCGTTTGCCACGACACTTTTTAGTATTCCTCTTATCTGTTCCAATGTCTTCTCGGAACAAATCTGTTCATTAATTGTTTCAGTAGGGAAATCTTTTATAATGTCTCCGTCTTTTGTGATGGCTTTAACAAATTTGGGCTTTACCATTTTACCGTCGTTTGCTATCGCATTATAAAAGTTGAGTATATATATAGGAGGAATCTGTGTTTCGTATCCTATACTCATCCATGGTAAGGTGGTTTTGGCGAAATATCTTTCTTTAGGCCCTAATATTTTGGGACTTGCTTCACCAGCAAAACCTAAATCCAACGGAGTGTCAATACTCATTCTTTTAAGTCCGTCTATGAATTTCTGCGGATTGTCACCATAGTACTGGTCAATAATTTTTGAAACACCTATGTTGGAAGATACTTCAAGGATTTTAGTGACGTCTATTACTCCATATCCGCCTTTATACCAGTTCCAGTCTCTCATTCTGCTGCCATGCATGTTCACAATACCTTTTTCTGTATCGACTTCATAGTCCGGGGTTATGTATCCGTCTTCCATGGCTACCATGATAGAGGCGGTTTTGAATGTGGAACCTGGTTCCATGAGATTGCTTACCGCAAGGTTTCTCATTTCGTAGTATTTACCGTCTCCTGCTCTTGTCATATTGACATTTGCCTTGACTTCCCCGGTTTTGACTTCCATAACTATCGCCACTCCGGCTTCAGCTTCAAGGTTTGTCAACTGATCTACTAAAGCTTTTTCGGCAATATCCTGCATGTCAACATCTATAGTAGTTATTAGGTCACATCCGTCAACAGGGGCTTTATCTATAATGTTGAGGTATTGATTTCTTACTTTCTGCCTGTGTGTTATACCTATTTCTCCCCTAAGATACTTGTCGTATGTCAGTTCAAGACCGTTTTTCGCTCCTAAAGCAGTGTCTGGATACAAGTCGCCTAAGGTACGCATTGCAAGTGAGCCGAACGGTTTCTTTCTCTGGTTGTAAGCCAGTTCGTGGAGTCCGCTTCTATATCTGCTAAGCGAAAAGACTGGAAGTTTCTTCACTTCTTTATATTCAATGTAGGAAATTCTTTTTGGATATAACAGGTAATTCCTACTTCCTGCTTTTCTTCCTTTCAAAATAGTCCTTCTGAATTCAGCCGCGCTTTGGTCAGGAAATATCTTGTGTAATCCTTCGCATATTTCCTGAAGGTGATTCATTAACATTGTATCTTTCTTTACACCTCCTGCCTTGAAATCCATGTATATCCTGAATTCTGGCAAACTGCTTGCCATGAGCTTGCCATCGGACGATATAATGTTTCCTCTGGTCGGAAATACAATTACATTTTCCCTTACAAATCTGTCGGCAACATCTTTCCAATACTGCCTTTCGGCAAACATTATGATGCCTGCCTTTACTATTACGAATATGGCCAGCAGAGCCATAATCAGTACGAAAAACGTGTATCTTAGAGTTAAGTTCTTATGTCCCGGTATCATCAATAATCCTCCTTGATCAAGTATGGTGGTTTTGTTGAAGTAGCCAAAGGAGTACTCTTCTCAGAAATGTAGGTCTCTATTTTCGACTGTCTGCTTCTTTCTGTGAGTTCTGATGAAATGGTGAGTGCATCGTATTTGATGTCTGTCAACTCTTTTTTGAGTTTGTCTATTTCTATCATTTCCCTCTGACTGGAATACCTGTTGTCTATATATACAATTGTAAGCACCACAATCAGGCATAGCAGGTTTACCTGTCTTTTGAAGAAATCGTGTGCCAGAATATCTCCTCCGAGGATACTTCCCCAGGTGATATTGGTACTTTTATGTTCGTTTTTTGTGTCGCCTTTGTTGTCCATAACTTATTTCTTCTCTGCTATTCTTAGTTTCGCGCTTCTTGAACGCGGGTTCGTTTCTATTTCATTGTTATCAGGAACAATAACCTTGTTGTTTATTGTTTTATATGGAGTATTTATGTTCCCGAAAAAATCCTGTTCCATTTTCCCTTCTACATTTCCGGTCTTCATAATGTTTTTTACCATTCTGTCTTCCAATGAATGGTAGGTTATGACAGACAGTCTTCCTCCCGGTTTAAGCATTTCTGTGGCAGAATACAGCATTTCTTTCAGTGCTTCCATTTCCTGATTGACTTCTATCCTTAGAGCCTGAAATACTTTCGCCATTTCCTTCTTCTCTCTTTCTTTGCCGTATAGTGGTTTCACAGTCTCAAGAAAATCGCCGATAGTGTCAAATGGTTTTACACTTCTTCTTTTTACTATCACCGATGCAAGTTTTCTGCTGTTTTTTAATTCTCCGTACAGATAGAAAATGTCTGCTAATTTCTCTTCGTCATAGCTGTTCACGATGTCGGCTGCGGTTGTACCGGCTCTTTTGTTCATTCGCATGTCCAGTTTTCCGTCGAATCTGAATGAGAACCCTCTTTCTGAATCATCGAAATGATGTGATGAGACCCCAAGATCGGCCAATATTCCGTCCACTTCGTTCACTCCATAATACCGCAGAAAATTCTTCAGATATCTGAAATTACTTCTGACAAAAGTAAATCTGTCATCACGGACAATGTTTCTTTCGGCATCCTCGTCCTGGTCGAAACTGTAGAGCCTGCAACTTTTATCCATCCTGCGCAAAATTTCTTTGGAATGACCTCCTCCTCCAAAAGTTACGTCAACATAAATGCCGCCTTTTTTCAGGTTCAGTCCGTCTATGCTTTCTTCCAGCAGGACCGGTATGTGATATGTTTGTTTTACATCGTCCATATATGTCGTTTTTTCGTGCTATATACCTTATTATCCAATTTAGGCGTAAAATTATAAATTTCCTTACAAAGTTTAGCAACGGAAAACTGAAAATCTTTTTAAAAGTTATCAACAGGTATGGTCTGAAAGTATGATTTTGGACATTTACTTTTGGTATTGGTTATATGTGTTATTGAAATTTAGTGTGTTTAGGCAGCGGAAACCGGTGTCTGTTTTTGGTGCTGACCATAGTCGGCAATGCTGCTGACTATAGTGGGACGCATTGCTGACTATAGTGGGACGCTCTGCCTACAATAGTCGGCACCTGTTTATGAACTTACTTTTGCAATAATACTACTCCTCGTAATTAAATGAAAGAATATTTAAAGCAGATGTAAAATCTCTTCCAGAAAAAACATCATTACATCTTTTTTAGCGTATTATTGTATAATTTTTTGTTGAAAATGTAACTTTTTGCAAAAGATACACTATTTTTGCGGTGTATAACTTTAAATTAAACGAGAATAAATATGTCAGACAGTTCGGTTTTTCTGATAGATATTGATAAGATATTAAAGGAAAAAGCGGGTAGCAAGGCTCGCCGTGTGCCTCGTTTTGTCGTTTCTTATCTTAAACGCATAGTTCATCAGGATGAGATAAACGCTTTCCTTTCGAGTGTGTCGGATAAGACAGGAGTCGATTTCTTAGAGGCTTGTATGGACTATCTTGATATTAAATTAGAGGTTGAAGGACTTGAAAATCTGCCTGATGACAGGTTGTGTACATTCGTTTCAAATCATCCATTGGGGGGACAGGACGGTATAGCTCTTGGTTATGTGCTTGGCAAGCATTATGACGGAAAAATCAAATACCTTGTAAACGATCTTTTAATGAATCTGCACGGCTTGGCTCCACTTTGTATCCCAATCAACAAAACAGGCTCGCAGTCAAGGGACTTCCCGCGCATGGTGGAAGCCGGATTCCGTTCCGATCAACATATAATAATGTTTCCTGCCGGTTTATGTTCCAGACGCCGTAATGGTGTTATAAAAGATTTGGAATGGAAGAAAACTTTTATAACCAAGAGTATAGAAACTCAAAGAGATGTGGTGCCTGTTCATTTTGAAGGTCGGAATTCCGATTTCTTTTATAATTTGGCTAATCTTTGTAAGTTCCTTGGTATAAAGTTTAATATAGCCATGTTGTATCTGGCTGATGAAATGTATAAAAACAGGCATAAGACATTCAAAATAACTATTGGAAAACCTATACCGTGGCAGACTTTTGACAAGTCTCGTTCGCATTCTGCATGGGCTGCGTTTGTCCGTGATCTCGTTTACAAGATATAGATAGAAGAAAATAAACAAGAAGATATATGGAAGATATTATTGCTCCGATTGACAAGGAAATCCTAAAATCGGAATTGACAGAAGAAAAACGTTTGAGATTTACCAATAAAAGTAACAATGAGATATATATTGTTACGTGGAAAGATTCTCCCAACGTCCTGAAAGAGATAGGTCGTCTTCGCGAGATTGCTTTTCGTGAGGCTGGTGGAGGTACAGGTAAGTCGCTTGACCTTGATGAATATGATTTGATGGAGAATCCTTATAAACAATTGGTTGTTTGGAATCCGGATGCCGAAGAAATATTGGGAGGATACCGTTATCTGTTTGGTGATGAAGTGGAGTTTGACGAACATGGCAAACCCGTGTTGGCTACAGCCCACATGTTTAATTTCTCTGAGAAGTTCCTTAAAGAATATTTGCCTTATACAGTGGAACTTGGACGATCTTTTGTTACTTTGGAATATCAATCAAGCCGTGCAGGTTCGAAGGGATTGTTTGCGCTTGACAACTTATGGGATGGTCTCGGGGCACTGACAGTCATCAATCCTAAGATGAAATATTTTTTTGGTAAAATGACTATGTATCCAAGCTATAACAGATATGGACGTGACATGATACTCTATTTTCTTAACAAGCATTTCAATGATCCAGAAGAACTTATAACACCGGTTCAACCTCTTAAGATAGAGACAGATGTGGAAGTCCTGAAAAAACTGTTTTGTTTCGATACGTTTAAGGAAGACTATAAGATACTTAACACCGAAGTTCGTAAATTAGGATATAATATTCCTCCTTTGGTTAATGCTTATATGAGTCTTTCGCCTACCATGCGCATGTTCGGTACAGCTATAAATTATGGTTTTGGCGATGTGGAGGAAACCGGAATACTTATTGCTGTTGATGAAATTCTTGAAGAAAAGCGTGTACGTCATATCGAGTCTTACATAAAGGAACATCCGGAAGCATTGAAATTGACATCAGGCGCAAATTTGGTGGTAAGCTGATTCTATATGTATTATATAGGGCGAAGATTATGATCTTCGCCTTTTTTATTATAAGTCTTATTGATTATCCAAAAGTTGAATATTGGGAAACAAAACTATATATTTGCATTATTAAATACAAATATACATGAACTGGCGACAACTTATATCAAATAAACGGTTCGGCTTGGAACATCTTCACGAAATGCGTAAAGATGACAGGACTGAGTTTCAACGGGATTATGACAGGTTAGTTTTTTCGGCTCCTTTCCGCCGTCTGCAGAATAAAACACAGGTATTTCCCTTGCCGGGAAGTATCTTTGTGCATAATCGTCTTACTCATAGTCTTGAGGTGTCGTGTGTAGGACGTTCATTAGGTAATGAAGTGTCACAAAGACTGCTTCGAAAACACCCGGAACTTGCTGATACTCATTTAAGTGAAATAGGTGCTATAGTCTCGGCTGCATGTCTTGCTCATGATCTCGGCAATCCTCCTTTCGGTCATTCCGGCGAGAAAGCTATAGGAACATATTTTTCCGAAGGAAAAGGGCAGATATTGAAGGATTTGCTCACACCGGAGGAATGGAACGATATTATACACTTTGAAGGTAATGCCAATGCTTTCCGTTTGCTTACACATCAATTCAAGGGACGTCGTCAAGGAGGATTTGTAATGACATATTCCACTCTTGCGTCTATAGTAAAATATCCATATTCCTCTGTGCTTGCCGGGGAAAAGCAAAAGTTCGGTTTTTTCATTACCGAAGAAGAATATTTCAAAAAAATAGCCGACGAATTGGGAATCATAAAACTCAGCAAAGATGGGTCCCCAGTCAGGTATGCCCGTTATCCTTTGGTCTATTTGGTTGAGGCTGCCGATGACATTTGTTATCAGATGATGGATATAGAGGATGCACATAAACTTAAAATTCTTACATCTGAAGAAACCAAGCAATTGTATCGGGGATTTTTGAGCAAGGAAAGGCTTGAACGTACGGATATGATATGTTCGATGGTAACAGATACCAATGAACAGATAGCATATCTCCGTAGTACGGCTATCGGGATATTGGTAAAGGAATGTACACGCGTGTTTGTTGAGAATGAAGAAAGTATATTGGCGGGAACTTTTAGCGGTCCTTTGATAAGCCATCTTGATGATAATGTAAGAAAAGCGTATGAAATTTGTTCCGATACGGCATTCAAGCGTATATATTGTTCGAAAGATGTTGTGGACATAGAGCTTGCTGGTTATCAGGTTATATCTACACTTACCGATTTGATGATTGAGGCTGTACGGTATCCGGAAAAGGCTTATTCGAAGTTGTTAATCAATAGAGTATCTGCCCAATATGATATATCGGCACCTACGCTTTACGGAAGAATAATAGCCGTACTTGACTATATTTCCGGAATGACAGATGTATATGCTCTTGATTTGTATAGAAAAATTAACGGAAACAGCCTGCCTGCCGTTTGATTTTGAGAAATAAATCCATTTACTTTGCAACGTAAAAATTTTTATCCGTATGAAAATCAGAATAATTAATAAATCAAAACATCCGTTACCGCAGTATGCGACACCTCTTTCTGCAGGTCTTGATCTCAGGGCTAATATAGATAGTCCGATAACACTTCATCCTCTTCAGCGTTGTCTTGTCCCCACAGGGTTGTACATGGCATTGCCGGCAGGATACGAGGCACAGGTACGTCCACGTAGCGGTTTAGCAATAAAGAAAGGTATAACAGTATTGAACAGTCCCGGAACGATAGACGCGGATTATAGAGGCGAAATATGTATAATCCTGATAAACCTGTCAAATGAACCTTTTATTATAGAAGACGGAGAACGTGTGGCGCAAATGGTCATTGCCAGACATGAACAGGCGGAATGGGAAGAAACCGATACTCTTGATGATACCGAGCGTGGGGCAGGAGGATTCGGACACAGTGGAAAGAAATGATTATCAACCGGAAAGTAGGCAAATCTGACTAAGGACTTGCAAATTATTAAACTTACAGACTTACAACCAATGGTCAATGAAGTTAAACTCACAATGAAATACATTTATTTATTAATTATTATATTGCCGTTGCTTTCGTCGTGTGGAACTTTGAACTCGGGAAAGCGGCGTATGGATAAAGTATCTTCCGAGATGAAAGATCCTTTGACATACGAGCAGCGACGTAAGTTCGATTACTATTTCCTTGAAGCTGTACGTATGAAGCAAAAAGGGGAATATGATGCAGCTTTCCAGTTATATACTCATTGCCTGGATATCTATCCGCAGTCGGCAGCGGCATTGTATGAAATATCACAATTTTATATGTTCTTAGGTCAGGAATCTAAAGGTGAGGAGGCATTAATGCAGGCATCACGTGCGGATGATACCAATTTCTGGTATAAGCAGACATTGGCTTCATATTACCAGTCAAAGCAAAACTGGCTTAAAGCTATATCTGTATATGAGGACATGGCACAGATCTTTCCGTCGCGCCTTGAGCCTCTGTTGTCTTTGGCTGACCTGTATGGCAGAACAAAAAGTTATGACAGACTGATAACCACACTTGACCGTATAGAAGAACTTGACGGGAAATCGGAGCAACTGAGTATGGAGAAATTCCGTGCCTATCTGCAGTTGGACAATATGGAAAAGGCATACGGAGAAATACAGGCGTTGGTAGAAGAGTATCCGTATGATATGCGTTACCGTACTGTACTTGGTGATGTATATCTAAGTAACGGACGTAATGATGAAGCATTGAAGGTATATCAGGAAATTCTTCGTGAAGAGCCTGATTATGCACCGGCTATGGTATCGCTGGCTTCTTATTACCAGAAAACCGGTCAGGACAGTTTGTACGCTATGCAGCTTGACTCCATTTTGGTAAATGAGAATGTTGATACCAAACTGAAACTTGACTTTATGCGTCAGTTGATACTTAAATCGGAGCAGACAGATAAGGACAGTACACACATTATCCGTTTGTTTGACACTATAATGTCACGACCACAACCTAATGCCGATGTGCCGATGTTGTATGCACAGTATCTTATCAGCAAGAAGATGGATAAAGAATCTGTTCCTGTATTGAACAAGGTCTTGGAACTTGATCCTGAGAATAAACCTGCCAGACTGCAACTTTTGAGCTATGCCATAAATGATAATAATCTTGACGAGGTGATAAGGGTTGCCACACCTGCCATAATCTATAACCCGGACGCGATGGAGTTCTATTATTATTTGGGATTGGCTCATTACCAAAAAGATGATACGGACAAGGCTTTGGAAATTTTCAACAAGGGTGTTCAGCAGATAAATGAGAAAAGTGACAAAAACATAGCGTCTGATTTTTATTCCATACTTGGTGATTTATACCATACAAGAGAGATGAAAGCCGAGGCGTATGCCGCATACGATTCGTCGCTTGTTTACAATCCGAAAAATATCAATACGCTTAACAATTACGCTTATTATTTGTCGGTGGAACGCACTAACCTTGACAAGGCTGAAGAAATGAGTTTCCTGACTGTCAAGGCAGAACCGGAAAACCCTACATATCTTGACACGTACGCATGGATTTTGTTTGAGAAGGGAAGATATACAGAAGCCAAAATCTATATAGAACAGGCAATGGCGAATGGCGGTGACACAAGCCAGGTGATAGTAGAACATTGCGGTGACATTTGGTTTAAATTAGGCAATGCGGATAAAGCCTTGGAATACTGGAAAAAGGCGGATGCCATGGGTGATACTCCGGAGGATGGTAGTACTCCTCGTAAGGAAGAAGAATTGAAAAGACTGAAACGGAAGATAAAATTGAGGAAGTATGTGGAGTAGGTTTTGCATTATGAAACATTTTATATACATATTTTTATCTCTGATGTTGGTGACATCATGTTCTACTTCGAGAAAATCTCTCCGTAATACCATGATAGGAGGACTTACTGGTGTGGAATATATGGAGAAAGTTATAGAATGGACTCCGGCACGTGAAAATCTGACAGCGCGTGCGCGTATTGAGCTGAATACCGGAACGCCATCGCCAGTGAGTGTCAATGCTACCCTTAGAATACGGAGAGGGGAGATTATACGTATAAGCGTGGCTCCGTTTCTTGGTATTGAAGTGGCGCGTATCGACATAACTCCAAACCGTGTTCTTGTGGTGGACAGGATGAACAAACGTTATGTGGAAGCCGGGTTCTCCGAGATAAGCGGTCTTTTGAATACTGATGTTGATTTCAATATAATACAGTCGCTTATTATGAATGAAATATTTTTGCCCGGAAAAAGAGTATTGTCATTATCCGATGCGGAGAAATTTACTTTGACTCCTGCGGATGGCAGGGCGAGACTTCAGGTTAAGTCGTCAAAAAGGATTGACTATAACTTTTTTACGTCAGCTACAGATGGTCGCTTGGAGGAAACCGTCATGTCACTTAAGGGTATGCCATACTCGCTTCATTGCATATATACAGACTTTACAATGTTAAACAGCGATGTATTTCCCCAGCGAATAAATATATATACTGCCGGAACGGATAAAAAGTATTCGCTTGACATGAAACTCTCACGTATAGGTACGGACTCGAACTGGGAAACAAATACAGAACTTTCTTCCAAGTATAAGAAAATATCATTTACGGAGTTGCTGAAAATGTTGGTACAGTTACGGAAATAACTGTCTTAACCCAAATAATTTCTCTAACTTCTTAAACTTCTCCAAAAAACATGCTCCAAAAATTCTTTACCTACATAGTATCGTTTCTGTTTATATTGTCTTTTCAGGCAGTATATTCGCAGTCCACACCTAAAATCAGGCAATTGGAAAAAGAACGTAATGAACTGCATAAACGTATCAGTGAGTCTGAAACACTTCTACAATCAACAGGAAAAGATGTAAAGAGTCAGCTTGACAATCTTTCGTTGATATCGGGACAGATTTCCGAAAGAAGAAAGTACCTTTCTGCCGTACAGAAAGACATAAAAAGTATTCAGCAGGAGATAGATCGTCTGGAGGCTGAACTGAAGATTCTTGACGAGGAACTTTTGCAGAAACAGAAACGCTATGAGGAGTCATTGAAATATCTTCATCGCAATAGTTCCATTCAAGAAAAACTTATGTTTATTTTCGCTGCCGATAATCTTGGACAAATGTACAGACGTTTACGCTATGTACGACAGTATGCGGATTTCCAGCGTTTGAAAGGGGAGGAGATTAAGACCAAACAGGCGGAGATAAAGGAAAAGAAGAAAACGACAGAAGAAACATATAGTGCGAAAGTGGAGCTGCTGAGGCATCAGGAAGAGGAAAAGAAAAAATTAGAGGCGCAGGAGGCTGAAAGGAAGAAAATCCTGAAGTCTATACAAAACAAGCAAATCCAGATAAAGAAAGAACTTGAACAGCAGCGTAAGGCTGCAAACAGGTTAAATTCGGAGATAGACAGACTGATAGCCATTGAGGTTGAAACCGCACGCAAGAAAGCGGAAGAGGAACGTCGTCGTAGGGAAAATGCAGCAAAGAAAAATCCCACTGAAAGTACAGGTAAGGCTACCACAGAGAAAATGGATGTGTATCGTATCGACGATTCCGATCGTAAGCTGTCAGGTACTTTTGAGAGAAACAAGGGTAAACTTCCTGTGCCTGTTACTGGACCGTACGTTGTAGTGGGACGCTATGGGCAGTATCAGGTAGAAGGCTTGAGAAATGTCCGTCTTGACAATAAAGGTATTGACATAAAAACTAAACAGGGAGCGATGGCACGGACTATTTTTGACGGTGAAGTGACTGCTGTGTTCCAATACAACGGATTAGCGAATGTACTTGTCAGACATGGAAGTTATATCTCTGTTTATTGTAATTTGGAGTCTGTGATTGTGAAAAAAGGAAGTCAGTTGAAGACACGCGACGTCATAGGACAGATAAATACGGATACAGACGGGAATACGGTATTGCACTTCCAGCTCCGTAAAGAGACAGTAAAGCTGAATCCTGAACAGTGGATAGGGCTTTAGGAGATGAGCTCTCAGTTACTCAATGCTTTTACGGCTTTGCCGGCTATGTGTATCACGATACGTGCTTGTGATTCTGCTTTGGAAGGGTCTGTGTCTTTCCCCTTGTGTGTATCTAACCAGCGTAGGGCAGGGATGGCGTCATTGGCTTCTATCATTATAAATGTAGGAAGCATCTTATGGGCTATGGAGCATATCTCCATAGTATCTCCGCAACTGATAGCATCTTCCATCTTTTGGATATTTTTGCGTGTTTCGTCGGCAAATGTTTTAAGTATGCAGCGTGCCGCTTCCTCATCGTCCATAGAAAATTCTGTGAGAGGAGCGAAGTTGAAACCAGCTGTTGTCGTCTCTTCCGGTGCAGAACTTTGAACGGGAACGGCTTCAGTGTCTGTATTATTGTCGGATACTGACACTTCGTATTTTTTTCCTGTAGCGAGATTTATGGCACAGAGCATATCCTTCCTACTGAAAGGCTTGCGCAACACAGCGGCGAAACCTTTGGCACGGAAACCTTCATCATCGGGAATAGCACGTGCGGTAATGGCTACTGCAGGTATGCTTTTTGCCTGTCCGTATGGTAGGGCGCGGACGGCTTCTAACAAGTGGAAACCATCCATTGCCGGCATTTGAATGTCTGTAAGGAGAATATCGAAATTCTCTTCCTTTAAACGTGCAAAAACTTCCTCAGGATGTTGGCAGCAAACGATGTCTTGTATTGTATCTTTATTGCCTGCTGTCAGACTGAGGAGCATGTCGCGTGTCAGGTTTAGCTGGATGCTGTCATCGTCTATTATAAGAATGCGTATTCCTGATACTGTATTGTTTTCAATGTCTTTTTCTTCAACGGCCTTTTCGTGTACGAATGACGGCAGAGGTATTATTACATTGAACAGGCTTCCTTTGCCTGGTGTGCTTTCCACTGTGATTTGACCGTTCTGAAGCTCTACTAATTTTCGGGTGATTGAAAGTCCTAACCCAAATCCTTCCTGTCCCTGTGCTCCTGGCAGACGGGTGAACTCGGTAAATATCTTTTCCTGTTCGGCCTTGCTCATGCCGCAACCGGTATCTTCAACGCTGAAACTAAGACGTACACCGGAATATGAGACTTTCAGTGTGATACTGCCGTTCGCAGTAAACTTCAGGGCGTTCGACAGCAGGTTTTCCACTATTTGACGTATGCGGAACGGATCGCCTTCTAATGTCAGGCCTTGTGACAGTTCAGGAATATATGAAAGTTTGATATTTTTTTTCTCCGCTAAAGGAAGGAAACTGTTGTATATGTCTTCCATCAGTCTGTACGGACGGAATGCTACAGGATTCAGATCCATCTTTCCCGCCTCAAGCCTGTGGTAATCAAGGAGTGATGTTACGAGGGCTAAAAGGTGCTGTGCGGAGTTCTTCATGTTGTCAAGATAGAACATCTGGCGTTTATCTGTAATAAGACGTTCCAACAGGTCCGTATATCCTATGATTGATCCTGCCGGGGCTTTAATGTCATGTGTGATGGTGAGCATTAGTTTTTCACGGGCACGAAGGAGATTTTCGGCATAGTCGCGCGCCTTTTCCAGTTCGTTTCTGTAATGGTTGCTGCGTGTCAGGTCTCGCCATATTATCGTGAAGAAAACAAGTACAAGTATTATTGCTGCCACGGATATGCCTGCCATGGCAAGTGCGGCGTCACGGCGTATGGACTGTTCGTGATACATGCGTGCGGCCAAAGCGGTCTGCTCGTCTTGTTCAATACTTTCAAGTAACTGGTTCACACGCTGACTGAGGTGACTTCCGGCTATTTTCAGGCGGTTTATTCTGTAGCTTAGGGTACGCAGTTCGTCTTGACGGGTCTGGAACACTTTGTCCTGTATGCCGGATAGCATGGAAGATAAAGTATCTATAGGGCTAAATACTTGGTCTATTGTATCTGTAAAAACTTCTTCTACAACATTACTGACTTCAGTAGAGTCTGCTTTACCGGGAGAAAAGACATCGGCAAGACGGCGGAAAAAACTTTTCGGCTCGTGGCGTATGGTGTATGTATTATGGTGTGTCACAACGCGGCGGCGTACGTGGCTTTTCGTGATGAGGGAGTCATGCTCGTGCAACAGACTGTCAAGCTGCTTCCGGTAAATAATATCTGTTGGTGTAGTTCGCATTGCTTCCAGTACGGCAAGCATATTACGCTCCTTGTCGCGCAGGAGCATGTTTACAGTGTCTATACGGGCCTGCTGTATTGTGTCTGTAAATTGGCTTCTAAGAGTGTCAAGTGACAGATGTACTTTTTTCATGGCTTTGGTGTAGAGCCATATCTCGTCTGAGCTGCCTGTCCTAAGGGCTTGTCCTATAACCTCTGTTTCATATAGCCTGCTTATGATATTGTGTGTTGTACGGCGACGGTTATAAATGCTTTCCTCTAATCCTGTTGGCTGGGTAAGAAGATTCATCTGCTTATAGACATAGCCTATTGCTCCTAAAAGCAGAACTATCAGGATGATATATCCGAATGCTAATTTTGTCTTGGTGGAAAACATTATTGTAATTAAAAATTAAAAATAAATAATTAAGAATACCAACAACTAAAAACTAACAAATAAAAACCGCCTCCTCCATATCCTTAAACTTTTAATTAAGTTGAGTCTTTTTTCTGAAACGAAGCCAATACATAACCCCTGCACTGGTCAGACCGAAAGGGAATGCCATCCATACCCCTGTAAGCCCTCCGTCAAGTACAAAACCGAATATATATCCGGCAGGAAGTGAAATAACGAAATAGGCGATGAACGCGTAAAGTAGCATTGGCTTGACATCAGCAATTCCTCGTAACGAGTTTGCGAAGTTTATCTGCAAAGCATCACCGAACTGATATAACAGGAAGGGGTAAATTACACTTGCCACCATTTGGCTCACCTCTTCGCTGTCAGTAAACCATCCTCCTATATGATTCCTCAGAAGGAAAATAGGAATGCCGGTCATAAGCAGCATTACCAGGATTATGTGAAATCCGTGGTTTGCCGTGCGGCGTACGTTTTCCATGTCTCCCTGACCATGGAAATTGCTAATCCTTACAGATACCGCGGCTCCCATGCCGTAATACATCATAAAGCATACCTGTGACACAGCCATCATTATCTGGTACGATGCGAGTTCCATGCTTCCCAACCAGCCTATCATGATGGCACTCAGGCTGAATGAAGCTGTCTCCATTCCCATCTGTCCTGCTATAGGCCAGCCTAATTTGTTCAAGTGGGTAAACTCTGCCTTGTTCACTTTCCCGTGTCTGAACCCTTCTTTGAATTCTTTGTATCTGTCAGTCATAAAAAATAGAGCTACAAAGATTATAACCATCAGAATTCTTGAACAGAGGGTTGAGATACCCGCTCCGGAAAGCCCCATCTCAGGTAATCCTAATTTTCCATATATCAGAATGTAATTGCCTATGATGTTAAGAACGTTTCCTCCAAGGAGAATCCACATAGATACTTTTGTGTCTGTTATTCCGTCTGCAAATTGTTTGAAACCGTTGAACCACAATACGAATGGTATAGAGGTTAATAGAATCAGAAAATAAGGACGTATGTATGGGATGAGCTCTTCCGGCTGGCCCATGTTTGGAATGGCAACATAGACACCTGTCATTACACCGCATACTAATATGGCAAGCAGTGTGTTGGCTGCAAGGCTGTTCTTGAGGGCACGCCCTACATCGCTTCTCATGCCGCGTCCAAACAGACTCCCTACAATAGGGGTGAGTCCGTATGAGAAGCCTGTACTGAAAATTATTGCTAAGTTGAACATGTTATTTACAAAACTTGCCGCAGCCAGTTCTGTTGTGCTGTGATGTCCAATCATTAGTGTGTCGGCAAATCCAAGTATTATAACTCCTATCTGTCCTATTACAATCGGGATACCCAATGCTAAAAGCGTGCGGTAATGTTGTTTCATTCTGTTTCGTCAGATATTTTTTTGTAGTATAGAATGTTACTGTTTGTTGGTACGAAGCATATTTTTGCGGCATCCGCTATCTGTTCTGATGATACGGAACGATATTTGTTTACTTCTTCATTTATATCTTCCGCTTTGCTTACCAGTTCAAAGAACGCTAAGTTTGTGGCTACGTTCAGATAGTTTATGTTGCTGAAAATCTGTTCACTTTCGTATCTGTTTTTCACTTTCTCAAGTTCTGTATCTTCTACCGGATACTGTTTTAATTTTTCCAATTCCGTCCATACGGCTTTTTCTGCTTCTTCCAGACTTATTCCTTCGTAAGGTTTTCCTGTAATGTGAAAAAGCCCGCTGTCCATACTTCCTGAGATATATGCGTCAACGGAACTGAATATTTTTTTCTCGATTACCAATCTTTGTATGAGACGTGAAGAACGTCCGTTGCACAAAATGTCAGATATGATATCGAACGTGTGATAACTTTTATCCCTGCGTCCGCATATATGAAAAGCCATGTAGAGTGTATCGACAGGTACGTCACGGAATACAGTCATGCGGCGTTCCTCTGTTTGAAGTTCTTCTTGCGGAATATGTCTTGGAATTATATTCCTTGCCGGTATATCTCCAAACCATTTCTCGGCGAGACGTATTGTCTCTTCAAACGAAATGTTTCCACTTACAGCCAAAATAGCATTATTAGGAGCATAAAATCTGTAGAAAAAGTCTTTAACTTCATCTAATGTCGCATTCGCTATATGGCTTATTTCTTTTCCTATAGTCGGCCAACGGTATGGATGAGTTTTGTATGCCATATCTCTCAGAATATGCGACACATCGCCGTATGGCTGGTTAAGGTTTCTTTGTTTGAATTCTTCTGTCACAACGTTTTTCTGTACCTCGAGGCTTTTTTCATTGAAGTCGAGAGACAACATTCTGTCGCTTTCCAACCAGAAACCTATTTCCGCGTTATTATATGGTAGAGTGATATAATAGTTTGTTATGTCGTTATTAGTCCACGCATTGTTTTCACCACCCGCATTTTGTACAGGAGTGTCGTAATCAGGTATGTTAATTGAGCCCCCAAACATCAGATGCTCAAATAAATGTGCAAAACCGGTGTGCTCAGGGTGTTCATCTCTTGCTCCTACATCGTACAATACATTAAGAGCCACCATTTGGGTAGTTGTATCTTCACTGTGTACTATGCGTAGCCCATTTTTCAGGATATGACGATTTACACTTATCATGCCTTTAATTAATTACTGTCGCCTTAATAATACGAATATCAACCTTAGGACGGTCTGCACGGTTTGTTCCAACCTGTTCAATCTTTTCTACTACATCCATACCCTCTATTACTTCGCCGAATACTGTATATGCTCCGTCCAAGTGAGGTGCGCCGCCTATTGTAGTATATGCCTGCTTTTGTTCCTTAGTGTATTTCAGTGCAGGCTCTTTTTCTACTATATTGCGTGCCTGCGACTCGAGTGAATCCTGAAGTTCCAGCAATCCTTCTGTGTCTCCGGCCTTGCGCATTTTGTATATCTCTTTCATGTGCTTTCGCGCGAGGTTGTTGAAAACTTCTTCCAAGAGGGCATCATTCAACTGATTTTCCATATTAATCATTTGTGCCTCGCTGAACTTTCTTCCTGTTACGATATAGAACTGACAGCCGGAAGATTCCTTTTCAGGGTTCACTTCATCACCTTGACGTGCAGCAGCAAGAGCTCCTTTCTTGTGGAAGAGGTTCTTGTTGAACTCTGCCGGAATAGTGTAACCTACGTCGCCGCTTCCCAATACCGTAGTGTCAGTAGCGTTTTTACTGAGCGGGTCGCCAGCTTGAATCATGAAGTTCTTTATGACACGATGAAACAGAGTACTGTCGTAGGCCCCTTCTTTAACTAACTTTATAAAGTTCTCTTTATGTTTGGGAGTTTCGTCATACAGTTTCACTGTGATGTTACCCATTGTAGTTTCCAGGCACACTAATGTTTCTTTTACATTTTCCATATTTATCTTTTTTTCTGATTTGCCAGTTCCGGTACATGCCGTTATACAAATGACTGTTATTAAAATGATGATAATTCTTTGCATGGTTATATAAAATACTTTTTTAACTTTTTTCTAATCAGAACGGATATCCTATTGCAAAATGCACTCCCAATCCGTCTTTAAAGCGTGGTATATTGTAATAGCCTTTCTTCTCGGTATCGTATGGCACATGAAGTGCTATGCCTAAGTCCAAGCGTAAAACAAGGAATTCCAAGTCATAACGTATTCCAGCTCCGGTACCAAGAGCTATACTGTCAAAAAAACGGTTGAATGTGAATTGTGCGTCAGGGCGTGCCGGGTCTTCTCTGAGTAGCCATACGTTACCGGCGTCCAGAAAAACCGCACCGTTCAGGTTTCCGCCTGCAAATTTAGACAATATTCTGAAACGATACTCCATGTTTGCCTCAAGTTTTATATCTCCTGTCTGATCAACGTATGAATATGTGTTGTCGGCTGATGGCTGATAGCGTCCCGGACCTATGGAACGTATTGTGAAGGCACGTATGCTGTTGGCTCCTCCCACATAGAATTGTTCAGTATAAGGAGCAATGGTTTTATTTCCGTATGCCCATATTATTCCTCCCATGGCTCTGAAAGCCAACTGATGCATATCGTTGAACCATACAGTATTCCTGATTTCTGATGAGTACTTTAGAAATTGTGCGAATGGGGTACCAAGCAGTTTCTTATCTTTTTCTGAAAATTTTTGTCCAAAAGCCGCATAAACTAATGAAGTGATATTACCTGCACTTGTAATCGAGTTTTCCCACCATACCCGGTTCTTACGTTTACGGAAAGAATTGTCGAAAGTAACTGTATATGACTGTGAAGGAATGAATTGGTCGTTCAAACTATAGAACAACATAGGGTTCTGTGATGCTATCTGATTGAATTCCTCTGTTCTGTTCTGTAGCGTATTAAAAGCTAAGTTTATCGGAGTAACTGAGTGCTTCATACTCCTTTTCGGCTGGAAACTGTATGATACTGTTCCACCGAATGATAGCATTTTAAAATATCTCGCGCGGTTAATCTGTTCGGCATACAATTTGAAGTTAGTATTTGACGGGAAGCGGAATGGGTCAATTCTGTTTTTAAGCCATGGTAATATTATACGTGGAAACTCTAATGAAAGAGCCGCTCCAAGCTCGTACGAGTTCATCACCGAACTACGGCCGTCAACAGTGGAACTGGTTTGCCATTCGTATGATCCTTTTAATTCTAAGTTCAGTGACGCCCCCATACGCATGAAGTTCTTTCTTGAAAGATTGAATTTCGCTCCGGGACCTGTCTGTTTTGTATCCTTTGTTGTCAGGTTGAATTCCAATTCACTATCGTAAGGTAAGTCGAACATAGAATTGACTTTTATATCTAATGTATCCGAACCTCTTCGTGGGGTATATTGAAATTCATTGAATTTGAAAACACCAAGTCTAGCCAATGCTTCTTGCGTGTAGTTTTGTCTTGTGAGAGAGTACTTTTCACCGCTACGGTAGAGAAATCTTTTCCTCAACACTCCGTACTTCAATTCCGGCTTTTCCCCGAAATAATGTACAGTGAAATCACGCGCGCATATTGAGTCTGTAGGTTGTTCTCCATTGTGTCCTATCAGGCGTATCTCGGTTTTGCCTATAACGTATTGTGTCTTGGCTTCTTTGGGAATATTACTTCCCGGTACGATTTTCAGACATACGTATCCCGGTCGCGCGAGTGTATCAGCAAGAAAGGAGATGTATTCACCACGGAAGAAATAATAACCGTTGTCCTTGAACAGGTTTACCAGTCTTTCTTTTTCGCTGTTCAGAACCGTAACGTCGAAGTTATCATTGCTGTGTATAAGCCTTTCATCAAAATGTTTTCTGATGATATTGTCCGCACGTTCAGGAAAGCCTTCGTATGTCACAGTATCTATCAGATATGGTCGGCCCATATTGATATTATAACTTAATTTCATCGCGCGTGGATTTTTTGTACTGTCTGTAGTGTATGTAACGTTTCCATTGAAATATCCATAGTCCCTCAGCAAATTCGATGCTATCTTGGTACGTGTATCCGGATTGACGGACGCTATGGTGACAGGTTTGGCTGCCAATTTGCGGAAAATCCATTTACCCAATCCTTTTTCGTATTTCTGAAAATTGTTGTATATCCATAGACCGAAAGGAAAAGGGAAACGATGTTTCGCGCTTCCCAAGACAGAATTGTTCGGAGCGACACTAACTGCGGCAGTTACCTCGTCAATTGTTTTCTGTCCATGTTCTGAGATGTCTTTATTTTCAATACTGATTTTCTTGATACCTGTATATAATATATCACCTTCAGGAAGGTTCTTTGTTGTGGAACATCCTGAAAGAATGATACCGGCAATCAGTATAATTTTTATTTTATTCATTTATCAGTTTATGAGTTTTTTAAATCCTTGGATTCTTAATTAATTTCGTTGACCGTTGGTTCGGTTTTTAATTAGCTTCGCCGGATTCCGGTTCTTTATTCTTATCTTTTTTCTTCCTTTTGAATATGAACAGATCTCTGATTTTTGCGACTTTCTTTTTCAGAACTATACCTGCTCCTGTTTCTGTCACTTCTCCTTCCAGCACGTTGGCGTACTTTTTGTCGTGGAATAGTTTAACGTATCTTGTACCACTGTTGTCCAACCTGTATTCCAATGATATATTGTCAATAAAGGATTCGTCTCTAACGGCCGCGTTCCCGGTAGATATCTTTCCGCCTATCACTACCCTCACACGGTTGTTCCAAAATCGTTTGGCAAACTGAAAATTATAATCAGTCCGCTGGTCGCCTGTTTCCGTGGCATTTGTTGTCTCCATCCCAAGACTCAGATCTATTGTTTTAAGTGCGTTTCCCGCTATGCTGTTTATCTGTCCCTGCAAATATGAGTTAAGAGCACTGTTGGCATCCAGTTTGGCTGTCGAACTGTCTGAAATATACATTCCTGTAACCAACATCGTTACAGCGGATTTGTTCTTTTGCGAGGCCGACATAGCTGCCAGTTCATTCTGCATGGAACCGTCTTCCGGCGCGTCAATTGTGAATGCGAATCCTAAGTCACTCAATCTGTTGGTTATACTAACACCTACATCGAAACTTACCATTCTTGCCGTCTGACCTTCTTGTGTCACGGAAGCCCTTGTTCTCTCGTATGCCTGAATATTAAGTTTGGGGTCCATTACGTTTCCTGTCCATTCTATATAACTTCCCTCACGGATGCGGAATGTCTTGAGCGGTATGACAGGCATTTCATATTTCATTTCACCGCTCATCAGTTGGTATCGTCCATTCAATAGCATGTTGCCGTCTGGAGTATATTGGAATGCCAGGTCTCCTCCACCTTCCACCTGCATATAGTTCGAACCGCTTTCGTTTATATCCACCCTGCATTGCACAGCCTGATCTATATGTAGGTTAATCAGCATGTCTATACCGCCCGGCCGCATTTCCTGTAACGGTTTTCTGCGTGCTGCTGCGGTATCGGCAAAGTTGACGAATGTCACTGTTTCCGCTAATCTGTCCTCTACTGTCAGCGGCGACTCACGTAAAATGTAAGTAAAGTCACTGCTTCCCAATATATTTGCGTTACCCTTTACCGATATGGCTTCAGGAGTTCCTTTTATTGATGTGTCAAGGTCAATATACATCTTCCCATAAACCATTGATGTCCTGTTTTTTCTGGAGTTGAACACCTCGAAATTCCGTGCTGTCATACGCAGGTCCATACGCATGTTCGCCATATCGGCAAAGTCTATGCTTCCGTCTATCACGTATGGGTTCTTTCCTCTTGAGAAAATACTGTATTTATTGAACATCAGCTTGTTGTTTGTCACCGTTATAGGTTTGTTCTCAAACCTGAGGCTCATTGATGTCATAGGTACAAATACGTTTACACTGTCAGTCAGCATACTTCCATTTATGACAGGCGATGATGTGGAGCCATTGATTCTGACGTCTGCGTTTGCATATCCTGATAGCGATGCTATCTCCTCGGGTACAAAAGCGTTTGCCAGTTTTAATGGAAAACGCAGAATGTTCATGCTGACATCCACGTTGTCCTTGTCGTTTTCATTTTCGGCTGCTTTATATTTACCGTTTATTTCGGCCAGTGTATTGTCGTTGTGTGTTACGAAACCATCCACGTGGTGTCCGCCATCATCTGTAGGCAGATATACTCCACTCACTCCCCAGTCACCAAGTTTTGAACCACCGTATGCCAGTCTCTCTATACCTGTCTCAATAGCGGTCATAAATCTGTTTTCGTCATGTTGTACGTAGTGTGCCTCCGCATTAATCACTCCTTCTACAGGTGGCATATATGGAATAATACGTTTGAATTCGCCAATGTCGAGTCGGTTTATTGTTGCTGTAATATCCTGTAGGACTGTCGAGTCCGAAACTGAATATATTTGCAGTCCTGTTCCTTTGTCGTCTGCCAACCTCATGTCCGCAAGTATTTTTCCGTCATCTCCTAAGAAGATATAATTTCCATGGTTCAGGTTGAATTTTCTGTAAACCAATATCGGATTTTCAGGTGTGACATGCAGACTTATGCCTTTTTCTCTAAGTATCGCTTTCAGTCCTATCAGAGCACCTGTCTCTCCTTTTTCGTTGTCATATTTCGCCATTATGCTTGCATTGTCGTCATAAATACCTCCGTTTATTGTTATTCCGAAGGCTTCCTGGCTTTTGGTCTTTCCGGCTTTCAGTCTTCCTGTTAGAATTATTGGCTTCGCCGATTTGCCAATTCCTGCCATGTCTTGCGTGGCACTGAAGCGTATGGAGTCAATTTTCAGACTGTCCGTATGTAGTCCGTACAGATATGCCCTGCTTTCTATGCCGTCCATGGATGATGTACTGAATGACGCAAACAATTTGTTGAAGCCTAAACCTCTCATTTCAAGTGTGTTTGCGAGCGGATTGTCATCGCCTGCCATTAGTTTGAAGGATATTTCCGGCAACAGACTCCGTATGCTGTCAAGATCCAGTTTCCTGTTTTTCCATTGTCTTTCTGCAAGGTTGGCTATCTTAGTTATCTTTTCTGTTACAACATCTATTCCTCCGGTAGTCCTGAGTAACATTGTCATGTCACCGGAGTTGATGTAGCTCCGCAGAGAGTCCTCAGTCATGCTCGCTCCCAAGTTAAGGTCCTTTGTAGCAAAAGTTTTTTGGGGAGTAATCAACTTGATATTGCCTATCTTCACTTTTGCGTTATGTCTTTTATTCAAGTCACTTCTTGCTTCTATACTGATGGTTTCCGCCGTTTTCAGCGGTTCTGGCGATATCCCTAAAGCGTGAAGATCAAGCCTCTTTATCTCTGTCGTCATATCTGCCGATATGTCTTTCGGGGAAATACCGGCACTTAGAGCAGATGATATTTCCATCATATTGTCGTTTATGTCAAGGTTTGTCCGTAACTTTCCGTTCTGCAGTCTGGCGGTCAGATTTATTCCAGAAAACGTGTATTGTGCATATTCAAAGTTCGACACACCGGCATTCACACTTATTTCGCATTTTGGCGACATAAAATCGAAGCCTTTGCCTTTCGCTTTTGCGGTTGCGCTGACTCTAAAGAGTGAGTCCGTCGGCATGAAATTATGCATATTCATGTCTGTGATATCAATTTCGGCAAAGTAGTCTTCTTCCTTTGGGATAAATCCTCCTTTCATCTCTATAGTTCCATCAGCTTGTTTCAGCATGATATTCGTTGTGATACTGTCGCCTTTCATATCGGCAGTTCCGTCTATTGTCATATCCGATGGAATCACTGTTGTCCCCAAGAATGACCGTGCGAATCTCATATCCGGAAATTCTGCTTTCATTGTTATATGCGCGCTCAAACCTGTACTGTCCATGATACCGTTCGCATATCCTTCTGCAGACAGTTTTATGTGTTCAGGCAATTCCGCGCTTACGGAAGTTACCCGTATTGAGTTTATCCGTCCGTCTATTCCCGCACGGACCTGAAGAGGAGCGGAAGGGTAATCTTTTTTGAATTGCGAAATCGGCAAGGCCAAATCATCTGGCAGTCCTGTCACAAAACGAAACAGGTCGTTTTTCCCTATGTCAGCCATCAAACGTGCCGAAATATCCCCGTCGTTTCCCACTTGCGAAAGGTTAAGTCCGGCACCTGCCCGCATTGTTATGTATGAGTCGGTGGTTTTCAGCTCAAATCCGGAGATATTCATTCCGTTATCGTTCATGTCAATCTTTCCGGTGGCGGACAGAATCTCCATTCCGCAACTTTCTTTCATCCTTATGTCTTTTATTTCCGCTTTTACGGTGTTGCCGCAATAATATACTGAGTCCAGTTCTATATTTATTCCGGACATGGAGATATGCGAAGGGTCGAATCCTTCAACGGTATCCTGACTGACTGCAATATATTGAGCTGCAGAACTTTTTATAGACAATTTGTTCAGGGAATATGCTTCTTTATGCAAGTCTATTAATCCTTCTTCCAGCAACGCCGATTTAATGTCTATCCCCATATTCATACTGTCCAAAGGCATTTCCATACTTACAGCCACATTTTCAATATCGGCTTTCCTTAACATTATTTTCCAGTATAGTGGAGCACTTGTTGTAGTGTCTGTCGCAGTAGTGTCAGCTATAGATATGTTTAGGTCTGTATCCTTTATTCTGAGTTCGTTTATTATGGCGGTTTCAGGGCTTAGTGCCACTCCGTGTGATTCAAGGAACAACTCTCCCATGTTTCCTTTCAATGCTATTCCCTCAATCATGTCCTTGGTGTTCAGACTGATATCTTTTAAACCGAAAGCATCTATTTCAATCTGTTTTCTCAGAAGAGGTCTCATCTGTATGTTAAGCCGTATTCTTCCTGCACTCAGAAGTGTGTCTCCGTTTTCTACAGCGGATACGTTGTGTATATTCAGATTTATTGGAAAAGATAGTGTGATTTTACCTACACTTATATTCATCCCTGTGGCTTCTGACGCTATGGAAGTCGCTTTCCTGACAACAAAGTTCTGCACCGGCGGAATGTATATCAGGATTGAAATTATAATTAACAGGGCAAATGGAATAGATATTATTATTCCAACCCATTTTAAAACTTTTTTCATGTCAAGTGTATCTTTGTGTTTGCGAATATACTAAAAAAATAACTATTAATTAATATAATTTGTTCAGGAAGTATGGGATTAATAATAAATGTTTATCTTTGCATAGTTACTAACTAAAAATAAAACTTATGAAACCAACATTATTTGTATTAGCAGCCGGTATGGGTAGTCGTTATGGTGGTCTAAAACAGCTTGACGGAGTAGGACCAAGTGGTGAAACTATCATGGATTATTCTATTTATGATGCTATCCGTGGCGGATTTGGAAAAATTGTATTTGTAATCCGCAAAGATTTCGAAGACGATTTTCGTAAGATTGTTCTTAGCAAATATGAAAATCATATTCCGGTTGAAGTTGTATTCCAGGCATTGGATAATCTTCCTGCAGGATATACATGTCCTGAAGGCCGTGTAAAACCATGGGGCACTAATCATGCTGTATTGATGGGTAAAGATGTTATTAATGAACCTTTTGCGGTAATCAATGCTGATGACTTTTATGGAAGAGACAGCTTTGCTGTTTTAGGTAAATACCTTTCAGAACTTCCAGAAGGTTCAAAGAACGACTATTGCATGGTTGGATTCCGTATTGGTAACACTTTGTCAGAAAGCGGTTCTGTTGCTCGTGGCGTTTGCTCTGCCAATGAAGAAGGAAATCTTACTACTGTAGTTGAGCGTACTGAAATAATGCGTATTGACGGAGTTGTAAGCTACAAGAACGAGGAAGGCGGTTGGACAGGTCTTGATGACAATACTCCTGTTTCTATGAATATGTGGGGATTCACTCCTGATTATTTTAAATATTCAGAAGACTATTTTACTGAATTCCTTGATGCAAATAAGGAAAATCTCAAAGCAGAATATTTCATTCCATTGATGGTGAATAAACTTATCAATGAAAAAACAGCTACCGTTAAGGTTCTTGATACTACATCAAAGTGGTTCGGAGTAACATACGCTGCCGATCGTCCAAGTGTTGTTGAAAAACTTCAGGCTTTGGTTGATGCTGGCGAATATCCTTCTAAGTTATTCTAAAAACAAATTCCTTTGATATAAAAACGGATTGTTTCCAATAGGAACAATCCGTTTTTTATATGCCTATTTTATTTTTATATTGAATATCGGTTGCTGTTTCTGTACGTCCATAGGTACAGCCTTGTATTTTATTTTCCCGAAATCAATGTCTTTAAGGTTGATACTTCTGATTGCACTGTTGTACATCGTGCGGAAGTAAATCTTCAGGTTATTCATGTCTGTTGCGGAAGTCCATTGTGTGGCACTTGGAATGTTTACCGGAACTTGTCCGTGCACAAATTCTATGCCTACAGGAATGTCAAAATTGTTCAGTATTTGGAATCCTTGAAGTACAGTCTCTTCCGAGGTCTCCTGTACTGGTGCTGTAGTCTGATAGAAAGCGGCTCTTACAAATCGTGAAGGAGGAGTGACGTCGCCCGGTATTCCAAGAAATCCGCTTCCTGCTCCAAACTGTGACAGTTCCGTATTGCCGAGTTTTTGTGATGGGGCAGAACCAGGATATAGGTTTACATAATTGTTCAGGTTTGTCATTTGCCACTTGAAATCAGGTGAGTTTGTTAAAACACCAAGCTCATTCTCATAGAAAACAGTTTTACTGTCTATTATTTCTAATACAATCTGTCGGCCTGTGGTGTCTGCGAATCTCCAATGTACAGTTGAGGCTCTGGGATCTATTGCTATCACATGGACTTTGCTTATTGCTTCTTTAACTTCTTCTACATTCTTACATTCGCCTAAAATCCAAGATACGAGTTGTAGGTCAGCAATACTTCGTTCTTTGTTTGCGGCATTATATTTTTCATATTCTCCATATTTGGGGAAATAAAACAGACCTGCTGAAAGTCCTTTCTCGTTAAGTCCTTCAGCTATGAATTCTTTTTGTTCTACTGCTAAACCTACATATCCGTATTTTGAAGTAAATTTCATTCCGTCCACGCCTCCGGGAATATACGATTGCGCTGTGTATCCGCGAGGTACTATCACATATTGGCTGTTAAGGTCGCTTCCTCCCCATTCAATTGTTCTTGCCAGGATTTTTGTACTGTCTTTTGCTGTCAGTGTGATGCCTGTACATGCATTTGTTGTGTTAGTGTTTGCCACAGTTATGACAGTAGCAAGACACATTGTAATAATCTGTTTTTTCATAAACCAAGAATATCTTTGTTTTTTAATTCTAAAAACAACCTGAGTAGTACTTTTAGCTTCGCTGACCGTTGGTTGTTGTTTATATCCTCAAAATTAAAAAAAATGTTGATAAATATCAAGTATTCTTGTCGAAAACAGTTTCAGTCCAACATCTTTCCTTTTTTTCTTTTTCCAAAATACGATATGTTTCGGACTTCCTATTACCTGCGATGTATAGATACCTGTATGTCCGGAAAACATATATGCTGTGACACATGCGATACCTATGTAAACGGCACAGTCGGCACCAAATAATTCTATACCCATAAGGGTACAAGCTATAGGGGTATTTGTAGCTCCTGCAAAAACGGCAACGAAGCCTAATCCTGCCAGTAATGATATATTTAGTGGTAATACAGCTGATAATGCGCTACCCAATGTGGCACCTACGAAAAACAGTGGGGTAACCTCTCCGCCCTTGAACCCCACTCCGATAGTGAATGTTGTAAGAAGTATTTTCAGAAGGAAGTCATACCACATTTGAACTTCGCTGAACGATGCGACTATAGTAGGCACTCCAAGACCGATATATTTTGTGCTTCCCAACAGATAAACACTTAGTGCTATGATGATACCTCCTATGAAGGGACGCAGTGGAGGATAGCTTATATATTTTTTAGCCATACCGCCCCATATCTCTATAAAACGTGAGAATACCATGGCCGCAAGTCCGAAAAGTATGCTTGCCACTAATACGAGCAACAGATTCTGTATATTGATTTCCGGTGTATAGCATATATTGTAATGTGTGTGTTCTATACCCCATGCATGACATGTAAGATTTGCAAAAAAAGCCGAAAGAAAAACCGGCAGTATGGCGTCATATCTCAGTCTCCCCACTATAATGACTTCAAGTGCGAAAACAGCTCCGGCAAGCGGAGTTCCGAAAATTGATGCAAATCCAGCTCCTATACCTATCTGTATCATTATTTTCCTGTCGTATGGATGCATCTTTAACAGTCTTGACATGAAATCGGCTATTGCTCCACCCATCTGTACACCTGTTCCTTCACGACCGGCAGATCCTCCGAACAGGTGAGTCAATACCGTACCTATATATACCAATGGTGCCATTCTGAAAGGAATAATATTGCGTGAAGAACGTATCTCTTCAATAAGAAAGTTGTTTCCTCTTGCTGCACTGCCGGCAAGGTAATGATACATCAGTCCTATAACCAAACCGCCCAAAGGTAGTAAGGCTATAATCCACAGATTGTTTTCGCGATAATCAGTAGCCCAGTTCAGCGATGCCAAAAGTAATGCCGATGCCGAACCTATTAATGCTCCTGCCACAGCACCTATAATAGTCCATTTAAGCAAATACCATAATATGGGCAATTGTTCCGGTGTACCTATTCCTGTAATGTTTTTGTCAAGTTTCATCTTTTGTGTGGTAATCAATTGGATTGCAAATTTAATTCAAATGGATTATAAATCCATTATTTGCGTCAATATGATTACTCATTATCTTTCAAATTTTTCACAAAATCAGTAGGCAGTATTCCAAATTGTTTTTGGAAGCATTTTGCAAAATATGATGAAGAGCTGAACCCCACAATATATGTTATTTCAGAAATCCTGTATTTGCCTTCAGTAAGCAGCTTTGCCGCTGTTTTAAGTTTCGTTACCTTAATAAAATCATTAGGTGTCATTCCCAATATACCTTTTATCTTGGTGAATACCGATGTACGGCTCATGTTCAGTTCTTGAGCAAGTGCGTTTATTGAGAATTCAGTGTTGTCTAAATTGTCTAAAATTATTTTAGTACATTGTTCTATGAATTCTTCATCCAATTTGTTTTGGCTTACAGCATGTATTTCCGATAGCGGATTGCTTGCAAACGCTCTTTGGTATTCTTCTTTTTTCTTCAACAAATTGTCTATCTGCGCTATCAGATGACTTGCGGCAAAAGGTTTTTCGATATAGGCGTCAGCACCGGCTTCCAAGCCTTCAACCTTACTTTCTGTATCTGTTTTTGCGGTGAGCAGTATTACAGGTATATGTGAAATGTTGATATTTCCCTTTATTCTTTTACACACTTCAAATCCGTTCAAACCTTCCATCATAACATCGCTGACAACTATGTCAGGCTTGTTACTTTCCAATAAAGCCAAACCTTCTTCTCCACTTCCTGCTGTTATTATGAAATATTTGTTACTCAATACCTTATCGAGGAAATCCAGGATATCAGGATTGTCATCTATTATTACAACTTTTTTCTTGCCGGTATTATTTTCAGATTCCTCCGCAATTTTTTCATCTTTTATTATTTCAGCATTTTCCTCATTTGAAACTTTCTCATCTTTCCTTTTTTCAGTTTCTTCTATTTCTATTATAGGTAATGAAACAGTAAAACATACCCCTTTGTTTCCGTCAGTCCTGTTGTCAACAGTTATATTTCCATCCATCATTTGTACCACTGAATTGGCTATGTGCAGGCCTATACCAATACCGGGAGTCTGACTGTCATTGTTTCTTTTAACCTGGTAGAATGCCTCAAATATTTTCTTTTTCTCGTTTTCCTCTATTCCCGGACCGTCGTCTGTGACGGTTATTATAATGTAGTTGCTCTGCTTTTCGGCTGATATGTCTATTGTCTTTTTTGCATATTTTATGGCATTGCTTATCAGATTGCTCATTATTTTTATGAAAGATTCTTCATCTGTATTTATCTCGAGATTGTCATCTATTCCGGAAGTCTCTATCCGTAAATTTTTTTGTTTGATAGACAGTTCGAATACAGTATAAGTTTTTTTGACAAGCTCTTTAAGATTATATTTGCGGTAAGAAAATTCCAGCACTCCTGAGTCAACCTTTCTGAAATCAAGCAGCTGGTTTACGAGTGTATATAGTCGTTTGTAGTTATGTTCTATTATGTTAAGATAGTCTCCATACTTGTCGTTTATGTCCGTTGTTCTCATCAGATGGTCAAGCGGACCTATAATCAGGCTTAACGGTGTCCTTATCTCATGCGCAATGTTTGTAAAGAATTCTATTTTTGAGTTATACAGTTCTTTCTCTTTTTCCCTGGTAAGTCTCATCAGGTTCTTTTGCTGTTTTTTATGGCTTCTTACGATGTAATATCTTGCAGACAGGAAACATGCGAACAAGAAGATAATGACGTACATTGAGTATGCCACATTACTTCTTAAAAAAGGTGGTTTTACTTCTAAGTTTAGCTTTATTTCATTTTTGCACTCTATGCCGTCACTGTTTTGACCTTTTATTTTAAGTATATATTTTCCTGCCGGTAGTTTGTTGTAAGATATATGATTATTATCTCCTTTTGCTTTTATCCAGTTGTTGTCCAGTCCTTCCAATATATACTGGTAAGAGTTATCCTTTGGCGAAGTATAGCTTAGAACTGAGAAATCCAGACCTATTATTGATTGGTCATAATTCACAGAAAGCTTGTCTGTTATGTTGTCAATTCTGTTCCCCATTACAGTTATGTTTGTTAGTTTCAATGGGGCATTGTATGAGTTTTCTCTCAGTCCTTGCGGTTGAAAAATGCAGAAACCGTTTGCTGTTCCTAACATAATCTCTCCCTCTTCTGTTATAAGTGATGCTCCTGTGGTGAACTGTTCGTTTATCAGTCCGCTTGATTTTGAGTAAGATTTTATTATGCTTTTTCCGGGATTGAAATTACTTATACCTTTGTTGGTTGAAATCCACAGATTGTCACCGTATGCAATTATTGAAGATACTATGTTGTTGGGTAATTCCAGACCTTTACATTTCACAAATTCGTCTTTTTCGCTGTCATATAGGCATATTCCTTTACCTACGAGTCCTACCCATAATCTTTTGTTGTTGTCAAGGCATAGTGCCGATATGGCATTCTGAGGTAGAGAGTTCGGATTTCCGTTATGTCTGTAAATTTTGCATTTATTGTTCTTTACATCATATCTCATCAGTCCGTTTGTTTTGCTTCCTGCCCATATCATTCCGTTGTTATCTTCTGTTATGGTCTGTACTATACCTTTTAGTTCCCCTACATTTATAAATTCTCCTGTAGTTTTTTTATAATAACAAAGTCCGTCTGCCGTACCTATGTAAATTCTTCCGTCACTGGCTTTCAACAGTTTGAAAATCTTTGATGAAGGTATTGTGGTGCTGTCCTTTGGATTGTTCAGGTAGGAAGTCATTTTTCCTGTCTTCAGGTCTGTCACTTCCAGACCTCTTTCGTAAGTGGCGGCATACAGCAATTCACCGTCAAGTAACATGTCGTGAATACAATAGTAGGTTGATTTGATGTCTTTGGCTGTCCTGTAAGGTCTTGTTGTCTTGCTTGTCGGATCAAACCTGTATATCCCGTCATCATCCGTTCCTATTAAATATCCTCCTTCACCGTCTTTTGCTATACAGTTTATAACTTTTGCTGAACCATTTGCCGTACATTTAAAATATTTGAAATTGCTTTGATAAGGCGAAAAAAATTGTATTCCTGCAAAATATGATCCTAACCACAGACTTTGTTCCTTGTCAATGAATATTGAATAGATGAATTTCTCGGGACTGAATCTGAATTTTATCGAAGTGTTGTCCGCTCTTTTGATTTTTAAGTCGTCTGTTGTGAAATAGCACACTCCGTTGTCGCTTGCCACAAGAAGATTTCCCGGACTGAACTCCTTAATATCGTGTATATGGTATAAAAGATTGTCTGTTGAATTGTCTTTGTAATTTCTGAATGTCTCAGTTTCGTAGTCAAATTTATCCAATCCATTTTGGAATGTTCCTATCCACAAATTGCCGTGCGAGTCTTCATATATCTTATGTATGGTGTTGTCGGACAGACTTTTTTCTCCTCCGTTCGCTTTATATTCTGTAATTTTTCCGTTGTTTTTGTTATATCTGTACAGACCGTCTGAGTATGTTCCGAACCATATATTGTTTTTGCTGTCTTCGCAAATGGAGAAAATCATTTTGCGTGTCACATTTTTACCTTCGAAATATTTGAATGAAGAAAGTCTTTGTTCTTCTTCTAAGTTAAATCTGAAAACTCCCTGACCGTCTGTCCCTATCCATATATTTCCGTCTTTGTCTTCAATTATATCATGTACAGGAGCTGTTATTTTTATGCTGTCACTTGTGGTCGCATTGAATGCCTTGAATTTGTTGTTTGTATAATCAAATATGGTTATTCCGTTATTAGTTCCAATCCACATCATGTTTTTTGAATCTATGAAAAGATGTGTAATGTAGCTGCTCGCATTTTCACCTATATAGTCAGAGAGTATGTAGGTCTTGAATTTTATACCGTCAAATCTGCACAAACCGTCGTCAGTACCAAACCACATGAACCCGTCCTTGTCCTGTGTTATGGTGTTGATTCTGTTGTTGGCCAGTCCATTGTCCATATTATAAATCGTCGAGAAAATGCTTTGACTTTTCACCTGCCATGCAAGAACTGACAATAAAATTAAAACATAAAACCTTTTACCCATAATCATATTGTTTTTATTTCTTTTACATGTCGCAATAATATAAACAAATTATCAGAAAAAGAAATTTCCATTTCGCTTTTATTTACAGGAAAACTACTTTTTTAATTCCACGATAATTACGTACTGAAAACGGACAAAATCGTACAAAATAGAATGACAAAGCGTTTTGATCTGAATGACAAAGCGTTTTGTTTTAAACGACAGGGCATTTTATTTTAATGTCTCAACACCTTGTATGGTCAGTATTATTTTGTTGGTATTTGGTATTTTTGTTTTGTTCGGATATTGATAATGAATATACTTTTGCGTCAAAGAAATTTGGGTAACTTTTTTGTGGGTCGTATTACTATTGAAAACGTGGTATTATTAATCTCTCTTTACTTTACTTTTACAATTAAGGTAGAATGATTGTTTTTGGGTTAACTTTTATTATTTGATAACGATGAAATCATTGACAGAACTTTACAGGATTGGTGTAGGACCTTCCAGTAGCCATACTATGGGACCACGTAATGCGGCGCGGATTTTTCTTGAAAGAAATATATGTGCCGTCCGTTTTGTTGTTACCCTATATGGGAGTTTGGCGGCAACAGGCAAGGGACACATGACGGACTGGGCTATTAAAGAAGTCCTTTCCACACATTCTCCAGTCGAAATAATATGGAAGCCTGATGTTTTTCTCGAATATCATCCCAACGGAATGAAATTTCAGGCATACGATGGAAATGGAAACCTAACGGACGACTGGTTGGTATTCAGTGTAGGAGGCGGTGCTATCTCTGCTCCCGGAATGGATTGTGCTTCTTCTTCCGATGTTTATGGTCTCACTACAATGACAGACATATATACATGGTGTAAAGATAACGGATTGAGCTATTGGGAGTACGTTAATATCTGTGAGGGTGATGGTATATGGAATTATCTTCTACAGGTATGGGAAGTTATGAAGGCGGCAGTAGAGCGAGGTCTGGAAACGGAAGGAGTCTTGCCCGGCTCGTTGCATCTTCAGAGGAAATCATCCTCATATTATATAAAAGCCATGGGATATAAGGATTCTCTAAAATCACGTGGATTGATATTTTCATACGCTCTTGCGGTAAGCGAGGAAAATGCGTCCGGCGGACTTATCGTTACCGCTCCCACTTGTGGCTCTTGTGGAGTCCTTCCGGCTGTCCTTTATCATCTGTGGAAATCCCGTAATTTTTCAGAGAGCAGAATCCTTAAGGCTTTGGCTACGGCGGGACTGTTCGGTAATGTGGTGAAACACAACGCCTCTATTTCCGGAGCGGAGGTAGGTTGTCAGGGTGAGGTAGGAGTGGCGTGCGCCATGGCATCAGCCGCAACCTGTCAGCTTTTCGGCGGAAGTCTTTCTCAGATAGAATATGCGGCCGAGATGGGCCTTGAACATCATTTAGGAATGACCTGCGACCCTGTCTGCGGTCTGGTTCAGATACCATGTATTGAGCGTAATGCCCATGCTGCAGCCCGTGCTTTCGATGCCAATATATATTCATCTTTTTCCGACGGACTGCATTCCGTATCGTTCGACAAGGTTGTGGCAGTTATGAAACAGACCGGATATGATTTGCCTTCGGTATATAAGGAAACGAGCGAGGGTGGATTGGCAAAATATTACAGATAAATTTTAAAATCTAATATTTAAAGTATGAACAGATTATTTTTATTATCAGTCTTTTTAGTATTGTTTGGCATAAATGCTTATTCTTCATCTTTTAATCTGATAAGAAAGCATAATATTATACTTCACGCATCGGAAGAACAGGTAGTACATACTGCCGTCGATATTTTCAGATCCGATTTGGAAAAGTTATGTGATGAAAATACTCCTTCAGGCAAATCAGAACTTATAATCGGCACAATAGGCATAAGCAAATCTATAGATATCCTTATAAAAAAGAGACAGATCTCAGTAAAAGACATTAAAGGAAAATGGGAAGCATTCAAGATCGTGTGTCTTGACGACCGCCGTTTGGTTGTAGCTGGAAGCGACTCCAGAGGCACCGCATACGGAGTTTTGGAACTGTCGCGCATGATGGGAGTATCACCATGGGAATGGTGGGCCGACGTTACTCCGGAGAAGAAATCCGAGGTACTTGTGAATAAAGGAGTAGTAACAGTCCAGTCACCTTCCGTTCAGTATCGTGGCATATTCCTAAATGATGAGGATTGGGCTTTGGTTCCATGGAGCAGCAAAAATTACGAGCCTGTAGGTATCTCAGGACATATCGGCCCTAAGACATACTCAAAGATATTCGAACTTCTGCTCCGTCTGAGAGCAAACACTTTGTGGCCTGCCATGCATGAGCCTACCACTCCTTTTTATACAGTTGAAGGAAACAGGGAAGCAGCTCAGAAATATGGAATAGTAATAGGAACGTCACATTGCGAGCCCATGATGCGCAATAATGCCGGAGAATGGTACAAGGCAAAAATAGGAAGATATAATTTCAAGACCAACCGTGATAATATCATTAACTATTGGGCTGAACGCTTGAAATATGTAGCCGGAACAGAAACGTTTATGACAGTCGGTATGCGTGGTGTGCATGACGGACGCATGGAAGGAATAAAGACCACTGAAGAATATAGGGACGCCCTTCACGAAGTTCTTGATGTTCAGATAGATTTGTTGAAAGAATACATAAATCCTGATGTTAAAAAGATTCCACAGACAATAGTCCTTTATAAGGAAGTTCTTAATGTTTACAGGTCAGGCCTTAAAGTACCTGATTATGTAACACTTATGTGGACAGACGATAATCACGGATATATAGCAAATCTCAGCAATAAGGAAGAACAGAAACGTAAGGGCGGTTCTGGAGTATATTATCATGTCTCTTATTGGGGCTCACCGCATGACTATCTTTGGCTGTGTACTACATCTCCTGCTCTAATCAATATGCAGATGCGCAGAGCGTGGGATTACAATGCGCGTAAAATATGGATTCTTAACGTTGGTGATATAAAACCTGCGGAATATGATACTGAGCTGTTCATGGATATGGCATGGAATATCAATTCTATCGACAACAGTAACCTCTCTGATCATCTCAGAAACTGGGCTTCACGTGAATTCGGTGAAAAGAATGCCGACGAGATTGTAAGCATAATGAATGAATATTACCGTCTGGCTGCAATCCGCCGCCCTGAACACATGGGTTTTAATATGGTAGAGATATGGGGGTATCCGAGAGGGGGCCTTATGCCTAACAAAATACCGGATTTTACTGAAGGAGAAGCGAAGCAGAGAATAGAAGATTATGACAGAATAGAGAAAGCGGTAATTAAACTCTCTTCTTCCATACCGGCAAACCGTAAAGATGCATTCTTCCAGTTGGTTGAATATCCTGTACGTGCGGCATCTCAGATGAATAAGAAATTCCTGAAAACGGGACAGGATGCCTTGAACGCATACTATGAGATAGTGAAACTTACGGATTACTATAATAGAAAGATGTCCGGTGGAAAATGGAACTATTTTATGGATATGAAACCGCGAGATTTGCCGGTGTTTGAACCTGCCATTTATACGCATAAGGATGATAAACTGTTCAGACCGGACCCTGAGTTCAAGCAGGTTATAGACGGGAACAAGTTTGTTTCAAACAAAGGTGGATATACAGTTTATAAGGGATTCGGACATAGTGCCAATGCCACAAAGATAGACAAGAACGCTTCACTTGAATATAACTTGTATGTAGATGAATCTGCAGAATATAAACTGAATATAGGTTTTGTCCCTATGCAGCCGGCCAATTCCGGAGACTTACGTGTTGAGATTGTATTGAATGGAAAGACATTAGGCGCATTCTCCATACATGAAGACCCGTTTACAAAGGAATGGAGAGAAAATATCCTTCAAAATCAGGTATATATCACATTACAGGTGAACCTTGAAAATGGTAAAAACAATGTTCTTAGAGTGAAAGCTTTGGACGATGATATAATAATAGACCATATAAAATTAACTTCAAATATCTAATTATAAACTCTTATGAAAAATATTCTTTATTCAGTCTTATTGGCATTGTTTTTGGCTAATAATATTTGCCTTAATGCAGCCGAAAAGAAAAAACTCTTTATTCCGGAACAGGATATTAAGAAACACGGATTGGACAAGGCCGATGGAAATTTCGGATATGATTATAAGGCAGAGTCTGAAAATATAGCTTTGTTATGGGACAAGTCTTTCGGTAAGAATCCAGAAACAAATCCTATTATTGAGAAAAGATTCTATCCGGATGAAATCCTTGCTGAGGCAGAGAATAACTACAAGTTTTTTATCGACAAAATGAAGTTTGTGATAAAAGGAAAAAGCTATTTCGATAAGTATAAACTCATTATATGGATGTATAACGACGATGAAAGGACTGTGTATGGCGGGGCTCACGAAAAAGTGGGAATGACATGGTTTCGCCCGTGCCGTATAGATTCTTATCCATATTGTGCCCTTGTTCATGAAATGGGACATTCGTTCCAGTTTATAACCATGGCGGACGGACATAACGGTTTTGATTCTACAATGATGGAATATACTTCACAGTGGATGTTGTGGCAATTATATCCGGACTGGCTGACTATTGAGAACTATCATTTGAATGCTTATATGAAACAGACTCATCTTGCCATGTTTCATAAAGATAACATGTATCATGCACCACAGTTTATGGAATACTGGTCAGAAAAACATGGCTTGAAAATAATAGGTGAGCTTTGGCGTAAATCAGAGAAAGGCGAAGACCCTGTTTCTACATATATGAGAGTGACAGATATTGATATAGATAAATTTAACGATGAAGTTTACGATGCCGCTTCACGATTTGTCACATGGGATTTGCCAAGAATTAAAACACTTGCATCTTCATACGCAAATGAGCATAAATGTAAATTGGAAAAAGTAAGTGACGGATGGTATAGGATTGCAAAATCAAATTGTCCTCAGAGTTATGGTTACAATGCTATAAGACTGAAGGTCCCTCGTGGAGGAACAGAGATAAAGCTTGACTTCAAGGGTATAGCCGGTGAATAGGGTTTCGTATCAAAAGAAACAGACAAGGCCGGATGGACTTACGGTTTTGTAGCCGTTAAACAGAATGGAAAAAGAGTATATGGCAAACCGCACAAGGCTGTAAATGGAATTAATGAAACAGAGAGTTTTATAGTTCCTGAAGATACACAGTTCCTTTGGCTTGTTGTAACAGGGGCACCTACTTCGCATGTAGTGTATAAAAAGGAAATGAAAGATGTTCCTGAATGGCCATATATGATTAAATTGAATGGAAGTAAAATTTTTTAGTCTATAATTTTTTACTATAATGAGAAAAATATATTTAATGACAATGCTTCTTGCAGCATTAAATTTATATGCAGAAAGAAATATTATTAAATTGAATGACAACTGGTCTTTTCGTTTTTCACATCAGGTCAATAAAGGTACTGCCAGAAGGGTTGACTTACCGCATACATGGAATACTCAGGATGCTCTTTCAGGGAAAGTGGATTATAAACGCGGAATAGGAAACTATGAGAAAAGAATATTCATAAAACCTGAATATCAGGGGAAACGTTTGTTTCTCCGTTTTGAAGGTGTAAATACAGTTGCGAGTATTTTTGTGAACCGTAAATATTCCGGAGAACATCGTGGAGGATATGGAGCTTTTGTTATAGAAATAACAGATAAGGTGGATTATGGCAAGGAAAATTCAGTATTGGTAAGAGTAAATAATGCTGAGCAACTTGATATTATGCCTTTAGTTGGTGATTTTAATATGTACGGAGGCATATATCGTGATGTAAATCTTATAGTTACAGAAAATGTTTGTATTTCACCGTTGGATTATGCTTCTTCAGGAGTAAAACTTATACAGGACTCGGTTAGTAATGAATATGCGAAAGTAAGAAATGTAATCCAATTGTCGAATGGCAGAAATGCAGATTCAAAACTTGACTTGTCTGTAACAGTTAAGGAGGGGGATAAAACTGTAAAATCATTTTCTTCATTAGTAGTTGTTCCTGCCGGTAAAAATATTACTCATGAAATTCCGATGGAGTTTAATAAACCTCATCTGTGGAATGGTATGGAAGATCCTTTTATGTATAGAGTTGAAGTTTCTATCAAAGAGAATGGAAAGGTTTTAGATACAGTTTCTCAAAATATGGGATTGCGTTATTATAATGTAGATCCTGAAAAAGGTTTCTTTCTTAATGGAAAACATCTTCAGTTAAAAGGAGTATGCAGACATCAAGACCGTGCGGAGATTGGTAATGCTCTGCGTAAAGAACATCATGATGAGGATTTGGCGATTATGCTTGATATGGGAGTGAATGCTGTTCGTTTGGCTCATTATCCTCAGGATGAATATTTCTACGATTTAATGGATAGGCACGGTTTGATAGTTTGGGCTGAAATTCCTTTTGTAGGTCCCGGAGGTTATGAAGATAAAGGTTTTGTAGATTCGGAAATGTTCAAGGAAAACGGTAAACAGCAACTTATTGAAATGATACGTCAGCATTATAATCATCCGTCAATATGTTTTTGGGGACTGTTTAATGAACTGAAAGAGTACGGTGATAATCCCATAGAGTATATAAAGGAACTGAATGAAATAGCACATAAGGAAGATTCTACAAGACCTACTACGTCCGCAAGTAATCAGGGAGGGGCTATTAATCATATTACCGATGTTATAGCATGGAACAGATATGACGGTTGGTATGGTGGAAATCCTGGAACTCTTGGATTATGGCTTGACGATTTGAAAAAGAAAAATCCTAATATAAAGGTCGGTATAAGCGAATACGGTGCAGGAGCAAGTATCTATCATCAGCAGGAAGAACTTAAACAGCCTAATCCTTCCGGCTGGTGGCATCCGGAAAACTGGCAGACATATTACCATATAGAGAATTGGAAAATAATCTCATCCCGTCCGTTTGTATGGGGAAGTTTCGTCTGGAATATGTTTGATTTCGGTGCTGCACATCGTACGGAGGGTGACAGACCGGGAATAAACGATAAGGGACTTGTAACTTTCGACAGAAAGGTTCGTAAGGATGCCTTTTATTTCTATAAAGCTAATTGGAATAAGAGTGAACCGGTACTTCATATCGCAGGAAAGCGTTGTGACAGACGCACTTCAAATGTCCAGACAATAATGGTATTTACAAACCAGCCTGAAGCGGAATTGTTTGTAAATGGTAAAAGTTATGGAAAAGTAAAAGCTGATGAATATTGCATTGTCAAATGGGAGAATGTTATATTGGATAAAGGAAATAATGATATTGAGGTAAAAACAGTTAGAGGTAAATTAAAATTGTCTGATGATTTTATTTGTAAAATCCAGTAATATTTATTCTATATAGATTATGAAGAGGTATTATATTAAATCGGTATTGGCTTTATTAAGTCTGTCTTTTTATTCATGTAATGAAGTGACTTCTCCTTCTCCTGTGTATCCTTTACCAACCAAAGCTCAGGTAGAATGGCAGAAAATGGAAACATACGCTTTTGTGCATTTCGGTCTTAATACATTCAACGATAGCGAATGGGGATATGGAGATTCTGATCCTGCTACATTCAATCCTGCGCGTTTGGACTGTGAACAATGGGTAAAGACATTTGTAAATACCGGAATGAAAGGGGTTATCCTGACAGCAAAGCATCATGACGGGTTCTGTCTGTGGCCTACAAAACTGACAGAATATTGTATTAGAAATACTCCTTATAAGAATGGGAAAGGTGATTTGGTTCGTGAACTGTCTGAAGCATGTAAGAAATATGGAATAAAGTTTGGTATATATTTGTCTCCGTGGGATAGAAATCGTGCAGATTACGGAACGGAAGAATATATTGAATATTATAATAAACAGTTAGAAGAACTTCTTACCAATTATGGAGATTTATTCGAAGTATGGTTTGATGGAGCTAATGGAGGTGACGGTTGGTATGGCGGAGCCAAAGAGATGAGGCGCATTGACAAACGAAATTACTATGATTTCCCTAATTTATTTGCAAAAGTAAATAAATATCAGCCTGACGCAGTTATTTTTTCTGATGGAGGAACGGGTTGCAGATGGGTTGGTAATGAGAAAGGAATAGCGGGTGAAACAAACTGGTCGTTTTTAAGAAGTGTTGATGTTTATCCCGGATATCCGAATCATTGGGAACTAAACTCCGGTCATGAAGATGGCGACCAGTGGTCGGCGGGAGAGTGTGATGTTTCGATAAGGCCGGGATGGTTCTATCACCCTGAGGAAGATGAGAAAGTTAAAACAGTTGATGAATTGACAGAACTGTATTATTGTAGTGTGGGAAGAAATGCTACGTTATTGCTTAACTTCCCTGTTGACCGTAACGGGCTTGTACATCCTACAGATTCTGTAAATGCTGTAGATTTTTATAAGAATATAAAGAAGCAGTTGAATAATAATATTCTTGCAGATGCTTCTGTCTATGTATCAGATTATCGAGGTAGAAAATATTCTCCGAAGAATGTTTGTGACGGGAATTTTGATACTTATTGGGCTACAAACGATTCTGTACCTTCCGCCACAATTGAATTTACTTTACCACACCAGAGAAAAATCAATTCGTTATTGATTCAGGAATATATACCATTGGGTCAGAGAGTAAAATCGTTTAGAATTGAATATTATGACAACGGTAAATGGAATTCTGTAAAAACAAAAGAAAAAACTACTACTGTTGGTTATAAGCGTATTGTCAGGTTTGAAGAGATTACAACAGATAAAATAAGGGTTATGTTTGAAGATGCACGAGGATGTTTGTGTATATCTTCAGTAGAGGCATATCGGATATTATAATATTGTAATTATAGGATAAAATTATTTGTATTATATTATCACATAATTGTATTATTTTATTTATATACTTTTTCTTATTTAATTACCTTAGTCTAAAGGTCTTTAAATTTATATAATGATTCTTGGTACGTTAATCTTATTAATTGTAATTATGAAAGTTCATTCTTTTTATTGGATTAGTTTGTTGGTGCTTTTATGCGTATATTCTTGTAATGATAATGTAGCTATAGATAAAGAAGGAGAAGATAATAAACAAGAAAGTTATAAGGATAGAATTCCTCAACCGATATTTGATGAGGCGCCTGAGTTTGTGGAACTTTATTGGAAAGCCTGGGAATTGGCAAAAGGGCGTATTAAATATCAAGCTGGTGTTTTTCAATCTCCATATATGGATGAAAATCTTTGGGATGATACCATCTGGATTTGGGATACGGCTTTTATGGTTCTTTTCTGTCGGTATGCACCGGATGTATTTCCTGGAATAGAGAGTCTGGATAATTTTTACGAACCTATATTGAATAAGAAATCAACATCATTAAAAATTCAGCATCCGGATAATCCTCCTATTATGGCTTGGGCTGAATATGAATATTATAAAATGACAGGTGATAAGGAACGATTAAAACGAGTACTTGAGGATGAAAAGTTTTTACAACGCTATTTTGAATGGTTTGATTCATTGAAACGTGATACCCAGCTTCATTTTTCACATGCTTGGATTGCTTTGGAGAAAACGGAAATTGGGTATAAATGGGGGTGGGTTCAAAGTGGTATGGATAACACTCCTCGAGGTCGTGGGTGTAAAGGCGATCTTATGTGGATGGATGCTTTGTCACAACAGGCTTTATCTGCATTATGTATTCAGAATTTAGCGAAAGAACTTGGAAATAGTTCTGTTGCAGATGAATTTTCCGCTCATTATGATGAATGTAAGAGGCTTTTGAATGAACTTTATTGGGATAATAACGACGGCTTTTATTATGATATAGATGATTCTAATAGAAATTTTATAAAGGTACGAACTCCTGCTGTATATTGGGCAATGTTGGCTGAATTGGCAGATGATGAACAGGCTGCCAGACTTGCTGATTATGCTTCTAATCCGCAGGAATTTGGAGGAGAATATCCTTGGCCTTCACTCTCTTATTCTGATAAAGACTGTAATAAGGAAATAGGAGATTATTGGAGGGGAAGTGTTTGGCTGCCGTTAGCATATATGGCAACAAAGGCTTTGGAAAAATATGGATATTATGACATTGCATACGAGAACTCTTATAAATTATTGACAAACATGTATAATACATATAGCCAATATATACCTCATACTATATGGGAGTGTTATTCTCCATCAGCTCCTCGTCCGGGGGAGCGTCAAAACGGACAGACTAGGGAATTGGTCAGAGAGGATTTTTGTGGTTGGTCAGCTTTGGGACCTATATCTATCTTTTTAGAGAATGTGTTAGGTTTTCATTATATTAATGCAAATGAGAAAATAGTAGAATGGAACAAAAGGGGAGATAAGAGACAAGGTATTATAAACCTTCATTTTGGAGATATAGTGACAGATATTATTGCAGAGAACGATTCTGTTTTTGTTAAGAGTAACTCTTCATATACATTGATTGTTAATGAAAAGAAATTTGATGTAATGCCTGGAAATCAAAATTTGAATATACAGTAGAAACGATATTGTTATATATTTTAATGTATATATTCTATATAGGATAAAATAGTGCGTTTGTACTATTTTGTTGTATAATCGTACTGTATTGTTTATGTTATATATCTCATATAAGTATCTTTGCTGAAAAGATTTTGATAATTATTATTGTTTAAAACTTAAAAGATTATATTATGGTAAACCTAATTAAATTATTTAGTCTGTTTGTTTCTTTCATATGTTTGTCTCTTATGTCTTGTAAGGATGCAAGTGCTTCTATACCTGAAGATGATACAACTAAAGATGATGGAACAGAGGTTATGGATACAATGGAGTATCGTGCTTTGGTATATGTAGATGAGCCAAGTCTTAATAAAAGATATGGTGGTGAAGAAAAGTTTATGAAAGACTTAAAGGTGATGTTTGAAAATACAACTAAGTTTTGGAATAACAGCAAGAATAAATTCAATTATTATTTTCGTTTTGTTCCATACGGATTGTATGTATATGATTATGTAGAAGGGCAATCAGATCAGGCTGCAACAGATAAGGCAAAAGAGCCTTTGGATAATCAATATGATTTTGTTGTTTTCTTTAATTTGGCTTCACCTGATAATGTTACTTCCTGTGGAGGTGGAGATGGTCATACAACAGTTTGGCTTAAAAGAACTTTGGAAACTCAGGAGAAAGATGGCGATATATTCCATGACGGAGTATATCCGACAAAATTAGGAACTTATAGTAATCTGGGGCATGAGTATGGTCATTACCGTGGGGCTACTGACTTATATCAATATCCTATTAGTGCAAAGAATAATCCTATAAATGGAGAAGAATTTCATCCTGGACCTTGCAATATGGGAACAGGTGAATGGGAATGGAGTGATTATGCTTCCGCTATGTTTAACTATACGGCAAAATGGAAGCGTCTGCCTGATGGCTTTCACGGCTTAAAATTAATTGAAGGTATAGAACTGACAGTAAAGAAAAATGGGAATCCAGTGCCTGGATCAACAGTGAAACTTTATGGCTGTCGTGGCGGTGGTGGTGAAAAAGGATTGCCAAGTGGTGATAATGGTCCTGACGTATATAAGGAACCGTTTAGAACTTTTACAACGGATTCTGAAGGTAAGGTAAAGATAAGCGATGTTTATCATTTGTATCAGGTAAAAACTGATGGGTCGGAAATATTGCCAGATCCACTCCCATGGAATTATTGGTTTAACTTCCTGGTAGAGGCTTCTTATGGGAATGAGAAAGCTTATATTTGGATGCCAGATTTGGAGATTCAAAGACAATGTATGGCTGAAAATGTAACAGTTTATAAAGCTGATATAATATTGAAGTAAATTTATAAAATGGACAAATGGTTATAATACATGTTCATTTTGACATTTAAGATGAATATGTTTGGGATACTATTTTAAAATTAACAAACATGAGAAATATATTTCTGCTTGTAATTTTGTTTTGGAGTATTTCTTTTTATTCATGTAGTAATGATACTCATTATAATGACCCTGATATAAAGGATGATACATATGAACAGGTTGATACTATGGAATATCGTGCGTTGGTATATGCTAATATGGAAGTAGTGAATGAACGCTATGGCGGTGAGAATGAATTTAATCGTGGGTTGAAACAGTTGTTCAATGATATAACTCTTTTTTGGAACGCCAGTAAGAATAAATTTAAGTACTATTTTAAATTTAAACCTACAGGCTTGAGACTTTATCCTACCGCGGATTTTGATAAAACAATGAGCAATGAAGTTCATAAATCCTTGGATGCGCAATATGATTTTGTGATGGTTTTTAATCTTGATTCTGACCATAATGGTGCGGCTTGTGGAGGAGGTAATGGATTTGCTGTGGTAACAATGCATAAAACTCTTGAAGATCAGAATGTATATGGCGATATATTCCATAATGGAAATGTAATGACAAAAGAATGGGGAGTATATAATACATTGGGACATGAATTTGGTCACTTCCGTGGAGCAACTGATATATATCAATATGGCATTCCTGCAGAAAACAATCCTATAAATGGCGAAGCTTTTGAGGAACCTAAGTGTAATATGTGTAATAGCGGCGAATGGATTTGGAGTGATTATGCTTCTGCAGTATTTAATTATACAGCTAAATGGAAACGAGTTCCAAGTAATTGGGGACCAGATCGTTTCCCCTCGTCAATTGAAATTATAGTTTGTCAAGAAGATAAACCTTTAAAGAATGCTGTAGTGAAATTTTACGGTTGTAGAGGTGGTGGAGAGAAAACAGATATGCCTAGTGGCAATACATCTCCTGATGTTTATAAGAATCCTTTTAGAGAATATACTACAAATGATAACGGGAAGATAATAATTGATGATGTTGAGCATCTGTATCAGGTACGAGTGGATACAGAACCTAATTTACCAGAGTCACTTCCTTGGAATTATTGGTTTAACTTTTTAGTGGAAACGCTTCATCCTACTTCTGGTAAGAAACAGTATATGTGGCTTCCGGATCTTGAGATTCAGAGGGATCATCTTGAAAATGATACTAAAGTATATAACTTAAAAATTTCTTTCTAATATAATTATGAATAAATGCATGTATATAATGTGTATGATATTTATGTATTCTACTTTTTTATTTGCAGAAAACAAAATATCATATACAGTAGATAGTATTGGCTTTATCTCAACAATTAAGGTTGAAGGCAGAAAGAATATAGAATTTAGAAAAGATGAATTCTCGGGACCTTCATTATGGCTGGATAATAACAGACTCCCTATTTACAAGTCACACAATTATAATGGGTATTCAGGACGAAATGATTCTTTATCATATAAGGTAACGTATGGTATAGAGAGTGGAAAATTGAAAGTCAGTGTATCTTGTAAAAATCTTCTTATGAAAGATTTGGAGGATATACAATTATCGCTTAGACTTGGTATAGATACAGAAATGGCAAAATATCCGCATTGGCACGATGTGTTTTTCCCGACACTTATGCGATGTGAGAAAACACATTTCTGGGGATATTTGATGACGCCGCTTGGACGCATCCTTACAGTGTCAAGTCCTGATGCTATAGCTTCATATCATTTGCATTACAATAATTCTAAGAATAAGATAAGTTTTGGAAATGGTCATCGTATAAGGACGGTATCACTGGATTTGCTTAGTCCAAGACCACTGCCGAAAAGACATCCGCAGAATATGTCAATAAAAGCTGGAGAAACACGTACTTGGACGGTGTATATTGAAGAAGTAGAAAGTCTGAATGATATTCCAACTTCAGTGTCAAAAAATAGTACATCGCCTTCCTTCCAGGCAGATTATTATACATTGCCTGTAAAAGGAAAATCATCTGTAAGAATTTTATCGGCATCTGCTCCGAAAGTGAGCGTAACAACTCCTGATGGTGATAAGTCTGCGCTGAAAGTGAAGAAAATTGCTAAAAATGTATATGGAGTAGATGTGTCTCTTGATGTGGAAGGAGTATATACCTTGACTGCAACAAATAAAAAAGGTAAGCAGACAGAAATGAAACTTTCTGCTATCAGCAATCATTATTCTGATTATATAAAAGCTGCACGTTTGGCCTCGCTTAAATATCAGCAGAAAACCAATACCAATGCAGAATGCTGGTATGGATTGTTCTCCGGTTTAATAGCGCGTGAATATTTTCCTGATACTGAAGTAGATGCAGAGGTGGAGAAAGTATTCAACCAGATTAATAAGGTTACTTTTAATCTTGAAACTCATCTACCTTTGAATAATCCGATGCGTATTCAGGATACAGCCTTGAAAGCTGCTTTGTGGGCACAATATTATAGGGCAACAGGTAATATATCATATTTAAGATGGGCGGCAGATTTGGCCGACTTCATTATGACTACACAACTTAAATGGGAATGGGATACAGTATTTAGAAATGCAGGTGCAGACGGGGCATACCGTTCTGGAAAAACTCATTATACTTCTGTCATTTATATTGCAAAAGGTATAATGGAGGTTATGAAAGAGGAAAAAGCTCTTATGACCACTGACAATACCGGTGAATGGGAACACAGATATAACCGTCATTATGCGTCTGTAAAAATGGCGATGGATGAACTTGCTAAGAATCTTGATAATATACAGACTGAAGGTGAGATGACTTTCGAGGATGGTATGATTTCATGCTCATATACACAGTTGTCAGAATTTGCATTATTGCAGCCTGAAGGTTCTCAAGCAAGAAAGCATTACACTGAGGCTGCTGAGAAAATGGCGAATATGCACCGTTGCCTTTCACAGATAATAATTCCTGATTCAAGGATGAACGGTGGTTCTTTGAGGTTCTGGGAGGCACAGTACGATATTCTTACCATGCCTAATATGATGAACTCGCCTCACGGATGGTCGGCATGGAGGATTTATGGCTTGCGCAATCTTTATCTGCTTACAGGTAAATATGATTATTTAAAACAGATGGTAAATTCAATAGGTTCCTGCATACAACTAATCAATCCGCGAACAGCAGAACTTAACTGGGCTTTTGTTCAGGATCCATATCTGAAAGTTCAAAGATTTGTTCCTGATGAAAATAAACCGGGTAGAGGAAAACATGTGGAACAGGTAATCGGCGAACAGTATATGCCTATGATTAGCGATTGGTATAAGGCTGATACTACCAAAATGGTATCTTCATTCGGACGTTTTGATGGTGGCTGCTGTGACAATGATGTACATGAGATTTTCAAATGTCTTGGCGAAATATTGCTTACCTCTGCTTATGTATATGAAAGTGAAGATGGCAAATTAGTTTTTCATAATTGTAAAGGCGAACTCAACAGTAATGTGTTGACGGTTAGGCCGTCAGAAGAATGTATTGACAAAGTGCATTTTAATCTTCGCTCAAATAAGAAGACAAGAGTTTTATTTAAGAATAAAGAAAAAACGGAAAATATAATCAAAGGATGGATTGAAAGATAAGAAATACTAACCTTAAACTATGACGTCATTTAAATTTAGTTTTGTTATTGGTTAATCTTAATTATTTATATCGAATTTGAAAAATGAAAAATTTAAGTAAACAATGTGTAAAGTATTTGTTGATGTCATCCTGTTTGACAGCAACATTACCGCTTTGGGCAGTACAAGGTGAATCACCTATACCTCAAGAAATGCAGCAAAGCAAGATCAAAATTAACGGTAAGGTGATGGATCAGAGTAACCAGCCTTTGCCGGGTGTGAATATTATGATAAAAGGTACTAATACAGGAACTATAACTGATATTGATGGTAATTATTTTATAGAAGTTCCGTCAAGAGACGCTGTGTTGACCTATCAATATATTGGCTTTGAAACTACTGAAATGAGGGTTGGTAACCAGATTAATATAAATGTAAACCTTAAAGAAATAGCAACGGACCTTAATGAAGTAGTGGTAGTTGGATATGGCTCTCAGAAGAGAGCTTCAGTTATAGGCTCTATTGCTACAATTGAACCTACACGTTTGCAACAGAGTACCACCCGAGCTTTGAGTAATAACCTTGCCGGTCAGTTGGCGGGTGTGATTGCTGTTCAGCGTTCAGGAGAACCAGGGGCAGACGGTTCTGATTTTTGGATTCGTGGTATAAGTTCGTTTCAGGGAAATACTTCTCCATTAGTGTTGGTCGATGGTATAGAAAGAACTTTGGATGACTTGAACCCGGCAGAAATAGAATCTTTTTCTGTGTTGAAAGATGCCTCTGCAAGTGCCGTATATGGTGTTCGTGGTGCTAATGGTGTTATTCTTGTTAATACTAAAAGAGGTGAAATGGGTAAACCTAAAGTAAGTGTCAATTATGAACAGTCTTTTACGGCACCGGTAAAACTTCCGGAGTATATAGGGGCAGCAGATTATCTGTCTTTATTAGATGAAATAAAGCAAGATGCCGGTTATGGAGCACTTTATGGAGAAGAACTGATAGAAAAATATCGGAGTGGAGTTGATCCAGACCTTTATCCAGATGTAAACTGGCTTGATGCTGTCACTCGGGATTTTGGTATAAATCAAAGAGTTAATTTATCTATAAATGGGGGTAATGAGTTTATTCGTTATGCATTGATTGGATCTTATTATGGGGAAAGAGGTATTTTTGAAACTGACAAGTCTCAGGACTGGGATTCGACAACGCGCTTGAGTAAATTTAACCTGCGTTCGAATATTGATGTGAATCTTACTAAAACAACGATAGCCAGAATCAGTATAGGTGGTTATTTGCAGGAACAGAATGGTATGGCTGTTAGTTCCGGAACGGTATTTGGTTCTGCATTTGAGACTCCTCCATATACACAGCCCACCCGTTATTCTTCAGGAGAAATTCCTAAAGACAAGAGCCGTACTAACGCATGGTCTTTGGCTACTCAGCATGGTTATTCAACTAATTCAAAGAGTAAAATTGAGTCATTGTTCTCTTTGGAACAGGACTTGAAGTTCTTGCTTCCAGGTTTGAAGGCAAAGGCTTTATTCTCTTTCGACCGTTATTCCAATTCCGGTATAACTCGTTCTAAGAGTCCTACTTATTACGATCCTGCTTCTGCTTCAAGAAATGAGGACGGTTCTTTAAACTTAGTTGTATCAGAATATGGTCAGGACTTTTTGTCAACTTCACAGACAAAGGAATGGGGTAATAAAGCTACATATTTTGAAGCAAATTTGAGCTATAGTAATGATTTCGGAAAGAATCATGTTGACGCGTTGTTCTTGTATAATCAACGTGATTATGAGAATGGAGATGCGGTTCCTTATCGTCGTATGGGCATTGCCGGACGTGCATCGTATATGTATGATAGTCGTTATGTCGCTGAGTTTAATTTCGGTTATAATGGTTCTGAAAACTTTGCTAAGGGCAAACGATTCGGTTTTTTCCCTTCTGTGGCTTTGGGATGGCTTTTGTCCGAAGAAAAGTTTATGGAGGATTATAAAGATATTTTTTCAAAAATTAAATTTAGAGGTTCTTGGGGATTGGTAGGTAATGATCAATTGGCAGGACGCCGTTTCGCTTATATATCTACTATTGAAAAAGATGATACCGGATATCACTGGGGTGCATCGGCTGATAACTGGCACGCTGGTTATCATGAAGGCGAGTTTGGAAATGTTGATATGACATGGGAAACAGTAGAGAAAATAAATGTCGGTTTTGAACTCGGATTATGGAACGCTTTGGAATTACAGGTTGATTTATTCCAGGAACACCGTAGAGATATATTTATGCAGAGGAACAATATACCTACAGCAGCCGGGTTCTTGAAATTCCCATGGGATAATTTCGGAAAGGTTGACAATAAAGGTATAGATATGTCTTTAACTTTCAATAAACAAATAAACAAGGATTTGTTTGTAGGTTTTAGGGGAACATTTACGTATGCGGAAAATAAAATAATAGAGCAGGACGAGGCTCCGGGTATAATAGGAACTAACCGCTCAAGTACTGGTCTTCCTGTTGGACAGTTGTTTGGTCTTGTTGCCGAACGTTTGTTTACAGAAGAAGATTTTGAAGATGTTGAAAGAGGCGTGCTGAAGCCTGGAATTCCTAACCAGACATTCTCCAGTACTGTTCGTCCGGGAGATATAAAATATTTAGATATAGATGGTGACGGTGAGGTTACAGATAAGGATGTAAAACCTATAGGAGGAACATACGATCCGCAGATTGTATATGGTTTTGGGGCAAATGCCGCATACAAGGGATTTGATTTGAATGTTTTCTTCCAAGGTAATGGAAAAACTTACCGTTTTATAGGTGGACAGAATTTCTTGCCTGGCAGTGGACTGGGAAATATCCTGACAAATTATAATGACAGATGGACAGTTGATAATCCAAGTCAGGACGTGTTCTATCCAAGACTTTCTGATGGGCCTAATAATAATAACTCACAAAATTCAACATGGTGGTTGAGAAATATGAGTCTGCTTCGTATGAAAGATGTTGAATTGGGATATACATTACCTAAAAGGCTTATTACAAATATTGGCTTATCTTCTTTAAGAGTGTATCTGAAAGGAACGAATTTATTGACATTCTCTGGATTTAAGCTTTGGGATCCTGAAGTAGATACTTCGAATGGAGCGGCTTATCCGATTATGAAATCTTTTGCTTTTATTGGATATAAACTTTTAATCAATTAATTATTTTAAAAATAAAATGTGTATGAAACTTCTAAAATATATTGGCTTGTCAGCTTTATTGGTAACTGGCAGCGGGTGTTCGGATTTTTTGGACAATGCCCCGGATGACCAATTGACATTGGAGATGGTTTTTGATGACAAGACCAGAACAGAAGATTGGTTAGCTTATGTATATGGTGGAATTCCTAATCCTGACTGGCATTCAGTAAGAACAATTGGTTATGAAACTTTGGCTGATGATGTGACACCTTCACAACGCTGGGAACAATGGTGGGGGGACGGTCCTTTGAGCTATAGAACAGGACAATGGTCAACTAATTCTGCATGGGGAGCAAATTTTTGGTCAGATTTGCCTAAACGTATTCGTTCTGCGTATATCTTTATTCGTGAAGCTCATGCAAACCCAAAACTAAATGTAACAGAAGAGGATATTGAGGAAATGAAGAATGAATGCCGCTTCATTGTTGCATATTATTACTGGATTATGACAGAAGCATACGGTTCTGTACCATTTTTTGATGATATAGCAGATGTGGAAGATCCTAATTTAATGAAGGGTCAACGTTCTTTTGACGAGACTGTTTCGTGGATAGACAATCAATTGGTTGAGCTTTCAAAAGTATTACCACCGAAAAGAAGTGATAACGAATATGGTCGTGCTACATCAATAATGTGTTTGGCTGTGCGTGCAAGAATGCTTCTTTTTGCTGCAAGTCCTTTGGTAAATGGAAATGAATGGTATAAAGGATTTAAAAATTATGACGGTAAAGAAAGGTTTAACAGTACATACGATCATTCCAAATGGGAAAAGGCGGCAACAGCTTGTAAGGAACTGATAGATGCTGCTAAAGAGGCTGGACATGATTTGTATAAGGTGTATTATGAAGAAGGTAAGATAGACGCATTTAAGTCATGTCATCAGGTTATGCTGACAAGTGAAAAGGAAGGTAATCCTGAAATACTTTTTGCTCGTCCCAATAGTCCGGATATTAAGACATGGGAAGAATATGCAACTCCTCGTGGTTGTGGAGGAAATGGAGGCTTGGGCGTGACACAGAGCCTTGTAGATGCGTTTTTTATGGCAAATGGTTTACCTGCAATTTTGGGATATAATGGAGACGGTTCACCTATATTAAATGTGGAATCCGGTTATTCAGAGAAAGGTTTTTCAACGGAAGCTGAGATACGTAATACTACATGGGATATATGTCGTAACATGCCTGATGTGAAACCAGGTCAGATTACAACAGAGGGTACGTATAATATGTATTGTAATCGTGAACCTCGTTTCTATACTACTGTAACATACAACAACCAGTGGTGGTGGACTGAGAACAGATTTACTCAATTTATGAGCGGACAGGATGATGGCGGTCCAACTCATGATGCTCCTCAGAATGGTTATTTGGTAAGAAAGAAAGTTTCTTTGGAACAGGTCCCAAGAGATGGAAAACATCCTTACCGACCTGCTATACTATATAGATTGGGAGAGGCTTATTTGAACTATGCTGAGGCAATGAATGAGGCATATAATACTACAGAAGCAAGACAGACTGCTTTGGATTATGTAAATCTGATTCGTGAACGTGCAGGTATCAGAGGATATACTTTTGGTACAACTGATGACAATTTCATTAATGTGGATGATAACCAGGAGGCTGTGAGAGATATTATCCGTAGAGAACGTAGGGTTGAACTTTGTGCTGAAATGATCAGATATAACGATCTTCGTCGTTGGAAACTGGCTGAAGAATGTTTGGATGGTTATGATTATGGTATGAATTTCTCAGGAACTGTGGCAAGTGACGATGCAAGTAAAAGTACATCGTTTTATGTACGTTCTAAATGTCTGAAGAGAGTATATTCCAAGAAAAACTATTGGTTCCCTATTCATCAGAGTGAAATAGATAAGGACCCGACATTGGTTCAGGCTCCATTCTGGTAATTAATATAGTGCCTGAAATATGGCTCTTTAATTGATTTATAAACGAATGTTTTACAAATAAAATCTTAGATTATGAAATTAAACAAATTTGTACTCCCGATTTTTTTATTGGGAATAGTGGCATGTTCGGAAGATGAAATAGGTAATTCGGACAAATGGAAAGTTGAAGGTGTGGTACCTGCAAACTTTGTAGGATGTATTAATAAGGCTGTATCTTCAAGAAGTACGATTGAAGGTATATGGGAACCTGGAAATGCCATAGGTATTTCCGGGGGAGATAAATATATAAACTGTAAGTATGTGGCAGAAACAGAAGGTACAGATAGGCATTTTACACCTGCTACAAAAGAAGATTCAATATATTTTGATACATCTGACCCTATTAGTTTTACTGCTTATTATCCATATACAGGTGCTACCGGAACAGCTGCCGGGGTTATTAATAAAACTATTATGGCAGAAGATCAGTCAGAACAGAACCAGACAAATATTGATTATCTGTTTGGAACAGGTCAAGGAAGTAAGGCTTCTCCATTGGTCGCACTTGAACTTGAGCATAAAATGGCTTTAATCTCATTTAAATTTAATAATGGGTATGGAGTAGATTTAGACCAAATGGAGAATTTTACTATTAGTGGATTAAAATTGTCTGGAGAGTTTAATCCATTGAATGGGAATGCTGTAGCCACTTCTGAAACAACTGAAGATATAACAATTCCGGCTGATCAGTACACCGGATCATCATATACTAAATCGTTGATTTTCTTTCCGCAGACAAATTTGGATTTAAATATTTCTGCTTCTTTCGGAACTTATAATGTAAGCGGAAAATTACCGATTACAGGTTTGGCAAGTGGTTACAAATATACATGTAGCGTTACTGTAAATAAAGGCGGATTGAATGTAACAGTAGAGGATGGGGTAGAATGGGATGATGATTTGCAAACATCAAAACCGCAAGAAATGACATCAAGAGTGAAGATACCTGCATTGCCAAGTGTTGATGGAGTTTCTGAAGTTAAACTTTCAATAGGTGGAACCGAGATTAGTGGATTTAATCCGGATACTCAATATCCTGTTGCGTCAGGTCAAGAAGTTGTTCTTTCTTTCAAACTTGATAATGGTAAACGAGTAACAGCTTTCGATGGCTCCCCTAAGTCTGGCTCTTGCAAGATGCAGTTTTCATATCAGGATGGTGTAAGTAAATGTACATATTCTGATTTTGGACCAATTGTAGAACTTAATGAATTCGGTTTGGCTGTAGGTGATGATTCAAATACAAATGCTTCAGCTCCGCAAGTAGGTGATTATTATTATTTGGATGGTACTTGGGGGAATGAAACAGAAAGTAAGAATATTATTGGAGTTATATTTAATTTAGGTGTAGGTACAGGTCCTGGAAACTGGTGGGGACTGAATAAATATAGCGGTTATGTATTGGCATTGACAAATACAGATAAGATTACAGATGAGAGTAAGTATGGTGCAAATGATAATCCTGATCCTGATGATAGTGGAAGATGTATCTGGGGAGAAGGTTATGATATGTCAATAATTAGCAGCGAAAGTACTGAATGTCTCGGTTATGTGACATTTAGTAAAGTAAAAGAATTAACGGACTTTGCAAGTAGATATTTGGCTATATACAATGCTTCCCAATACAATGTTGATACACCTGATTATACAAGTGGATGGTATCTGCCTTCTGTTGGAGAATTCAGATTGTTGTCTCAGAACTATAAAAGCGTAATTCATGATAAGATTAAGAATATAGATGATAAGGCATGTGATTTGATGCATTGGTGGAGATATTTCTGGACTTCTTCTAAATCTCCTGATAATAAACCTATTTATTTGGATTGGAATGATAATAATAATTTTGAAGAGTTTATAAAGACTGATTTTAATGAGAAAAATCCTCTTGTACGTCCAATATTAACTTTCTAAAAAATGAATATTATGAAGATAAATTACATATCATTATTGGGCATGTTGGTATTGGCATCATGCTCAAACAATTTGGAACAAGTAATTGATGAAAAAGAATTCATAGACGGTAAGGTCTTGAAAATAAATGTAACAGCAGGAGATTTTGCTGTAGAAGGAAAAGTCGAATCAAGAATATCTGATAATGGAGCGGTAAGCATATTTGAAGAAAATGACAGGGTTGGACTGATTGTTCTGGAAAATGGACAACCTATTGAGAAAAATAATATACCATTTATTTATAATGGTAATGAATGGGCTTTTGATTTACAAACAGCACAAACTGAAGGTAAGTCTATTTATTATTATAATTCGGCAAAAACAAATCTGACTTATATAATGTATTATCCTTATTCTTCAGCAGCTGACAATATAACGAGTGTAGAAGAACTTAAGAATAAATTTACTCCTAAAGAAATCCAAAGCACAGAAGCAGACTACCGTGTATCGGATTTACTGGTATGGAGTAAAGAAAGTGCAAGTGCGTTGGAAACTTTAAATGCTGAAATGAAACATGCATATTCATCTTTCTCTTTGGAAGTTTCTATGAATGGTACTTTAGATGATGCAGTAAGTGGTGGAAGTGCAACAGAATATTCTGCAGGAGAGGTGACAAATCTGACTTTTATTATTAAAGGTAAAACACTAACTCCTTATAAAGCTGAAGATGGAACATATCGTTATATATTACCAGCTGATTTTACCGGTGATGTAACATGGTCATATACAAATGAAGACAAGAACTACTCTAATACAAGAAGTATAAGTAGTGCTGAAGCAAATAAACGTTATGTCCAGAAAGAATCTTTTGCTAATGGTGTATATACTTTTGAAAAGGCTCAGGTGGGTGATTTCTATTGTGTAACATCTGATGGCTTGAAAGGTTATCTTGTTCCCAAAGATGTGAACCCTGAAATACTAAAAGGTAGAAATTGTCTTGGTATTGTGTTTAGGGTTAAGGTTGATGGACAAGATGCTGTTCCATATAATGATAGTTTTGTTTATCATGGTTCTGTAGTGGCACTTACAGATGCAAGTGAAGGATTGAAATGGACTAATGGTACAACAGAATCAATTAATAACTGGGTTTCTTCTTGGAGTACTTCTACGGATTTAAATGGATTAAATATCACAGAAAAGACTAAACCACAAGGATGGGCAAATACAGAGGCTATAAAGGCTTATAATGAAACTGTAGAAGAAAGTAAAAAGGTTCAGCAGATAGCAAAATTAAATGAGTTTGCTACATCTAATCAAATACCCGGAACATCTACAGGTTGGTATTGGCCTTCAATTTTTGAATTAAGGACAATGGTTTGTGGACAAGGTAGAGAAGAAATGAGTGTGGCAGAGCCCATGCATAATGATGGAATGAAAGTATTGGAAAGTCAATATTCAGTTATTCAATCTATCTTGAATTTGGAAAACCAAACTTTGTTTTTGGAAGGTGATTATTGGTCAAGTACAGAAGTTTCTGCTACAAATGCTTATAGCTTTAATATGAAACACGATAAAGGTTGGTTTAACCAATCAGGTAATGGTAAGAACGGTCAATCGTATCGTTTGAAACCGGTATTCGCATTCTAAGATTTTATAATTTGATACTTAAAGGAGGAATATTTATAGATTCCTCCTTGGGTATTAATTATAAATATGTTTTTATATAATAAGTAAAACTGAATTTATAATTATGGCAAAATCTGATAAATTAATTTCGGAAAAATATGAACGTCCGGAAACTAAAGTAATGGAAATTGCTACTGAGGGAATGTTGTGTACAAGTGATGTTATCAATAGTGTCAATATAGGTAATTTTGACGATGGAGGTACGTATGACGTAGTGTTATGGGAACACTAATTCTTATATAGATATGAGTTCACATTTGTGGACTCATATTGTATTGCATAGTTTTATATATAAAAGCAAATTCGAATTTAATACAGTTGAAATACACATATATGAAATTGAAAAAGAGAAGAATCCTTTGTCTTTTATTTATTTTATCTGCAAACGTTTTTCATACGGAGGCCGGAAATACGGGAACAGATAAAAGAGTGGAGGAAATCTTGTCCGAAATGACTTTAGACGAGAAAATAGATTATATATCCGGATATAAAGGTTTTTATCTCAGACCAATAGAAAGATTAGGACTACCACAAATAAGAATGGCAGACGGTCCTCAAGGTATCAGGAACGAAACGAAAAGTACTTTATATCCTTGTGGAATTCTTTCTGCTTCTACCTGGAACAGGGAACTGATGTATGAATTGGGCGAAGGCATCGGACGTGACGCAAGGGCAAGAGGTGTGCATATTTTGTTGGGACCAGGCGTGAATATTTATAGGGCTCCAATGTGTGGAAGAAACTTTGAATATTTTGGTGAAGATCCGTATCTGGCAAGTGAAGTTGCGGTAAACTATATAAAAGGGGTACAGTCTAAGAATGTGATAGCGACAATAAAGCATTTTGCAGCCAATAATCAGGAATGGGACAGGCATCATGTAAGTTCGGATGTGGACGAAAGGACTCTTCAGGAAATATATTTCCCGGCATTCAGAAAAGCTGTGCAGGAAGCAAATGTTGGGGCAGTGATGTGCAGCTACAATCCGTTGAATGGGGTACATGCCTCGGAAAACAAATGGCTGAACATTGATGTACTGAGAAATCAATGGGGATTCAATGGACTGTTGATGTCGGACTGGGATTCCATGTATTCCACTGCGGCCGGTGTGGATGGTGGTGTGGATTTGGAAATGCCGAGTGGCAAGTTCCTGAACAGAAAAAGTATAAAGCCACTGTTAGAACGCGGAATAATAGATGAGAAGACTATTGATCTTAAGGTAAAACATATTATACAGACTTTACTGGCTTTTGATATGATAGATGGAACGCAAAAAGATTCTACAATAGCACTTGATAATGAGGAGTCTAAGATGACAGCTCTGAAAATAGCTCGTGAGGGCTTAGTCTTGCTGAAAAATGAAAAGAATGTGCTGCCGTTGAATGGAAAGACTCTTGTTGTAGGGCCTAATGCAGGACACGTACCGATAGGCGGAGGGAGCGGTGCGGTGACTCCTTATTCTTATGTCAGCGTGGGAAAAGGAATGAAAGATATCCTCGGTAGAAAGTGTGTCGTGATGGAGATGCTTCAGAACAAGGACAGGATGTATGAATCTATTGAAGAAGCTATTGGTAAGGTGGACAATGTGGTTATATGTATGGGATTTGACAAACATTTAGAAGGGGAATTTTTTGACCGTAAGTTCACTTTACCAAAGGAACAGGTGGAAATGGTGAACAGGATAGCCAAGTATGGAAAAAATCTCGTAGTTGTGCTTAACTCCGGAGGTGGAGTGGATTTCTCCGGATGGGCTGATAAGGCGGACGGAATATTGATGGCGTGGTATCCCGGACAGGAAGGCGGAAAGGCTGTAGCGGAGATACTGACAGGAAAAATCTCGCCAAGCGGCAAACTGCCTATATCCATAGAAAAGAGATGGGAGGACAATCCGGTTTATAACAGTTATTATGACAACAGGAATATTCCCCATAAGAGAGTACAATACTCTGAAGGAATCTTTGTGGAATATAGAGGTTATGACTACAATGGAGTTACTCCGCTTTATCCGTTTGGATTTGGCCTTTCTTATTCAAAATTCAAGTATAATGGATTAGATGTCGAGAAAATATCTTCTGATAAAGTACGTGTGAAGTTTTCAATAGAAAATATAGGTAAATATGATGCTTCAGAGGTAGCTCAAATATACGTGAGGGATTGTAATTCGTCAGTTCCACGTCCTTTGAAAGAGCTTAAAGGTTACGAGAAAGTTCTCCTAAAGAAAGGGGAAACAAAGAATATTTCAGTAATATTGGATAAGGAAGCTTTTTCTTTCTATGATGTGAAGAGCAAATCATTCGTGATAGAGCCTGGAGATTTTGAAATAATGGTAGGAGGCTCTTCTTCTGATTTGCCTTTGAAACAAACCGTAGCTATGTGATAAACTCTATCTGTAAATTGTTGAGCATCAGGCGTCTGTTTTAGAAATCTGGTGCTCATTTTGTACTATATTGTTCTATCTTTGTATTTACTTTGTACTTTAAATTATTATGTCTTTATAATTTTGTTCTTACATTATTACAATAATTGATATTTATGAAACTGTTTAAACCTTTTTTAGCTATAGCTTTTATGGTATTGTTTTGCTGTGTCATTTCTGCAAAAGAAAATTTAGATAAAAGTTTACTCCCTCAACCTGTATTCTCAGAAAAACCGGAGTTTGTTGACTTGTACTGGAATACATGGGAACTTGCCTGGGGTAGAGTGAAATATCAGGATGGGGTGTTCCAATCTCCATATATGGATGAGAATCTTTGGGATGACACTATCTGGATTTGGGATACGGAGTTTATGGTATTATTCTGCCGTTATGCTCCATCTGTATTTCCTGGAATACAAAGTCTGGATAATTTTTATGAGTCTATACTTAATAAGAAACCTTCTTCTTTGAGGATCCAGCATCCGGATAATCCTCCTTTCTATCCTTGGGTGGAATATGAATATTATAAAATGACCGGTGACAGGGAACGTATAAAGAAAGTTCTTCTGGAAGATAAATTCTTACAACGTCATTATAGCTGGTTCGAAAATCTTAAACGGGGAACGAAACTTCATTTCAGACATGCATGGATTGCTTTGGAAAAAAGTGATTTAGGATATAGATGGGGATGGGTGCAGAGTGGAATGGACAATACTCCAAGAGGAAGAGGACGAAAAGGTGAATTGCTTTGGATGGATGCTGTGGCACAGCAGGCTCTGGCGGCTTTGTATATTGAACGTCTCGCGAAGGAATTAGGAGATAAGGATATAGCTAAGGAATACAAGAAATTATATAAGGGGCATAAGGAACTTCTTAATGAATACTACTGGGATGAAGAAGATGGATTCTATTATGATCTTTCTGAAGAAGATACATCGTTTGTAAAGGTAAGGACTCCTGCTGTATATTGGTCTATGCTTGCTGAGATACCGGATAAAAAACAGGCGAAAAGATTAGTGAAATATGCTGTAGATCCGTTGGAGTTTGGAGGTAAGTATCCCTGGCCTTCTGTATCACGTAGGGATAAGGATTATAATGATGAAATAGGTGATTATTGGAGAGGTGCAGTGTGGCTCCCATTGGCATATATGGCAACAAAGGCTCTTGAAACGTATGGATATTATGATATTGCATACGAAAACTCTTATAAATTGTTGGAACAAATGAGCGAAACATATAATAAATTCACTCCGGCAACTGTATGGGAATGTTATTCGCCTTCTGCTCCACGTCCTTCAGAAAGACAGTATGGAAATAAGAGAGAGTTGGTAAGACACGACTTTTGCGGTTGGTCTGCTTTGGGACCTATCTCATTATTCATAGAGAATGTATTGGGATTTTACAATATTGACGCAAACAAAAAGATTGTGGAATGGCATAAGAAAGGAGATGGTGAAATGGGATTGCGTAACCTGAGGTTCGGGGATATAATAACAGATATTGTGGCAAACGGAAGGAATGTCAATGTGAATAGTAATGAACCTTATACACTGATAATCAATGGTAAGAAATATAAAGTGAAACGAGGTAATCAGACTTTTGTTTTGAAACAGTAGATGTTGCTGGAAAAAAGTCTTTTCTAATGTTGCCGTTTTATATTTATATCCTTTAATTTTATGTCGGATTTGAATGTATAAGGATAATAAATTATGAAAACGTAAATATATGAGAGAGGCATTTATAAAACTTCATCTGTCTGTTCTGTTGGCAGGAGGAACGGGAGTATTCGGAAAACTGATTACGCTGAACGAATTTATGTTGGTGTGGTACAGGTTATTATTGGCTACAATATTATTTTATTTTGTGCTTAAGATTTCCGGTAGTCTTAAGAAGGTGGGGCGAAAAGACATTCTTAAGATTGGACTTGTAGGAACTTTGTTGGCATTGCACTGGGTGTTCTTTTATGCCAGTATCAAGTTCTCGAATGTTTCTATCGAGGTGGTATGTCTGTCGCTGATGAGTTTTTTTACGGCGATTTTTGAACCTGTTATAAACAGGAAGAGCATTTCTGTAAAGGAAATAGCTTTCAGCCTGATTGCTGTGGCGGGAATAGTTCTGATATTCCACTTTGATACCAGATATAGAACGGGAGTCCTGTTGGGTATAATATCGTCGGCATTGGCTTCATTGTTTACTATAATGAACAAGAAGGTGTCTGTCAATTATTCTTCAGGGACAATGTTGCTGTACGAAATGTGTGGCGGATTTGTTGGGCTGACGGTTTTAATGCCGATATACAGTTATTGTTTCAATACGGATTTTGTAATACCGGGAACAACGGACTTATGTTACCTGTTGGCATTGGCTTCTGTATGTACGGTATGTCTGTATATATTGCAGATTCAGGTTCTGAAGGTTATATCGGCTTTTACGGTTAATCTGAGTTATAATCTTGAACCTATCTACAGTATTATATTGGCTATGATATTGTTTGACGAGGGGCATTATCTAGATAGCAGTTTCTATTTGGGATTGCTGTTGATATTGTTCTCTGTAGTCTTACAGTCGATGGATGCGTTTATAAGGAATAGGACTTTGTGAATTTATAAAATGTAAAGATTGTGTTATGAGAAAATTTTATCTGATTTTTTTATTGGGCGTTATTTCTGTTTGTGGCTTTGCCGCACATTCGGGAAATACTGAAATAATTGATTTGAAAGGGAAATGGAATTTCTCGTTTGATAATAAGACGTATGATGATGAGGTGATTCTTCCCGGGACTACTGATACGAACAGGAAGGGAAAGGTGAATGAAAACAGAAATGAAACGACTTTCCTGTCAAGATATTATAAGTTTGAGGGTAAGGCATGGTATAGTAAGGATGTCGTCATTCCTGAGAACTGGGATGGTAAGGTGATAAGACTGTTTATGGAGAGGACCAGGCCTACTAAGGTGTGGGTTGATGATAAGTATGTGGGTAATAACAGTTATCTCTCGACTCCTCATGTGTATGATTTATCAGGATTTATAACTCTGGGAAAGCATCGTATAACTGTTATGGTTGACAATGGTGACGGTATTCCTTCTCAAATACGTTCGAGCTCACACGCTTGTACGGAATCGACACAGACTAACTGGAATGGTATAATAGGGCGTATAGAATTGCAGGCTTTGAACAAACTGCATATTAAATCGGTGCAGGTATATCCTGATGCTGAAAAACGTAAGGCAAGAGTGCGGATAGAGACATCTATTGATAAAGGTATAGCCGGTGAAAAGGTTGTAATGTCTGCTGAGGCTTTCAACACTAAGAAGAAACATAGTGTAAAACCGTTGGAGATTTTGCTTGAAGACGGTAAGAGTGTTTATGAATTGGATTATGATTTGGGGAAGAAGGCCTTACTCTGGAGTGATGCAGATCCGGCATTGTATAGGCTGAATGTGTCTATTGTGGGTAAGGATGAGAAGTCGGTGAATTTCGGATTGAGGAATTTTGAAGTCGATGGAATGCTTTTCTCCATAAACGGTAACAAGACTTTTCTGCGTGGAAAGCATGATGCTTGTGTTTTCCCTCTTACGGGATATACTGCGATGGGGGTGGAGGAATGGAGGCGTTATTTCAGAATATGCAAAGAGTATGGTATAAATCATTGCAGATTTCATTCCTGGTGTCCACCGAAGGCTTGTTTTGATGCTGCCGATTTGGAAGGTATTTTCCTTCAGCCGGAATTGCCTATATGGGGAAGTTTTAAGAAAGAATCGAAAGAGTTGATGGATTTTCTGATGAATGACGGCATGGCTATACAGAATGAATATAGCAATCATGCTTCGTTTGTGCTGTTCGCTTTGGGTAACGAGTTGAGTGGTGAGATAAATGTGATGAAGGATTTTGTTAATAGATTCCGTGAGGTTGAGAAAAGACATCTGTATGCATACGGTTCTAATATTTTCCTTGGAACAAAAGGATATATGCCTGGTGAGGACTTTCTTGTTACATGTAGGGTGGGATGGGCAAAAGATTATTCCACTCATGCGCGTGCTTCTTTCTCGTTTGCCGATGCTGAGGAGGGAGGTTATCTGAATAACACTTATCCTAACCTGGTTATGAACTTTGATTCTGCGTTGGTTAAATCGAAGGTGCCTGTTATCGGGCATGAAACAGGACAGTTCCAAACTTATCCGAATTTTGACGAGATGAAGAAATATACAGGGGTACTTGCTCCATGGAACTTTGAGGTTTTCAAGAGCAGGTTGGAGAAGGCCGGTATGGCTGATAGGGCTAAAGATTTTTTCATAGCGTCCGGTGCATGGTCGGTGGAACTTTACAGGGCTGATATAGAAATGAATCTTCGTTCGAAATATATGTCTGGATTTCAGCTGCTCGACTTGCAGGATTATCCGGGACAGGGCTCTGCATACGTTGGTATTTTAGATGCTTTTATGGATAGTAAGGGACTGATAGAACCGGAAAAATGGAGAGAGTTTTGTTCTGAGGTAGTGCCTTTGTTGGTTACAGAGAAATATACATGGACCGGAAGGGAGAATTTTAGGGCTGAAATGAAAGTGGCTAACTACGGATATTCTTCATTGAAAGGAAAAACTTTGTCGTGGTGTCTGAAAAATGGCGGAAAGGTTTTGAGCAGTGGAAAATTTCGTTTGGGTGACGGACAGGGACTTTTGGATGCCGGAAAAGTGGAAATGCAATTACCTGATGTGAGAAAGGCTTGCAAGATGGAACTGGCACTGTCGGTAAATGGAACTTCTTATAGGAATTCTTATCCGCTATGGGTTTATCCGGCAGAAAAGAAGTTGGTGAAAGGTGATGTGGAAGTGGTGAGAAAATTGGATGGAAGGACACTGGCTTTGTTGGCAAAAGGCGATAAAGTGTTGTTCATTCCTGAGAAAATGGATTGCGGTGAGATTACCGTTGGTGGGCTGTTCCAGACTGACTACTGGAACTACAGAATGTTCAAAAGTATTTGTGACAGAATAAAGAAGCCTGCATCGCCGGGAACATTGGGAATACTGACTGATCCGGAACATCCTGTATTTGGAGATTTCCCTACTGACGAGCATACTAACTGGCAATGGTATCCGGTGATAAAAAACAGTTATCCTATAATAATGGACAGTATGCCTAAAGATTATTATCCGATAGTACAGGTTATAGATAATGTGGAGCGTAACCATAAACTTGGACTGATTTTTGAGATGAAGGTTGGGAAAGGAAAATTGTTGGTATGCATGGCTGATCTTGAAGTGGCAAGAAATACTCCTGAAGGTTTCCAACTTTATGCAAGTATTCTTGATTATATGAACTCAGTGAATTTTAATCCGGAAAGGACTTTTACTGCTGATGATTTAAAGAACCTGTTTTACGGAGTGAAATCGGATAACGATATTAAGACACTGGAAAATATATCTTACAACTGATTCATTCATCATTGTATGTTTTATTAATATCTGACACGAAAATAGTTGTTAAAAAACTGTTTTACATGGAAAGGATAATTCAAAATACGGTAAAAACGTACTTTGTTTTATCCTTTTTGTAGTTTTATACTATTTTATTGTTGTTCTGTATTATTCTTTTGTCGATAGAGAATTTTATTCTGCTATTTTGCATTACGATTTTTGAAACTTTAAAATAAGAATATCATGAATAAACGAAAATTGCTTTTTAACGCATTGGGTAGTGTGATGCTTTTGGCTTCGTGTGGTGGTAATGTAACTTCAGAAAATAGGGAAATGGACAGGTTCGTGTCTGAACTGATGGGGAAAATGACTATAGAGGAAAAGATAGGTCAGCTTTGTCAGTGTTCGGGCGGATTTGCTACAGGACCTAATAATACGAAAATAGACAGAACTGGGGATATAAGCAAAGGATTACTTGGCTCTATGCTTAATGTGTCTGGTGCTGCCAACACCAGGAAATATCAAGAAGCGGCAATGAAGTCTCGCCTGCAGATTCCTTTGATTTTTGGACTTGATGTGATACATGGCTTCAGAACGGGTTTCCCTATTCCATTGGCAGAGGCAGCAAGTTTTGACCTTGAGGCTATAGAGAGAAGTGCAAGATGTTCGGCACGTGAAGCGGCTGCCGCAGGACTTCACTGGACTTTTGCTCCTATGGTGGATATCGGTTGGGATGCACGATGGGGACGTGTAATGGAAGGTGCTGGTGAGGACCCTTATTATGGAGCTAAGGTCGCAAAAGCCAGAGTACACGGGCTACAGGGTGATGATTTGTCGGATGAATCGACTATTATGGCTTGTATAAAGCATTTTGCAGGATATGGTGCTCCTATCGCAGGAAAAGATTATAACAGTGTAGATATGTCTATGGGACATTTCGCCAATTTCTATATGCCTCCTTATAAGGCTGGTGCTGAGGCCGGGGCAGCTACTTTTATGAGCGCATTCAACGATTTCAATAATGAACCTTGTACGGGAAGTGAATTTTTACTGCGTGATTTATTGAAAAACAAATGGGGATTTGACGGCTTTGTCGTTTCTGACTGGGGCTCTTTAGGTGAGATGATTAATCACCGTTATGCCACAGATGAAAAGGAAGCAGCACTAAAAGGTATAACTGCAGGTCTTGACATGGAAATGGTGAGTGAATGTTATTCAAAGAATCTTAAGGCTTTGGTAGAAGAAGGAAGGGTAGATGAAAAACTTGTGGATGACGCTGTGAGAAGAATTCTTGAACAGAAATATAAACTCGGACTGTTTGAAGATCCTTTTAAATATTGTAACGAAGAGAGAGAAAAGTCTGTTATCGGTTCTAAGCAGTCAAGAGAGGATGCTTGTTATGTAGCTGAAAGATCTATCGTTCTTTTGAAAAACGACAAGAATATATTGCCGTTGTCAAAGGAGGTGAAACGTGTATCATTGGTAGGTGCTTTGGCTAAGTCGCAAAAAGATATGTGTGGCGCATGGTCGTGCGCTGATGTTAGCAAGGTTGTAACTCTGTATGATGCAATGTGCGAGAGAGGATATAATGTGGATTACGTTGAGGGATATAATCTTGAAAATAACAAGATAGTTGATTTGAACAGGACTCTTTCGTCTGCAAGAAACTCGGATGTGGTGATTGTTGCTATGGGTGAACGTGCATGGCAAAGTGGCGAGATGCGCTCAAAGGGTGATATCTCGATAGCGGAAGAACAGCAGAAACTGGTTTCTGAGCTTGTGAAGACCGGTAAGCCGGTAGTGGTACTGATGATGTGCGGACGTCCGGTTATTTTTAATGAAGTGCGCAAGAATGCTCCTGCTATTCTGTGTACATGGTGGCTTAGCAGTGAGGCGGGTAATGCAATCTGTAATGTGTTGTGTGGTGATTATAATCCGTCAGGAAAATTGCCTATGACTTTCCCTCATCATAACGGACAGATTCCTTTGAATTATCAGTATAAGAGTACAGGTCGTCCAACTGCAAATGGAGGATGGTGTGCGAAGTATATTGATATCCCTACAGAACCCGCATATCCTTTCGGGTACGGACTGTCATATACTTCATTTGAATATTCTGATTTGAAGGTAAATGACTCTGTAAATGGTGATGTTTATGCCAATGTATCGGTAAATGTAAAGAATACAGGAAAATACAAAGGTGAGGAAGTGGTTCAGCTGTATGTAAGGGATGAGGTGGCTTCTGTTACTCGTCCTATAAAGGAACTGAAGGGATTTGAAAAGATTTCGTTGGAACCGGGTGAATCTAAGACTGTCACTTTCGATATCACTGATGAACAGTTGGGATTCTACAATAACAATATGGATTATGTAGTGGAAAAGGGAGATTTTACTTTCATGGTGGGAACTAACAGCAAGGATGTGCAGTCTATTAAATATACTTTGAAATGAAATATATAAGTAAGGCAATATTGGGGTTGTTTTTTGGAGCTTCATGTAGCTTGCTGCCTGGGGGTATACAAGCTGCTGAGAGGCTTGACACTATCGACTACAGGGTTTTTATAGCTGTTGACAAACCGGCAATAGAACATTGGGGCGGTGAAACGGCTTATCGTGAGAAACTTGATGAGTTCTTTGGTAAGGTTAACAAATTCTGGAACGAAGCCGGAGAAGGGAGATTTAAATATTATTTCAGATATCTACCGGATTTACAGATGATATATAATGGAAGCTCGGATGTAGTGGAAAAAGCATTCAGGTCTTCAACAGGATATCCGAGGCATGATGTTCTGATGATAATTGATTCTAAGGCAGATCATGATGATGAACATCCTGGATGGTATTGTGGTGGTGCAAGTGATGGCTTGAGCCTTGTGGTATGTAGGGGAAGAAGTAAGACTGAGCCGGAAGACTTGTTCGGAAAGGATTATTTTTATAAGGGAGTGGCTCATGAACTTGGACATTACAGGGGAGTGACTGACTTGTATGCTGACAGGATTCGTGCTAAGAATAATCCTGTAAACGGTTTGGAGTATGAGCCTGAGGTTTGTGTGATGAACTCTCATTATACGGCTACGAGGTGGAGTGACTATGCTGCTGATATTATTAACTATACGGCATTGTACAAGAGACCTGGTAAGGAGTGTCCGGGATTCTTTCATAATATGTTTCCTCAGAATTTTGATATAGAGGTTACCGTGAAAGGGAAGTCTAAGAAGGGGGTGAAAATCAATCTTTATGGTTCGAGGGCTAAATTCAATGATTTGATTCCGGTTCCTTACAGAACTTATGTTACGGGAAAGGACGGAAAGGTGTTCGTAACAGGTGTTCCTGATTTGTATGACCAGCCGGAAAGGCCTATAAATACTGATGAACTGCCTTATAACCGTTGGTTTACTTTCGTTCTTGAGGCTGAATATAAGGGGGAAAAGAAGTATGTGTGGTTGCCGGAATATGAGGTGCAGCGTGCTTTCTTCAAAGGTGAAAAGACTTATAGTGTTGATGTGAAATTTTAAATTCTTATATATATGAAATCTGTATTTGTTAAAGCTATACCTTTTTCTGTGTTTATGATGTTGGGCGTAAACGCATATTCGCAAAAGGTTTATGAACTTAGTGATTTGTCGGGGAGTATTAATGTTACAGTCAGCGTGGATGAAGGAAATGTAGCCTATTCTGTTTCGAAGGACGGTGAGGTGATGATAAGAAAATCGCCTGTATCTATGTCTATATCGAATGGTGATGTGTGGGGAAAGGATGCAAAGGTGAAACGTGTGAAACGAAGAAGTGTGGACGAGGATATATTCCCTCCTATTTATCGTAAGGATAAGATAGAGAATGAATATAACGAGATGACTATCAGCTTTAAAGATGGCTATAGTCTGATATTCAGAGCTTTCGAAGATGGCGTTGCCTATAGATTTGCTTCCGATATGTCTAAACCTTTCAATGTGTTGTCTGAAGAGGCTTCATTTAATCTGCCGGACGCCAGTAAGGTTTATGTAGCATTCCCGAAAGGAAGAATGAATGAGGGTAAGGAAGATCCGTTCTATAGCAGTTTCCAAAATACGTATGAATACATGTCGCTTGAAGAATGGGATAACGGAAAATTTGCGATGACTCCTTTGTTGGTTGAGACAAAATCCGGTAAGAAAATGTGTATTACCGAGGCTGACTTGCTGAATTATCCGGGTATGTATCTGCAGAAAAATGAAGCAAAGGATGGCTTGCAGGGTGTCTTCGCAAAATATCCTAAGAAGATTGTCCCAGAAGTGAGGGGACTGAGAGGCGTAGTGAAAGAACGTGAAGATTTTATTGCGAAATATGATGGAAAAGCTACTTTCCCGTGGAGGGCTGTTGTTATAGCTGATGAGGATAAGGAATTGCTTGACAATGATATGGTTTATAAGTTAGCTTCACCAGCTGTATTCAAGGATTATTCGTGGATAAAACCTGGAAAGGTTGCTTGGGATTGGTGGAACAACTGGAGTCTGTATAATGTGGACTTCCGTGCAGGAATTAATACAGAAACTTATAAGTATTATATTGATTTTGCATCAAAGAATGGTATAGAATATGTTATACTTGACGAAGGTTGGGCTGTTCCCGGTGCAGCAGATCTGATGAAAGTGGTGCCTGAAATTGATCTGAAGGAGATAATTACTCATGCTGAAAGTAAAAATGTAGGAATAATCCTTTGGGCAGGTTATTTAGCTTTCGATAAGGATATGGATAATGTATGTAGGCATTATGCTGCAATGGGCGTGAAAGGTTTCAAAATTGACTTCATGGATAGAGATGACCAAATAGCTGTTGATTTTAATAAAAGGGCTGCTGAAACCGGTGCAAAGTATAAACTTCTTATCGACTTGCATGGAACATTCAAGCCTACAGGATTGCAGAGAACATATCCTAACACTATCAACTTTGAGGGGGTACATGGTTTGGAAGAACTGAAATGGGCCAAGGAAGGTACTGACCAGGTGACATACGATGTGACTTTCCCGTTCATAAGAATGGTGGCTGGTCCGGTTGACTATACACAAGGGGCTATGGTAAATGCTAATAAAGAGAATTTTAGGGCTATCTACACAGAACCTATGAGTCAGGGTACAAGATGCAGACAATTGGCTGAATATGTTATATTTGAATCTCCGCTTAATATGTTGTGTGATTCTCCTATTAACTATGAGAAAGAACAGGAATGCACATCGTTTATTGCTGATGTTCCTACAGTGTGGAATGAAACTCGTCCTTTACAGGCTAAGATTGGCGAGTGTATAGTCATGGCACGCAGAAATGGAGAAGTGTGGTATGTAGGAGGGTTGACCAACTGGAAAGAGCGTGAAGTAAAGGTTGATTTTTCTTTCCTTGGTGAAGGTGAATATGATGTAGTGTTGTTTAAGGATGGAATTAATGCGGATCTGGTGGCTAAAGATTATAAGAAAGAAACTATGAAAGTTACCAACGAATCTGTAGTTAATGTGAAAATGTTTAGTGGCGGTGGCTTTATAATGAGATTAGTCAAAAAATAATTTCATTTTAGTTATAGCTTATATATAATGTGTATAATATAGATTATATTGTTTGGCTTGTAACATTAATGCAAAGAAAATGTTCTGTTTTTCCATTGATTAACAGTCTCTTATGATATTGTATATAATTTTTTTG
>CALUIE010000001.1 GCA_944320605.1 uncultured Phocaeicola sp. | reverse complement strand
CCGCTGAAAATCAGCGACTTCATTATAGTTGGTTCTAATTCGTTGCAGTTGATTACAATATCCTACTTGCCGATGCAAAAATTCTTAAATATATTCCCCAGCACCTCATCATTCGTTATCTCTCCACCTACGATTTCTGCTAAGTGGAAGAGACATTCCCTTAAATCCTGGCTCACTAAGTCACCGGATAATCCTATAGACATGCCGTCCTGTACACGGTGGATGGCTTCAAGGGCGTGGGAGAGGGCTTCGTAGTGGCGGACGTTACTTACCACAACATCGTTTTGTGTCACTTCTGGCAGTGCAGCAGCTTTTACGAGTAGTTCTTGCAATTCTGTTATTCCATTGCGTCTCTTTGCGGAGATGGATATTGTTTCTACACAGTTATTGTCAGGGAAATGTGTTCCTTTATCCGGAAGAGTTTCTGTACCCGGAGTGACATCGCATTTGTTCATTACCAAGATGAGTTTTTTGCCTTCACATCGTGGAATTATCTTGTCCTTCAATGCGTTTATCTGTGTTTCAGCTTCTGTGCTGTCTATCACCCAAAGAACTATTGACGCCTGGTCAAGTTTCTGGAAACTACGTTCTATACCTATGCTTTCTATTGTATCAGATGTATCGCGGATTCCGGCTGTGTCTATAAATCGGAAAAGAATTCCTTTTATGTTCATCGTGTCTTCTATCACGTCACGGGTAGTACCGTGAATGTCGCTCACTATGGCACGCTCTTCGTTCAGCAAGGTATTGAGCAGGGTAGATTTACCCGCATTTGTCTCGCCGATTATTGCTACAGGAATACCGTTCTTTATCGCGTTTCCAACACTGAATGACTGTACAAGACCGTTTATGACTTCTTCCACCTGTGATGCGATTTGTGAAAGTTCGCTACGGTCAGCAAATTCCAGTTCCTCATGGTCGCTGAAATCGAGTTCCAGTTCCATAAGTGAGGTGAGATGCAAGAGTTTTTCCCTTAACTGCGACAGCTCACGGCTGAATCCTCCTCGCATCTGGTTCATTGCCATACGGTGCGACGCTGCCGATGTTGATGCTATAAGGTCTGCCACGGCTTCTGCCTGACTTAAGTCCATCTTGCCGTTCAGAAATGCCCTCTGTGTGAACTCTCCCGGACCTGCCGCACGACAACCGTTCTTTATCAACAGTTGCATCACCTGTTGCAATATGTATGATGAGCCATGACATGAAATTTCCGTTGAGTCTTCACCCGTATATGAATGTGGTCCGTGGAAAAGACTTACCAATACCTCATCTACTATCTCACTGTTTTCTCCGTTGATGTGTCCGAAAGTCAGTGTATATGGTTTACGCTCTGAAAGTGAGACTCCATTTACCGGAGTGAAAATCTTGTCTGTTATAGTTATGGCTTCCTTTCCAGAGACTCTGATTGTCCCTATTGCTCCTCCCTGTGCCGTAGCTATGGCACATATTGTATCATCTGTATATAGAATGTTCATTTTTATTGAATCAGTATAAATTTTTTACTATCATTTCCACGACCTTTTCTAAGTATATGCGGTCTGTATCGTCGAAAGTGTTCAGTTCGTCACTGTCTATGTCCAGAACCCCTACAACGTTTCCGTCGCTTATCATAGGTACTACTATTTCAGAACGCGACAGCGAACTGCACGCAATGTGTCCCGGGAAAAGATCGACATCCGCCACAACCTGTGTTTTTGCTTCAGCCCATGCCGTTCCGCATACGCCTTTGCCTTTTCTGATGCGATAACATGCCACACTTCCCTGGAATGGTCCAAGATGGAGTTCTCCATTGTCTATAAGATAGAAACCTATCCAGAAGAAACCGAATGCTTCCTTCAGAGCTGCTGTGGTGTTGGCCAATACGCTTATGATATTCTTTTCATTCTCAATCAGACGTGCGTACTGCTCCAGGAAATGTAAATATTTTTCCTCCTTGTCTATATTGTTTTCCTGTATGAAACTCTCTTCCATTATATTCTTTCCAAAACAAGTTTTATCAGATCGTCTATCTGGTTCTTATATCCGGTGTTTGCTTCCTTTGCCACACGGTTTGCTATTACCATACATACTGTTGTGGCCTTGTGCCCCATTAGTCGTGACAGTCCTGCCAGTGCCGAACTTTCCATCTCAAAGTTGGTTATTTTGCGTCCGTCGTATTCGAAACTTTCTATTTTCTCGTTCTGATGAGGATCTGCCAATGGAACACGCAGTTTTCTTCCCTGTGGACCGAAAAATCCGCCACATGCCACCGTGATGCCCCTCACCATATCTTTTCCGGCTATTCGCTCCACCATTTCCTCATTGGCGTGAATGGCATACGGGGCAGGAGAGCACATATTTCCTGACCATCCGAGGTGATTAAGTAATGCCCGTTCCAATGGCAGGTCGCATACAGCGTTACGTCCTTCATAAAAGTTCAGAAGTCCGTCGAATCCTACTGATATTTCCGAGCAGATGAATGTTCCTACAGGAGTATATGGCTGGAGACCTCCGCATGTTCCTATTCTCACCAATTCCAGCGATTTCAGATTTTCTTTCTCATATCTCGTATCGAAATCTATGTTTGCCAGGGCATCAAGCTCGTTCATTACGATGTCTATATTGTCGCATCCTATACCGGTAGAAGTTACTGTTATTCTTTTTCCTTTATATGAACCTGTTATAGTCTTGAACTCGCGGCTTTCCACCTCGCATTCCTTGTTGTCAAAATGCGATGCCACCAATGCCACACGTCCCGGATCGCCTACCAGTATCACCTTGTCGGCCAACTGTTCCGGTTTCAGATGCAGATGGAACACTGATCCGTCCTCATTTATAATCAATTCCGATGGTGCGAAATATTCTTTCATAATTCTCTATTTAAGTTCCATATTCCTTATTCTTACGGTCATCTTGTCAATTTCCGCTCTCAGGTTTTCCACTCTCTGTTCCTTGTCAAGAATACCCGGAGTCATTGATTTTTTTACGTTATTCGCCGCTCTGTAGTATTTCTCTCTCAGTCCTTCCAGTTCATTCTCCAGTTCTTTCAGGTCGCTTTTCTTCTTGGTCATTTCCTGAAACAGTTTTTTTGCTTCCTTGTTTCTGAAATCATTCAAAGAGGTGTACGTCCTGTTGTCATTCACTATGAATTCAAATTCTGTTTTAGGATTCTTCTTGTTTTTACTTGTGTATGTCACCTTTGCCAGTCTTTGTTTGGCTCTTATTACACTCTCCTTGTCGGTTTGTGTTATTGCGATATTGTCAAGTTTTGCCAATGAAATCATTTTTCCGGCATCTGTGGCGTCATAATTGTATGTTGTTTTTGTTTCATTGGGAATGAACACATACACACACACTTTCCCTTCAGGCTGGTATCTGTCCGACGCGAACCAACCTAAGTTGTTGTAATCGTCTATTGCCAACATATAATCATTGTAAACAGAATTGAACGGATATCCCATATTGTCCGGTCTGAAATATGAGTTTTCTTCCGAATCTGCCCTTGTCACGTATATGTCATAGCCTCCCAAACTTTCTTCTCCTTTTGCCGCGAAATACAGTGTTGTTCCGTCAGAATCGAGGAACGGGTAATTCAACTCCGACATATCATCGTTTATACCTCTCAGTCTTTGAGGTTTACTCCACTTGTCTATAAGTTTTACGCTTGAGTAGAGTTTTTTGTTTCCGTTATCATCTTTGGCTGACAACAGTTTCTTGTCATCCATTTCGTTTACGAACTCTATACATACATCCTCGTTTTCGGCGTTATTGACAGTCATCTCCAATGTTCCTGACTGCGTTCCCAATTTATATGCTTCAAGAAAATTCTTTTTGTCAACCACGAAGCTGTCCACCACTGTAATATTCTCTACACTTCTTATCAGGCGTGCTCCTTTCCTATATTTCGTCATAAGTTCTTCAGCTTCGGATGTATCTCTTTTCTTCTTTTCGAGCCAGTAGATATGTTCTTCCAGATTTTTTATGGCATCGTCGTATCTGTACATGTCGTAATATGCCTTACTTACATAGAGATAAGCATTTATGACTTTTCTTGCGGCACTCTTCTCCAGATATGGCAGACCTTCCATCATCTCGCCGGTTTCGTAACAACATGCGCCATACCAGAAGTTATAACTGGCGTTTGACGGTGATTGTTTTACCAACTTCTTGAATACCGGTTTTGCTTTTTCGAACTCTCCTTGTGTGAACCATCTTTGTGCCTGACTCAGTGTCTGCGCTCCGGCTCCGGCGGCAATCATAGACAGAACCAACGCCGCTATTTTTGTTTTAAGTCTTGTCATATTCAATTTTATTGTATTAGTCTGTTGTGTGTAAATTGTTTTAGTTATCAAAAATACAAAAAAACTTCATAATTACTCTTTTTTGTATATTCAATTTTTTATTTTCTTCCGTAAATCATTCTTTTCTTGTACCTTTGCACCCGCTTTTTAAAACTATTTATGGCAAAACAGACTGAAGAAGACAAAACGCTATACCGCATAAACAAACGTTTCCTGAAAGGGATAACGGACTACGGGCTGATAAGCGACGGAGACAAGATACTGGTAGGACTGTCGGGAGGTAAAGACTCGATGGCACTGCTTGAATTGCTTGCCATGCGTTCAAGAATTTTCAAGCCCCGTTTTACGGTTATGGCTGTGCATGTGGAGATGAGTAACATAGAATACAAATCGGACACCACGTATCTGCGTGAGTTTGCGGAATCGCTCGGTGTGGAATTTGTAACTTACACCACATCTTTTGATCCTACTACAGATACCCGTAAGTCACCATGTTTCCTATGTTCGTGGAACAGACGTAAGGCTCTGTTTACCGTGGCAAAGGAATATGGATGCAACAAGATAGCCCTCGGGCATCATAATGATGATATTCTGGAGACGCTACTGATGAACATGACGTTTCAGGGAGCCATAAGTACCATGCCTCCACGTCTGGTGATGCGTAAGTTTGATATGACCATTATCCGCCCAATGTGCCTGATACATGAATCGGATTTGGTGGAAATGGCACGAATACGCGGATACCGCAAGCAGATAAAGAACTGTCCGTATGAGAAGGACTCGCACCGCTCGGACATGAAAGAGGTGCTGCGCCGCCTGCAGGAAATGAATCCGGAGGCAAGATACAGTCTGTGGAGCAGCATGAGCAACATACAGGAGGATATGCTGCCGGAAATAATTAAGAATTAATAATTAAGAGTTATCGGTTGTTAGTTTTTAGTTGTTAGAGCCATGCGGACGCAACTAATGACCAACAACTACAACCAATAACTAACAACTAAAAACTTATAAACTAAAAAACAATATGTTATCACATGGAATTTTCTCAGTGTTATTGCTGATTTTGTCAAATATTTTTATGACATTCGCATGGTACGGTCATCTTAAGATGCGCGAATACAGCTGGTTTGAGTCTTTACCGCTTATAGGTGTGATAGCCTTCAGCTGGGCTATAGCGTTTTTCGAGTACTGTCTTCAGGTTCCTGCCAACCGTCTTGGTTTCCGGGAAAGTGGCGGACCGTTCGACATCATGCAGCTAAAGGTTATTCAGGAGGTTATCACACTTGTTGTGTTTACGGTATTTTCTGTAATAGCCTTTAAGATGGAACTTAAATGGAACCATCTTGCCGCATTCTGCTGCCTTATTTTAGCAGTGTATTTCATATTCAAAAAATAGAGAGAGGGAAACGCCCTGTCGTTTCAGGTAAAACACCCTGTCATTTTATGTCGAACGACAGGGTGTTTTTTATTGTGATTATTCAATTCCGTAGCGCATTTTGCGTATCTTCTCCTGTTCCGCTCTTTTCTGCGCCTCACGCTCTTCTTTTTGTCTCATATAGATGTAAATGCTGTCCATGCTTTCCGACAGCTCATCAATCATTTTCTGTTCCTTTTCCTTCAGTTTGTCTTCCTTGTCTTTCTGCTGTTTTGCGGCTTTGGCTTTCCTGACGTCCCATCTGAAATTTCTTTTTACACGGTCAGGTTTTCTGTCCTTGTCGGCTTCCTCATTTGCTTTTTCAAGGTATTCTTTCCGTATGGTGTCTCTTTTGGCTGTTATTACCATTTCTATTTCCGCCCTCATGGAATCTGTCATTACAGGGAATGACTGCATAATGGCCGTGTCTTTTGAAACGGAATAATCGAACACCGGTGATGTCAGTCCGTTATAGAAAGTCGGGAATTTCAGGCTGTCTGCCAGTGTGGGCTGATACTTTTGGTAAATCTTCCATGCGTTGGCATGTTTTCTGTTGTGCTGGAGCATTCTTCCTCGCGCAGTAAGATTATTGTATATGAATCCCATGATATCCAGTCCGCCTATTGCTATTCCTGCGCCCCGTATCTTCATTCCGTCGCTTATGCTGCCTGCCGACGGGGCTATGCTCAAGCCGTAATTTTCTTCGTAATTTCCGAACGGGTTTATGGTCCACGATATTGTATATTCTTTTTTCTTGCCGAATACCATTACATCGTAAACCGGATCTTCGCCGAATTTTGTCCAGATGGAGTAGGGAAGCATTCTTATGTAGCCTGTAGGTTTTCTCACTTTAGTTGTGTCCGTCAGGCTTTTGGGTACGGCAAGGTCTGCCTTGAACTTCATCCACGATTTTTCCAGGGGAGCTTCCAATGGTTTGTTTATCTCATCTTCCATTTCGGGCATGAAATCAAACTTTATCAGTTTTATTGCGTCTTCATTCAGCTTAAGCTCACTGTCGGTATTGTTTGCCTTGAAGTCTTTCTTGAAGTCTGTATTAAGCTGTTGTGCCGCCATGTCGTTTACCATGACCAGCATCCCTGCAATTATTATGGAAATATTTATTCTCGAACTGTTTCTCATCTGTAACCTAAATCATTTCACCCTTCCACCTTGAAGCCAGTGCTTGCTGTAATACCTTTCATTAAGACTGCTCACAACTACTCCCACACTGCTTGAAGCATGAATGAATCTGTCGTTTTTCAGATATATGCCCACGTGTGACGCTCTTTTTTTCTTGTTTCCGTTATGAAAGAACACAAGGTCACCCTCGCGAAGGTTTTTCTTCAAAACTCTCTTGCAGTCGTTATCCCTCTGTTCTTCAGCACTTCTGCTTAGTTTTTTTCTATATACAGTCCTGTATATAGATGATGTAAGTCCGGAGCAGTCTACGCCTTTTTTTGTTTTTCCTCCGTATCTGTAAGGGGTGCCAATCCAATTTGAAGCCTCTATGTATAGCTTGTGATTGTCGTCTATATCTATATCCATGTCAAGTCTTATGGCTGCCACGGCAAGTTCCCGGAAATCATAGTTCAGTCTGTGGCTTCCGCATGACGAAAGGAGTAACAGGCACAGCACAGCGGATGCTGTATATATTATTTTTTTATGGAGTACACTGACAAGCATTTCATACTGTTTTTATAGTTATACAGCAAATGTAATTAATTGTTTATTTGCGGAAGAAAAATGTTTGCACAATTTAGTTACTATTTAACATTATTCCGATTAATATAAAAACAGAAGTGACGATATACCGTATGCTTCCGATATACCGTCACTTCTGTTTTATGGCGATTAATTGCCTTTGCTTATTCTACTGGCGCGTTCATGCTTACCTCTATCATGTTCTTCTGTCCGAAGAATTTCTTGGCAAACTTCTTCAGGTCATTTACTGTTATGCTGTTTACAGTGTTTTCATAACCTGAATTCATGTCAACTCCTTCCCATAGCTTACTGTTCAAGATTCCCATCCAGTATGAGTTTTCTTTCTGGTTTTGCTGGTATGTCTTGAGCATGAATTCCTTAACCTTGCTCAAGTCTTCAGGTTTAGGACCTTGTGCTATGAAGTCGTTTATTCCCTTGTTTATAAGTTCCACCATCTGTGGTCTGCGTTGAGGGTCAGTGTCGAAATAGATCTGGAACACTCCTTCAGCTTCCGGATATTTGCTTATTGAACCGCTGCATGACACTCCGTATGTACCTCCCGCTTCCTCTCTCACGGTTTGTGTATAAAGGATGTTCAGAAGCTGTCCTAACATGCTCATTGTGACAAGGCTCTTCTGTGTGTATTCGCATTTTCCGCTTGCAACCATCAGTACAGATGATTTTGCAGTTTCCATCTTTCTTGTGAAATTGTTTTCGTACTGTCCTTTTCTGATGTCAAGGTTTACATCGCGGAACTTTTCCTTGCGGTTGATTGACGGCAGACCTCCCAGATATTTCTCTATCAACGGGGTTGCGATAGTTTCGTCTATATTACCCACCATTACGAAAGTAAAGTCGCTTGCATCGGCAAAACGGTCTTTATAAAGTTCCATAACCCTGTTATAGTCTATCTTGTCAAGGGTTTCAACCTTTACAGAGATAGCTCTTGGATGACGGTTGTACAGAGCTACACTGATAGAATCGCTGAATGCAGTGTTAGGGTCTGCTTCAGCATTTGCCAAGGCTGCCTTGTTTCTGCTAATGAATGATGCAAAAGCATCCTGATCCATTCTTGGAGCTGTAAATCGCAGGTATGTAAGCTGTAACATTGTCTCCATGTCTTTTGGCGAACATCCACCGCTTATGCCCTCAGTAAGGCTGTTTACGTATGCCGATGCCGATGCCATTTTTCCTGCCAGTACCTTATCAAGGTCAACGGCACTGAAGTTGCCCAAACCTCCAAGTCCTACTACCTGGTTCATCAGCTTGAACTGTATAACATCCTTGTCGTCAAACATTGAGTTACCTCCTGTACTGAAAGCCTGCATTATGATTTCGTCGGCTTTGAAGTCAGTCTTCTTCAGAACAACTTTAACTCCGTTGCTTAATGTCAGAATCTTGCTGTCGAAAGGTCCCGCTTCTGATTTTACCACTTTTCCTCCTGCAGGAAGTTCTTTCATAAGAGGTTCGTTGGAAACTTTGTCAACGTATGCCTCGAGTTTTGCGGCCTTGACCTTGTCTATTACAGCTCTAAGTTCTGCGTCAGTAGGGTATTTCATGCCTTCCTTGTCCGGACAGAATACGCTTACCACGATGTTTTTCTCACCGATAATCTGTTTTACAAGCTGGTTAATGGCTTCCACCGGTATGTTTGGTACCAATTGGTTCATTATGGCATATTCGTTTTCTATTCCCGGTATAGGTTCGTTGTCGATGAAGTGTCTCACATATTCCCTTACGTATTGTGAGTTCCTCATCTTGTCCTTTTCATTATAAGCCGATTCCAATGCTCTGAGATAATCGGCTTTTGCTCTCGCATATTCGCTTGCAGTAAATCCGAACTGTCTCACTCTCTCTATTTCAGTCATCAACGCTTCTGTAGAAGTCAGTATTCCGTCTTCTTTAGCTACAGCCAGTCCGATGAATGCTCCTTTGGTTTTGGCCAGCAGGTAGTTACCGTCTTCTGCCATAGCCTGTATGAATGGAGGCTGAGGTTTCTGTGTCATTTCGTCAAGACGTGCGTTCAGCATGTTTCCTATCATAGATATCATGTAGTTCATTGCCAGATACGAGATATTGTTTTTCTCTTCGTTTGGCACAGCGTCATGCTTGTGGAATACATATATTACAGGTACCTGCTGTTCTTTGTCCTTTGCCAATGCTATCAGTGGTTCGTCATTGTCAGGAACAGGATAATAAACTCTTTCGGCAGCGTTTGCAGGCATTTCGATAGGAGAGAACAGTTTCTTGATTTTCTCTTCCACCTTGTCCACATCAATGTCGCCTACAACGATGATACCCTGCTGGTCCGGTCTGTACCATTTTTCATAATAGTCTTTCAGAGCCTGATAAGGGAAGTTGTCAACCACCTCCATTGTTCCGATAGGCAAACGGTAAGCATATTTACTGTCCTTATACATGATAGGGAACACTTTTTCATACATACGCATCATTGCTCCGGTACGTGTTCTCCATTCTTCGTGTATAACTTTTCTTTCTTTGTCTATTTCCTCGTGATCCAGGGTAAGGTCGTTTGCCCAGTCGTGCAAAATCAGCAGACATGAATCCACCACTGTCTCTCTCGTCACAGGAACATTCGAAATGTTGTAAACAGTCTCGTCTATTGAAGTGTAAGCGTTCAGGTTGGCACCGAATTTTACACCTATAGATTCCAGATACTCTCTAAGCAAGTTTCCCGGATAGTTTGTTGTACCGTTGAAACACATGTGCTCAAGGAAGTGTGCCAATCCTCTCTGATTGTCCTCCTCAAGTATTGAGCCTACCTTTTGTGCTATATAGAAGTCTGCCTGGTTTTCCGGCAGTTCATTGTGTCTGATGTAATAAGTAAGCCCGTTTTCCAACTTGCCTACACGTACATTAGGGTCAGTAGGCATAGGCGGCATCTGCTGTGCGAAACCTGATGCCACACCGCATACGAATATTATCATAGCGGCAGAACGTTTAAATAAATTCATGTTGTTCAATTAAAAATTAATAATTAACAATTTAATAATTTAGAACCGGAGGTCAATTAAAAATTAAAATTGATGGCATGTACCCATTTTTAATTTTTAATTATTAATTATTCACTTATTCAAGAATCTTTCAGCTTCGATTGCGGCCTTACATCCGCTTCCTGCTGCAGTTATGGCCTGACGGTAGTGTGGATCTGCTACATCGCCTGCTGCAAATACTCCCGGAACACCTGTGCATGGGGTATTACCTTCGGTTATGATGTATCCCACTTCGTCTGTCTTTACCCATGGCTTGAATATATCAGAATTTGGCTTATGACCGATGGCAAGGAAGAATCCGTCTATGGCGATGTCATATCTTTCCTCGTCAGCTTCTCCCATTCTCTTTACAACGTGCATTCCTTCCACACCATTGTCGCCATACAGTCCCACGGCGTTATGCTCGAACAGAACTTTTATTTTTGGATGGTTCATCACTCTTTCCTGCATTATTTGTGATGCTCTCAGGAATGGTTTTCTCACTACCAGATATACTTCGCTTGCGAGACTTGCCAGATATATGGCTTCTTCGCAAGCGGTGTCACCTCCACCCACTACTGCCACTTTCTTTTTTCTGTAGAAGAAACCGTCGCAAGTGGCACATGCGCTTACTCCCATACCGGCATATTTCTTTTCGTCTTCCAGACCAAGATATTTAGCTGTGGCTCCGGTAGATATGATTACCGCATCGGCTGTGATTTCCTTTTCTCCGTCAACTTCGAATGTGTAAGGAGCCTTGCTTAAATCAGCTTTTGTAACTATTCCGTTTCTTATGTCCGCACCGAATTTTTCAGCTTGTTTTCTCAAATCGTCCATCAGTACAGGACCTGTCACTCCGTCAGGATATCCCGGGAAATTCTCTACTTCGGTTGTCGTCGTCAACTGTCCTCCCGGTTGGAGTCCTTCATAAAGTACAGGGCTGAGGTTTGCTCGTCCTGTATATATTGCGGCAGTATATCCTGCCGGTCCCGATCCGATGATCAGGCACTTAACGTGTTCTGTAGCCATACTAAAATGATTATTGTTTTATATTCTATTATTCTATTTTATCTCAAATCTATGATTTCAACTCCGGGATAATCATTCTTATTGAATTTAAAGAATGAGTCAGCCAAATTCAGTGTTTTATATTCCTTTACAGTAAATTCCTGTACATCACCGGAATTTGTTTCTATTTTAACATACACAGGTTGCATTTTATTGTTCACTGAAAAGGATATTTCATTTATATCCTGCTTCTTCTCTGGCGAAAGCACAACCTCTCGGCACATCATTCCGTTTCTGTTTTTAGTTCCTGTGAATGAGTAATTGAAACCGTTTTTGTACATGCTTATCATTGCATAAGGATTTATCGACTGTATTTCCTCTGCAGTAGGCGATGAAACGTTCACCTCTTCGTTCGTCTTTACATAACTCCATAAAGTTTCTCCGTCAAACCAGCTTTTTATACCTCCGCAATCCAATACAAATTTATTGCCTTTCAGTGCTATTGTTCCTTTTGTGCTTCCGTCGAACACTATTTCCGTACCTGACGATTTGTTGTACTCCGAAGCCACTGCATCGAGTATCTGCCTTGCCTTTGCATCTTTCTGTGCAAAACACTGAAGCGTAACAAGTAATAGTATCAGCGATATAATATGTTTCATTCCTAATTATTGTTTTTAAGTTGACTAAGTCTCATTTGCAAGTCATTTTCGTCTATGCATAACACATCTCTTGCCTTGCTTCCGTTAGCCGGTCCCACTATGCCTGCTCTTTCCAGTTGGTCCATGATACGTCCGGCTCTGTTATATCCCAACGACAGTTTTCTCTGTATAAGTGATGTTGAACCCTGCTGATGATATATAATCAGTCGTGCAGCTTCCTCAAACATTGGGTCCAGTCTGTTCATGTCCACATCGGCAGCTCCGCTTGGTTCAGCATTTTCATCTACATATTCAGGCAGTTCGAATGCGGTAGGATAGCCCTGCTGCTTGCTTATGTATTCCGATATTTTCTCCACTTCCGGCGTATCCACAAACGCGCATTGCACACGTACCGGATCATTTCCCTGCAGATAAAGCATATCACCCTTACCTATAAGTTGCTGTGCTCCCGGTCTGTCCAGAATTGTTCTCGAGTCCATCATTGAAGCCACTCTGAATGCCACACGTGCAGGGAAGTTGGCTTTGATGGTACCTGTAATGATGTTGGTTGTCGGTCTCTGTGTAGCTATGATGGCATGTATTCCCACCGCACGTGCCAGCTGTGCTATACGGCATATAGGAAGTTCCACTTCTTTTCCTGCAGTCATTATCAGGTCGCCGAACTCATCAATTATTATTACGATGTAAGGCATGAACTTATGTCCGTTTGCCGGATTAAGCTGTCTGTTTATGAATTTAGCGTTGTACTCCTTTATATTTCTGCATCCGGCCTTTTTCAGAAGGTCATATCTTGTATCCATTTCCACACAGAGCGAGTTCAGTGTCTGTACTACCTTTGTCACATCTGTTATGATTGCATCTTCCGCATCAGGCAATTTGGCAAGGAAATGCTTCTCGATAGGCGCATATATGGCGAATTCTACCTTCTTAGGGTCGATAATCACGAATTTCAGTTCACTCGGATGTTTCTTGTATAGGAGTGATGTGACTATGGCGTTCAGTCCCACAGACTTACCCTGTCCGGTTGCACCGGCCACAAGCATGTGCGGTGCCTTTGCCAAGTCCACCATGAACACCTCGTTTGTGATTGTTTTTCCTAAGGCTATCGGCAGTTCGTATGTACTTTCCTGGAATTTCTTGCTTGCCAGAACCGAGCTCATCGGTACTATCTTGGGGCTTGCATTAGGCACTTCAATACCTATTGTGCCTTTTCCCGGTATAGGAGCGATTATACGTATTCCAAGTGCTGAAAGGCTCAATGCAATGTCATCTTCAAGATTTCTGATTTTCGAGATTCTCACTCCCTCGGCAGGAGTAATTTCGTAGAGTGTCACTGTAGGTCCTACGTTGGCCTTGATGGACGAAATCTCTATGCCGAAACTTCTCAGAACCTGAATAATCCTGTTCTTGTTGGCATTCTGTTCTTCCATGTCAATGCTTGGTCCCTCATCAGGATATGTTTTCAGCAGGTCAAGGGTAGGGAACTTGTACAGTTCCAGATCAAGTCTCGGATTGTATGGAACATTCAGGTCTCCTCTTACCTTTTCTTCTTCTTTTGTCTCTTCTATCTCGAAAGCAGGTTCTTCGTCACCGGTCTTTTCTGTTTGTGCCGTAGCCTCTGACTCTATTATTCTTTTTGCGTTTACAGGAATGTCATCCAGTGTCAGTTCGATGCTGTTATCCGTATAATTTACGTCATCACTGTAAACTTCTTCAGCGTATGGCTCAGGTTCATTTTCATGTTTGAACTCTGCATACTTCTTGTCATAATCAGTATTGTTCAGCTCAATATTTTCAGTTTCATCATCATCATCACTGTTTTTCTCATCATCTTCATTGTCGTTATCATTATCAACTACTTCATGTTTCCTTCCGAACATTCTTCCCAATATACCTCCGGGCATAAGTTTATCATGCCATTTCTGCTTTTCATCAATTGTTTTTTCTTCATCTTCGGATACTTCTTCTGTCAATTTTTCTTCCGGAGTGGTCTTCTCATTCATTACAGTTTCATCATTGATGTCCTCAACTGCTTTATCATCATTATCTGCAACGATATTGTCATCTTCCTTCTTCTTGAAATCCGGATGTATGATTTTTCTAACCACTTCCATGGTCTGTCTTCTTATTGCCACACCTATGATTATTCCACAGAACAGCAGCAAAAGTATCAGTCCCGGTACTCCTATGTACGATTCTATCCATTGCGACACATTATATCCATGCAATCCTCCCGGATAGATGAAAGAATTTTCCATGATATTGCCGAACGCGAAACCTAATGTCACCGAAAGCCAGTACATTATGCTCATACATGCCAGAAACCACTTCCATACCGTAAAATTATACGCTCTCATGAGTTTTGTACCGGCAATGAGCAATACCACAACTATGAGATATGCCGGAATTCCGAAGCATCCGTTTATGAGAAATTCAGCCAGCCTCGCACCAGCAGGTCCTGTATGGTTCTGCACCACTTCCGTTTCGCCTATCGAGTTGACGGCTGTCACACTCTGGTCAGCCCCTCCTGCAGATAAAAATGAAGTGAACGCAAGAAACATATATACTCCGAACATAAGGCATATCAGTCCTCCTATGAAATGTCCGGTCTCGCCGTTCAGTGCCGATTTAATTTTCTTAGTATTGTCCTTAGGTGGTATGTTTGATTTTTTATTGTCTTTTTTTGTACCCATATAGTTTCTGCTTTAAAAATAGTCATGCAAAGATAATACAAACGGCACGAAATCTGTAAACAAAAAACAATAAAAACAGAAAAAATTCCTACCTTTGCACATATATTTTAAAGAGTAGAAGACAATTTTAATCAAATGAAATCATCAAATCAACCAATTTTCGATGCAAACACAGTCGAGTTCGTTACCGTAGCTGCCGAGTTTTGCGGCTTCTTGGAACGTACTCCCGAAATGCAGCCTTCCGAGTTTGTCGATCGTATTCTCAAGCTCCTTCCGCTGGTTTATCTGAAAGCGTCACTGCTTCCCGATTGCGAACCACTCGACGACATCGAGCCTGAAACATTCGTTACAGAAACCGACTATGAACATCTGCGCAGCCTGATAGCGGAACAGTTGGGTCCTGACGATGACTATCTTGAGGTTTTCCTTGATGACATGGCATTCAGCGACACACCTATCAAGCAGAACATCTCCGAAGGCCTGGCAGACATCTACCAGCCGCTGAAAGATTTCGTATGCGTATATAGCCTGGGTCTCGACAGAACTATGAACGATGCCCTCTGGCGTTGCCGTGAGCAGTTCGCGTCATATTGGGGACGCACACTGGTCAATGTCATGCGTGCCCTTCACAATGTAAAATATCACGGTGAAGATACAGAATGCTAAACTTAGACAGAAAATGACAGACTACCAACCCACAATAGACAAGAAACTGATATCCGAAATGCCTAAAGTGATTTTTCCGGGACGTATCGTAATCATATATACAGTGGAGGAAGCACGCAAGGCAATAGCCTATCTGAACCAATGCCCGATTGTAGGTGTTGACACGGAAACCCGCCCGTCGTTTAAAAAAGGCAAAATAAACACTGTAGCTCTTCTGCAGGTTGCCACTAATGACATTTGTTTTCTGTTCAGGCTTAACCGTATAGGAATACCTGATTTTCTGGAAGAATTTTTACAGAATGATGTCCTTAAAATTGGGCTTTCTCTCCGCGACGATTTCAGTATGCTCCGACGGGCAAACAATAAAGATCCGAAAACAGGCAATTGGATTGAGCTTCAGGATTATGTTCCCCGTTTTGGAATTCAGGACAAAAGCCTTCAAAAGATATATGCGATACTTTTCGGCGAGAAAATCTCCAAGAGTCAGCGACTTTCCAATTGGGAGGCTGATGTATTGACAGAAGCACAACAGCAATATGCCGCTACAGACGCATGGGCAACATTGAGGATCTATCAGAAATTGAATGAATAGTTAATAATGAATAATTAATAATTGGTGGAGGTCATCAGTTTTTAATTAACTTCGTTGACCGTTGGTTAGCTTCGCTGATTTTCAATTCTTAATTTTTAATTCCTAATTGATTAACATGAACAAAGTATATTTAAAACCTAAAAAAGAAGAATCGCTTCTCCGTTTCCACCCATGGGTGTTTTCCGGAGCAATAGCACGTATTGAAGGAAATCCGGAAGAAGGAGAAGTTGTGGAAGTCTATACTTCCGACAAACAGTATATCGCGTCCGGACATTATCAGATAGGCAGTATTGCCGTACGTGTACTTACTTTCAAGAAAGAAGAGATAAACCATGATTTTTGGGTACGTCGTCTCACCGTCGCACGTAATCTGCGTCAGGCACTCCGTCTTATAGGAACAGAGAACAACAATGCCTGCCGTCTTGTACACGGCGAAGGAGATAATCTTCCGGGACTTATTATCGACTTATATGACCATACGGCAGTAATGCAGGCTCATTCGGCAGGAATGCATGTATATCGCCACGAAATAGCCAATGCGCTAAAAGAAGTCATGGGCGATATCATTCAGAATATATATTATAAGAGTGAAACTACATTACCTTACAAGGCCGATCTTGAGTCAACAGAAAACGGATTCCTTCTCGGAGGCAGTACAGAGAACGTAGCAATGGAAAACGGACTGCTTTTCCATGTTGACTGGCTTAAAGGTCAAAAAACAGGTTTCTTTGTCGATCAGCGTGAGAACCGTGCCCTTCTTGAACACTATTCTTTAGGACGTAATGTCCTCAATATGTTCTGCTACACAGGAGGATTCTCTTTCTATGCAATGCGTGGAGGAGCGCGTTTGGTACATTCGGTTGACAGTTCATCCAAGGCCATTGACCTTACGCGGGCAAATGTCGAACTGAATTTCCCCGGTGATACACGTCACGAGGCATTTGCCGAAGATGCTTTCAAGTATCTTGACAGGATGGGAGGGGAGTACGACCTCATTATTCTTGATCCGCCTGCATTCGCCAAACACCGTGGAGCCCTTCGTAATGCCCTTCGCGGATATACAAAGTTGAATGCTAAAGCTTTTGAAAAGATTCGTCCGGGCGGCATTCTCTTTACTTTCTCATGTTCTCAGGTAGTAAGCAAGCAGGATTTCCGCAATGCCGTCTTCACAGCTGCCGCACAGAGCGGTAGGAGCGTACGCATAATGCACCAGCTCACACAACCTGCCGACCATCCTGTAAACATCTATCATCCGGAAGGAGAATATCTCAAGGGTCTTGTCCTGTATGTTGAATAAACGCTTCACATTTTATACAATAAAAGAACTCTCCGATGACATTTCACCGGAGAGTTTTTTTATTTACTGTATTTTTATTTTTCAGAATCAGAAAGTGATGTTCAAACCTAAGTTAAGGTTCATGTTCATGTTGTTAAGCGGAATATACTGCTTGCTCACTTTTCCTACTAAGTAGTCCATACCTACGAAAAGACTTAACACTCTTGGATGGAAGTTTACTACCCATCCCATAGTGCTTCCGTAAGATGTTATACCATAGTTTATTCCGGCTTCAAGCCAGCTTAACGGAGAAATGTTTGCAGAAAAACGACCTTCGCTCCATGAATATCCACCATTTATTCTTGTTGAAGACAAGAAACCGAATGAAAGCTTGTCATACATAGGCAGTGCATATTCTGCACCGATATTCAGTGTTGCGGCCAAAGCTCTGTTCAGTTTTCCGCCGGTACTTCTTCTGTGGAGGTTGGCATAGTCTTCAAAGTCATCTGTCAAACCATCTATCTGATTGTCTAAGGAATTTTCGCTGTCATCGTCAATTGAAATATTTTGGAAACCTTCAAAGGTCCATGACTCATTGTTGGTCGAAGCGTATGTATTGTTGCCCCAGTTCATGAATCCAAGGTCTTTTATGGCAGCCGAAACTGTAAGGTTGTCTATAACTTCGTATGTAGCTCCAAAGTCAAAAGCCAAGCCGAAACCGCTCAATCCCGGAGTATCCATTTCTATATTGTCGAAATCGACTAATGTTCCTTCATTTTCAGCATATTCTGCGCCACTTTCTTCTTTTGTAGGAATGTTCAAACCCGCCATGGCAACATTCATTTCGCCGTTAGCCTGAACTTCCCATATGTCTTCACTTAATGTGATGTGTGTATTGCTCAGGTTCATATTGGCATACAGTCCTCCAAGCAGAACTTTGAATTTTGCTCCAACTCTCAGTTTGTCTGTTATATTTCTGGAATGACCAAATGCCACTTCTACATAATTTGATGTAGAAAATCCCATGCTTCCTAAGTCATATACAGTGTTAGAGCCACTCTGACCAACTTTCATAAATTCAAAGAAATCCTTAGGCATATACATCGAAGTGGTAGATCTCAAACCTATGTCAAGAGTATTAAAACCACCAAATCCTCTGAATCCCATTGAAATTATTGATGTATTCAGATTTAGTGACAGACGGTTATTCTTTTTCAAACCGCCAAGGAAGTCGTCCGCGCTTACACTGCTGTTCATAAAAGTAGTCAGCTTGTTATCCGCTGTGGGATATATAAAGTTTGCAAGTCCCACATTACCCATTGTTCCGAAACTCAGATTTCCCAAAACAGGAATACTGAAATACGATTTGTCACTTTCCAATGCAGGATTCAATTGATGTTTGAACAGGTATCCGTCCAAGAAATATCCCGAATTAAGAGCCTGTGCCGATACTCCTGATGCTACCCCCATCATCATGGCTGCAGCTATATATTTAGTTAGATTTCTCATTTTCTTCTATATCTTAAGTGTTAGTTCAAATCCATTGTAATACCGCCTTTAAGTGTCAGTTTAATGTCTGTAAACTGCATAGTCTGGTTCTCGTTCAGTGAAGCGTTACCTGCATTCTCATCTACGAAACCTACGATGGAGATTTTTATTCCATCCAATCCCTTGATGCTTCCTTCGCTAACTATTGAGAAACTCAAATCTTTATTGCTTGGATTGCCTATGTTACCCGGAGTGAGGGTCGTTTCATCTGCTTCAACTTCTTTTTCCCACATAATGAGTTTCACATTGTCAAGTGGTTTCCCGTTCACGTCAATAGCTTCTGCCTTAAGTCTTATTCCCAAAGGGATTTCGTTTATTGCTGTCATGGAAACTTTTACCTCTTTGAATTCTGCGTCTTCAAGGTCGGCATCCCATCCGTCAATAGTTTCTGTGTAAGTAATGTTGGTCTTTGGACCGAATGATAACGGAGTGTCAATCTTATAATCTGTTTCTATAGTATAGTCTTCAGCAAGATTGATGGTAATATCCTTCTGTACAGCATTTGCATCTACGTCCATTTCTATTTTTTCAGGAATGTTTTCAATGATTGAACTCAGTTCATTTACTTTTACATAGTTTATTCCTTCTTCCGTTCCATCCTTTATCTGATTAATACATACCACATAATTTTCCACATTTCCTGGAACTACAAATTTTGGAATTTCAACACTTTTGTCATTTTGTCCCTCCTTTTTAGATGTAAGTTTGCCATTTATTTCAACAGCTACAGGACTTGGATTTGTCAGTGTTACAAAAATTTGGGGATCTGTTAAATCCAATATAACGTTATTGTCTGACAAAAATTCTGGTATATCTTCTAATGTGATAGGATCAACATTTATATCAACTGCCGGATCAACTTTACCTGTTACAGAAACTATGCTCATATTATTTGATTCTACGTCAACCGTCATGGTAATATTTCCACTTTGATTGCTCGTTTTTATTGCTTGAATATTTCCATTAAGTGAAATATTACCTGTCATTTTTATAGCATTGTTGTCTTTTTCATTATCGTTTTCTACAAAAGATGCACCATTTTTGGTGAAATCAATTTTTATAATCTGGAATTTCACCTTAGTGTTTGTTTTTATTTCTAATCCGTTTATGTTTTGCAAAATCAATTTATTGTTGTTTTCTTTCCAATTGCTGTCTTCAGACTTTACTGTAACATACTCTGGGAATATAATTTCATATCCTTTTGGAAGTTTCGCTTTTGCAACAGTTGAAGTTGCTGAAAATACTATATATGTTTCATTGCAAGATGTTTCTGCAGCACTCAGACTTTTTATATCGGATGTAATACCATCTTCTTTTATGTTGACATCAATTTTTTGATTAAATTGAATTTCTACAGTTGTGCCTGCATTTCCTGTCGGAATAGTTTTGTTTATAGTTTTTCCTGTAAATCCGTCAGTCATAGCAATATCTACCCCCGGCACATTCACCTGGCTGCTTGTTTTTTCACCATTTTGTACCAGATGATATTCACCTTCATTCACCTTTATAATCCCGTCTTCTTCCAGATCAAGAAGATCACCCAACAAAATCTTTTCAGTACTGCTTCCCGGTACAGACAAATCGCCTCCCACAGTAATAGTCATGTCAAAATCCTTTTCAAGGTCGTAAGTGTCATCAACCTTCAGACATGAGTTTAATCCTGCCAGCCCAAGAATACCAATCCCAACCACAGCAAAATTCATAAATTTCCTATTCATATCTTACCTTTTTAAATTAATTAAATTAACATAATAGTCTAATAGCTGTATTTGTATCATTGTAAATTTAACACAAGTTGTCTATGTCTGGTGCAAAGTTATAAAAAAACTTCAATTATTCTTAGTAATTATGACATTAAAATTATATTACAATCACATAAATAAAAATATGACGCAAAACAGACTTAACTATCTTGCGTCACACACTTTTTATATTATTTTATTCTCCTACATACCATTTGTACATTCTGTGCACTCCTTCGTCAATTTCCACTTTGTGATGCCATCCTAAGTTATGCAGTTTTGTAACGTCTGTCAGTTTCCTCATCGTACCGTCAGGTTTCGATGCATCCCATCGTATTTCACCATCAAAACCGATTTCCTTCTTTATCAGCATCGCTACATCATAAATGCTTAGTTCCTTGCCTGTACCTACGTTGATATGACAGTTTCTGATATCCTTATCGCCTTCTTTATATGTATCCTTGAAATCCACGTTAAGCAATACATGCACACTTGCGTCTGCCATTTCCTCACTCCAAAGGAATTCCCTCATAGGTTTTCCTGTTCCCCATAACATCACGTGGCCATTATGGATACCATATTTGGCCAATATTCCCAAAATATCTTTTTCTTCGGCTTTTCCGTCAATTCCTTCAACCGGTCTTTTGTCAAGGTCAGCTCTTACTGCAGACATATCACCATTGTACAGACATTTTGCCAAATGGATTTTCCTTATCATTGCAGGTAGCACATGACTTCTTTCCAAATCGAAGTTATCATTAGGTCCATACAGATTTGTCGGCATCACTGCTATATAATTTGTACCATACTGAAGGTTGAAACTCTCACACATCTTCAGTCCCGCTATTTTTGCTATTGCATACGGCTCATTGGTATATTCCAAAGGGGAGGTAAGGAGCACTTCCTCCTTCATAGGCTGTTCGGCGTCACGAGGATATATGCATGTACTTCCCAAGAAAAGCAGTTTCTTAACCCCATGTCTGAAACTTTCGCCTATCACATTCTGCTGTATCTGCAGATTATTATATATGAAATCTGCCCTGTATATGGAATTAGCCATAATTCCACCCACATGCGCGGCTGCGAGAATAACCGCATCCGGTTTCTCCTGATCAAAGAAATTCTTTACTGCCACGCCATCCAACAGATCCAGTTCCTTGTGGGTTCTTCCCACGAGATTGGTATATCCTCTTTGAAGCAGGTTGTTCCAGATAGCGGAACCTACCAAACCCCTGTGACCTGCCACATATATTTTTGCATTCTTCTCCATGCCAATTAATGAATAATTAATAATGAAAAATTAAAAATGAGAATACCCACTCTTAATTAACTTCGTTGACTTTAGCTTCGCTGACCGTTGGTTCAGTTCTTAATTGTTAATTCTTAACTATTAATTATTTCACGATTCCTTTTTCCAGATATTCAGCTAAGTTAGTCCTTACATGCTCACTGTGTCTTTCCACAGCAACTTTTGCCATGTCGGCATCCACCATGATGTTCACCAATTCCTGGAAACTGGTCTTTGTCGGATTCCATCCAAGTTTGGCTTTGGCTTTTGTAGGATCACCCCACAAGTTTACAACGTCTGTAGGACGGTAGAAATCTTCGCTCACTTCCACCAGACATTTGCCTGTAGCCTTGTCATATCCCTTTTCGTTTATACCTTCACCCTTGAATTCCAACTCTATTCCGGCACGTTTGAATGCGTGATAGCAGAATTCTCTTACACTGTGCTGTTCTCCTGTCGCTATCACGAAATCTTCCGGAGTGTCGTTCTGCAGTATCAGCCACATACATTCCACATAGTCTTTCGCATAACCCCAGTCACGCAATGAATCAAGATTACCCAAATACAGTTTTTCCTGCTTGCCCTGTGCGATACGTGCTGCTGCCAATGTGATTTTCCTTGTAACGAATGTCTCTCCACGGCGTTCACTCTCATGGTTGAACAGAATACCGGAGCAACAGAACATATTGTAAGCCTCACGATATTCTTTCACAATCCAGAAACCGTATAATTTCGCTACCGCGTATGGCGAGTAGGGGTGGAACGGTGTATTCTCGTTTTGAGGCACTTCCTCTACCTTACCGTAAAGCTCCGATGTCGATGCCTGATAAATACGGCATGTATCTGTAAGTCCGCACAGACGTACAGCCTCCAATACTCTCAAAACGCCAGTAGCATCCACATTTGCGGTAAATTCCGGTGAATCAAAGCTCACCTGCACATGGCTCTGTGCCGCAAGGTTATATACTTCAGTAGGACGAACCTTGCTCACAACCTGCATTATGCTCATAGAGTCTCCCAAGTCCGCATAATGCAGATGGAAGTTAGGCTTACCTTCTAAGTGCGCTATTCTTTCTCTGAAGTCAACAGACGAACGTCTGATTGTGCCATGCACGTCATATCCTTTTTCCAACAGGAATTCAGCTAAATACGATCCGTCCTGACCTGTAATACCTGTAATCAATGCTACTTTTCTCATTTTATCGAATTATATAAGTTTTATTTAGTTACAATCATTATTCTTTTTCGGCAGGTCTCTGTCCTTTGAAATCCTTCACAAGATCTTTTCCGAAAAGTATCCATCCGCAAGTTCCAACTGCTGCCAGGAAAACAAATCCAATAAGGATAAGCGGTTTCGAAGGCTTTGAAGCACTTAGTGGTACGGTAGCTGTATCCACAACTGTATATACCGGAGTCTTTTCCTGTACTTTAGCCTTGGCCACCTGCAACTGTTGTGCTGTCTGGTTATACACATTATAAGCTAAATCCATTTCGTTTTTCAGTCTTTCCTGTTGTGTGAGAGCACTCCTCATCGAAACTTGTTGGTTTCTGTCCATGTATGCGGCATATTCCTGCTGTGTCTCATGGTATTTTTCCATACTCTCTTCATACAGTTTCTGTGTGTATTCCAGGTCTTTTCTTGCCTTGTTTGTTCTATATTGTGTGATATAATCCTGCAGTTTTTCCATCACTGTATTCGTCATAGTGGCAGAAATCAGAGGGTCCTGCATTGTTACGGATATTTTTAGTACCGATGTCTTCTTGTCTTCCTCCACTTTGATTTTCTTTCCCAAAGCCGCTATTATTCCGCTCTGTTCACGTGTCAGCCTGAAAGGATCTATAGTCTCATTACTCATCTCCTCTTTCTTTTCACCTTTGATGGTTTTCATCACCCATCCTATAGCCTTAAACGGAGCTCCTAATACATGACTCCACCATGGTCTTTTCTGATATTCCTTCATATATTCATACAGAGAAACATCCAGATTTCCTTTGATGTCTTTTACTCTTACGTTTAGCAGTTCTATGGAGAAAGGTATGGATTTCACTATGTCAGGATACATTGCCGGTGAAAGAGCATCCTCACTCTGCATGTCGCCTAAGTTAATACCAGCCATACCTGCCAATGCCGACAGTCCTCCACTTAATCCCTTGCTTCCTGAAGATGTTTCCGGAGCCAATGTAACTTCAGTTGTATATTCTTTTGGTATGCTGAATCCCACAACAATACCTATTATCGCCGCCCAAGCACATGCTTTCAGTATGACTCTCTTCTGATCTAACAGTTTCCTTGCCAGTTCTATTAAATCTATTTCCTGTTCCTGCATATCTAACAACTAATATCTAAAACCAATAACTAACAACTAATAACTATCAACTAAAAACTAACAACTACTTCAGCAGATTAGCCAATGAAGCTATCATCGTAGCCAAAGATGCGAACGACGTTGCGTAACCTATAACTTCACCTATTCTGTTCTGTTTAACCTTGTTCGGAACAATGATCTCGCATCCCGGTTCAACCTTCTTGCTTCTGCTCTTTACCTTTTCCACCTCACCATTCATATATATAATGAACTTTTTGGTTTTCCTTGCGCTCTGTGAATATCCGCCGGCCTGATTCAGGTAATATCTTACGTTCTTACCGTCCTTGTAAGTCACTGTGTTAGGCATCATTACAGCTCCGTTTATCTTTACCGTACTTGTCATCACCGGAACACTTATCACGTCACCCTCTCTAAGCACAATATCAGCGTCCGAGCCCGGCTTGCTAATTGCTTCCTCCAAATTTATTCCCACTGTAAACACGCTGTCAAGCTCAAGCATAAGTGAGTTCGCAAGGCTTTCACCAAGTTCCCTTCTCATCATGTCTATCACGTTCTGCATACGCTTTATCTCATGCTCGTTTGCCACTCTCGTCAGTTTTGCTCCCTTGGCATATCCGAAAGCTGTTATACCCCCCGCACGTTCAATCAGGCTGCTCAGTCTCTCGTTCTTGAAGTTCAGCGAATATTCCCCCTCGTACAATACCTCGCCGTTCACTGTCACATTTTTCTGTACGCTGTATCCCGGACTTTTTCTTACGAATACCTGATCGTATGGTTCCAGCACAAATCCCGGCGTACCGTCCACAATGAATCCGTCTTTCAGTCCGAAAGAAAAGTTCTGTCCCACAGTGTCTATGGCTTGTGTACCTTTATTGTCCTTCATGCGTCTTGACACATCCACCCTGACTAATGAGGCTGCATCCTTCAGGCCTCCCGCAGTTATTACAAGGTCTTCCAGAGTCATGTTGTCAGCATACGGATAAGTACCGGGTTTTACTATCTCTCCCGATATATAAATATCGCCTATACTCTTGATGTCGTAAATACTCGGGATATAAAGTCTGTCATTCTTTCTCAGTTCCACATCAGGCACTGTTCCGTCCATGATGCCTTTCACATCCACCGGCAGCACCTCACTTGTCAGGTTTTCGCGCTCCCTGTACAGTACAGCTCTGTTTGTAAAAGCGTCACCAAGCAATCCGTCTGCCTGTGTCAGCAATTTCTTTACCGTATTTATTTCGTCACAGAATTCGTAAATACCCGGTCTGTAAACAGCACCTATGATTTCCAACTTGTTAGCGAATCTGTTTATTATGGAATCCGCGGTCACCACATCACCGTCCATAACCTTGAAACTGCCGTAGTTCTCACGTTCCACTGTGGCTACCGACATCAGTCTTCCTTCCTGTCTTATCACCCTAACACTGTTTTTGTAGGCATTGTTAGTGAATGAGCCGGCATATTTCAGCAGATTTGAGACCGTTTCATTATCTTTCATCTCGTATTTCATAGGTCTTTTCACCCTGCCGTCTATTTTCACAATCATGTCGTATGTAGGCACAATCACCACATCACCTTCCTGCAGGTTTATGTTTCCGTCAGTCTTTCCTTTCAGAATATAGTCATACACATCGACTGTAGCTACCGTATTTCCGTTTCTTGCCACACAGATATTTCTCACACTACCTAAGTCAGTGATACCTCCCGCACTGTAAAGAGCATGGAATACTGATGCGAAAGCCGATAGGGTATAAGTGCCCGGCACCATAACCTCGCCCACGACATTTATTTTTATGCTTCTGGTTTTTCCTAATGTCACCTGTATCTGGTTTGCTTCATCCGCATAAATTCTGCTCAGTTCGCTTTTCAGATATTCTTTTGCGTCGGATATGTTCATCCCGTTCAGAGATATCACTCCCAATCCGTTAACATTGATACATCCGTCCGGAGTAATTTCCTGTCTGATAGTGTTCTCACTGGCTCCCCAGATATCTATTATTATTTCATCCCCCGGTCCTAATCTGTAATCCTGTGGTGTAGCTATATTGATGTCAGGTTCGAATGTCAGTTGCTTGTTGTTGAAAATATTTCTTCCGAATACTTCTTCCGTCTTGTCTTCAGCTGCCTGATTCTGTTTTAGTTCTTCTGCGGCTTTATTGCTCTCTTCTGCTTTTACCTCTGTATTTTCTCTTTTCCTTTCAGTTGTGTCCAGTCCTGGAGCGTTTGCCGTTGTCGTCCCTGTGGTACTTATCTGCCCGTTGTCATACATGGTTTTCAGCCTTAACGCCTGTTCCTGCGTCACACCCTTGGCCATAAGTTCCGTCATCAGTTGCTGCTGACTTTTACCCTGTGCCAATCCATCCTGTACATATTGTATAACCTGCGAATCAGTCATTGACGACTGTGCCATAACCGGGAGAGTTCCCATCATCATAAGAAGTGCCAAAGCGGCAAAAAAGAAATTTTTCCTCATGAAAATATCAGTATATATGTTACTCTAATTCAGATAATCGGTGCAAAGATACTCAATCCGCATGTAAAATCAAAGCCATACGGCTGTTAATATGCTTTCTCCTCACCTTTGAATACATTTGCCACTGTCTTGTATATGATGTATAAATCCAACCATACCGACCAGTTTTCTATATACCAGATATCTCCCTTTATTCTGTTCTCCATGTCCTTCAGCTCCTTGGTCTCACCTCTGAATCCCGTCACCTGGCTCCATCCCGTGATACCCGGTTTCACCCAGTGTCGCACCATATATTTGTCTATCAGTTTAGAGTATTCTTCAGTATGCTTCACCATGTGCGGTCTTGGCCCCACCACGCTCATGTCGCCCATAAGCACATTAATAAATTGTGGCAGCTCGTCAATATTGGTTTTTCTCATGATATTTCCCCATTTGGTTTTTCTTGGGTCATCCTTTGTGGCCTGCAGTCTGTCGGCATCTGCATTCACCTTCATGCTCCTGAATTTCAGACAGTAGAATTCCTTGTCGTTCAAGCCGTTTCTTTTCTGCCTGAAGAACACCTGTCCGGGCATTGTCAGTTTTGTTATTACAGTCACTATGACTAATATGATAGGGAAGAGCGTTATCAGGAATATACCCGAAATCATCACGTCCATTGTTCTCTTGATTATTTTGTTTGATAGAATTGAAAGCGGATCCTGCCTTATTCCCATCACCGGTACGTTCCCCACTGATTCAAGAACCATTCTCGTCTGTGTATATTCATAAAAGTCCGGCACTGAATAAAATCTGATTATGTTGTTTTCGCAATACCTCATAATCATTTTTATAAATTCGTGGTGGTCATCATTCAGTCCACAGAACAGAAAATGTGTATTCCCGAATTTCTGCAGATAGTTTGTCGCTTCCTCCGGCTTACCCAAGTATTCGCAACCCTCCGGCATAAATGCCGACGGCTCAAAATCAAAGTAGCCCTTTACTCTGTATCCGGCCCAAGTCTGATTGGTAAGCTCTCCATACAGTTCAGCCATACTCTTGCTTCCACCCACTAACACGGCAAATCTGAGGTTTCCGCCTTTGGTTCTGTAACTTTTTATGAATATCCTGACAATAAATCTGAAAATCATACTGGCTGTCAGCATAGAGACTAAAAACCATGCGAACATGTACGACCATGTATCCATGAACTGCCCGTATTTCAATATCAGATATCCTGATATACCGAACAGGACATTCGTTGTTACCACTTTCTTAACCACCTCATACAGGTAAGCCTTCCTGTCATATACCACTATACCTACGCTCTTTACGCATATAGCGTATATCAGCATAACGATAGTGGCAACCTGAATTTTGGGCGCGTCCATAACCTTTTCCCACGCCGTATCGTCCGTAAAGTATGAAAAGCCATAAAACAATGCTCCGCACATCAGTGTTTCGCATATCATTATTGTGGCGAACGCCAAACTTCTGTATGATTGATTATATCCTTTCATTGGTCAATGTTTTTTAGTTAACAAGATACGAGGCCGTTGATTATTGTCAGCAATTCTTAATTATTAATTCTTAATTCTTAATTATTAACTCTTAATTATTAACTCTTAATTAATCATTTCAGTCCCTTCTGAACACATCTCTGGTATAAACCTTCTCCTTCACGTCGTCCAATATCGCGTCATATCTGTTTGCGATAATGGCACCGCTAAGTCTTTTGAATTCCCCAAGGTTGTTCACCACCTTAGAGCCGAAGAAAGTAGTACCGTCTTCCAATGTCGGTTCATAAATGATTACTGTAGCCCCTTTCGCTTTGATACGCTTCATCACACCCTGAATCGAGCTTTGTCTGAAGTTGTCACTGTTCGATTTCATTGTAAGCCTGTAAACACCTATTGTAACGCTCTTTTCGTTTCCCATGTTCCATTGCGAGTTTGCCGAATAATATCCTGCCATTTTCAGCACCTGGTCCGCTATGAAATCCTTTCTTGTCCTGTTCGATTCCACTATGGCGTGTATCAGGTTTTCCGGAACATCAGCATAGTTTGCCAGCAATTGTTTTGTATCCTTAGGCAGACAGTAGCCACCGTAACCGAATGAAGGATTATTGTAATGATTGCCTATTCTCGGGTCAAGACTTATACCGTTTATTATATCCACAGTGTTAAGCCCCTTCATTTCGGCATACGTGTCCAGTTCGTTGAAATAGCTTACCCTGAGTGCCAGATAAGTATTCGCGAACAGTTTTACGGCTTCCGCCTCTGTCAGTCCCATAAACAAAGTGTCGATATTCTCTTTTAAGGCACCTTCCTGTAATAGTCCCGCAAAAGTCCTTGCCGCTTCCGCAAGTTCCTCCGCATTGTCCGCCACAGTATCTTTAGGACATCCCACTATGATACGGCTGGGGTAGAGGTTATCATACAGAGCCTTGCTTTCCCTCAGAAATTCAGGCGAGAACAACAGTCTCAGATCTTTTCCGTATTTTCTGTACAGTCCCTCACAGTAACCCACCGGAATGGTACTCTTTATCACCATCACAGCCTTTGGGTTTACGCTTCTCACCAAGTCTATAACCTCCTCTACATGACTTGTGTCGAAATAGTTCTTCACCGGGTCATAGTTTGTCGGAGCCGCTATTACCACAAAATCAGCATCCTTATACGCAGTTTCCCCGTCAAGCGTCGCTGTCAGGTTCAGTTCCTTTTCTGCCAGATACTTTTCTATATAATCATCCTGTATAGGCGATACACGGTTGTTTATCTTTTCCACCTTTTCGGGTATCACATCTACAGCCGTCACCCTGTGATGCTGCGATAATAATGTTGCTATTGATAAACCTACATATCCCGTTCCCGCTACTGCAATATTCTTCATAAATTTGTGAGTTTTTAGTTATCTGTTGTTAGTTTTTGGTTATTAGTTGCGTCCGCATATTCTAACAACTAAAAACCGGTAACTCTTAATTATTAATTATTAATTTTTAATTCCCAATCAACTTCTGCTTATCTCCATTCCTTTGTCCGACAGCTTCATGTCCACGAAACGCGCCTTGTCGTTCATCCTGTTTTCATTCAGAATCCTCTTTATCCTTACGGCAGCCTCCGGATCTTTCGCTATCATGTACAGGTATCCTCCGCCTCCTGCTCCCGGCAGTTTATATCCTAGGCACAAGTCGTCCACAAGATCCGTCATGGCTTTTACCGCCTGTGGGTTGGTACCCTCGTCCAACCTCTGGTTCTGCGTCCATGTCTTTCTCACTAAACGTCCTGTCCTCTCAAAATCATTCTTTATTATCGCGTCATACATGTCCAATGCGTGCGCTTTCATCTGTTCAAGCAGTTTCAGATGCCTTTCCGAGTTCAGGAACATTCCTTTCACTATCTCGGCGAGTATTCCCTTCGCCGTACGCGTAATGCCGGTGTAATACAGCAAATGACATTTCGCGTACTCCTCATTCTTGAATATATAGTCAGGCATCCACTTCACGGCAGGCTCCTGCTTCCATCCAGGCATAGACTGCAGCAGTTTCACGCCCTGCAATACTCCGCCGTACTGGTCTTGCCATCCACCACCTGTGGTAAGCAACTGTTCCAGAACCAATGTTCTGTCGCATATACCCGGCTTGTCCCAGTTCAGTCCGCAGAAATCATTCAATGCGCCCAATACCGTTGCCGCCAATATGGAACTTGTTCCCAATCCCGATCCCGCAGGAATAGCGGACAGTAGAGTCACCTCTATACCATTTCCGAAATCTTTCAGCTGTTCCTCCAAGGAACCGAACACCTCTGCGGAAAACTCAGGCACGAAACCTGCCAATGCCAATGCGGCCTTTGGAATAGAGAAAGGCGAGCCCACTTTTCTGAAATCCTTCAGCTCGTCGTATGTCGATATAACCTCGGCTGCTCCCAAGTCTATCGAGCGTAAAGTGATATTATATTTGTCCGACGGCTTTATATACACCTGCAGCGGAGGCTGTCCGTTCAGTTCTATAGCCATGTTCACCACGTTTCCGCCTTCCATCACGCTGTACGGAGGAGTATCAGTCCATCCGCCTGCCAGATCAATTCTCACAGGACTTCTTCCCCAGACTATCTGGTCCGCATATACCGCCATTACAGGTCTCTGCCTCAGGTCCAAAGCCCCTGTCAGTCCGTTGCGCATAAGTCTGAAAGCCCTTTCCTCCATAAGTCCGGCATCCTGGTTACCCTTCAGCTCCATCACCCTTGCCCTGAACATACCGTCGCTTATTCTTTTCAGCAGTTGCGTATCTTCCGGCAGTTCACCCGGCAGTTCTATTCCCGATTTTGCGAATTCCTTTGCCGTCTCGTTCAGATCCACCTGATAAAACACGCTTCTTTCGTGGTTAGCGGCAAGTGTCGTCAGATTTTTTCTTCTGAACACCTTCCTCTGTCCTGCAAGTCTCCTCAGGTTGGCGTATGCCGAAATACCGTCGGCCGACATTTTCTTAGCCTTTATCCATACCTCGCGTCCCTCATTATATTCCGGAGCGTTTGTCATCCATACCAGAACCTTACCAAGTTCTTCCACAGACTCCGTGACAGGAAAGATCTCTGCCCCCTGCAAGTCAGAGTTTCCGCAGATGTCCTCTGCCTTAAGTCCTCTTTCCGCAAGCCATTCCCCTGCAGGTCTGCCCATGAATAGGGTAGAAGCCTCCCTTAAATCACCTTTAAACTTATCGTCAAAACCGTAAGGCCTTGCCACGAACTCCTTTTCGCCCATCGGAACCACATCTATGCAAATGCCCTCCTTCAGAGTCAGTTTCCAGTCGTTTTCCGGCACCCCGGTCACAATATTTCTGCTTGTCAGTACCCAGTCTTTGCCTATACAGCTGTTTTCTATCCACAGTTCCGCGTTCGCCTCTGTCAGCTTGACTCCCATCACCGCGTTCTGTACGAATACTGCCGGATGCGGTTTCACCTTATGGTGCATTATAGCCCTTTGGTCCATCACACAGTTCTGCACAGCCAATGTCGATGAAATCATCTCACGGCTCGTACCGTAATGGTGGAATTCACCTCCCGGCAACGGCAGTACAACCACCTTCAGTCCGTTAAGTTCATCATCCGCTATTTTCGGATGCTCCCCAAGGGCAGGTCCGAACTCCGAGTACATATCATAAAATCTCAGATTTCCGTCTTTGTCTGTCGATTTTTCCGCCATCAGTTTCACAGCCCTGTCACTCAGCAGCCATATACCTATATCCATCATGAACAGATAATCCTTCATCAGTGCCGCCATCTCTTCCACGCTTGGTTTCTGCAGCATGAAGTCCAATTTTTCAGGTTCCTTTCTTGACGCCACGAACACCCCATGGTTCTTCATCAGCTGCGGGTCGGCCCACAGCCCGTAGCACACCACGTCCGCGTCCGGAATCTCCTGCAATTGTTCCTTTGCCCTGATATACACGTCGCCGCTTGCTATCAGAGTGTTCAGCCCCTTTGGAGCCTTCTCCATTATCTCCTCGTACAGAGGCAGTTGCAGGTCCAGCAGTGTCTGTGTCAGTTTCTGTCCCCGTGCCCATCTGAACACAGGTATCGGAGTCAGTATTTTCCCCGACGGCGCATACGACGGCAGTCTCCTGCTCTGTCCTCCGGCATGAAGCAGAATCCTTTTCTCACTGCCCAACCATGTCGGCAGGTCCTGTCCGTCCGCTTCATTACGTCTGCATTCTTCCAGGAGCCATGTAGTTCCGCCTCCCGATCCTAATTTTTTCCCCACCGGGTCCGAAGTGCAGAACCATTCCTTTCTATCGGCATGAATAATATCGTGAAAACATTCCACCAGGTTAGGCGGCAATGATAGTAATTTCTTCATAATTTTATATTGTCAGATCCTATATCGGTTGTTTTTTAAGCCATTTACACATTTCAACGTGCAATATTAGCCAATAAATCTTTAAAAGACAAGTCTAAGTGTAAACTTTTCTTCTACAGGGCATGATGTAAATACAATTATTTTCTAAAGAAACTGCATAAAATGTCCTTATCACAATTATACTTGTTATTATAGATATATTCCAACAATTCTTTCAAAAGAATTATTTCCTTGTCAACAAGAAGGTTTTGGAACAACTTTTTAAGATTTATACTATCTTTAGCCTTAATATCTTTTGTGATTATTGTAAATTCTTTCAATTTCTCCGGAAGTTCGTAATCAGCCTGCTTATATTATTGCGGTTTGCCACATCCAATATAAACCCATCCATGGCAGGTGATACCTTTATTAAGTATTGATGCTTCGATTTGTGTTTCAATAGTTCCAGATGTTCGGTTTTTCCTATTATATTAAATTCACTATTATATGAATGTTGCTTTTTGTCGTTGTCAATTATCCCTAAAGCAAACTCATCTTTAAATTTATTCTTCATCATGTCACCCACCTTATTGCATCCGTGACAATGATTCGCGGAATCATAAATTCCTGCCTCTTTCATTAGGGTATTAACAATATTAGTGTCTATAAAACACTCCGGTAATATATTGTATGCAAAACTCATCCTATGCTGTTTAAATTATGAAACACGTCTATACCATAATCGTAGATGTCCTGCAGATCTTTTTCCGAGGCTGTGAATACTTTATATTTGCCTTTTTCATCCTCTTTATTGAAGAACAATGCTATATCACTGTTCTCACGTTCAATGAATGAAGTCACCATATATGGGCTGTGCGTAGCTACAAACAGTAATCCTCCGTGTTCCCCTCTTGCCCATTCCATCAGTTGGTATGCCAATACTCCTTGGGTAGGAGGGAACAGGTTCTGTTCCGGTTCTTCCAGAAATACTTCAGTGTTCCTCATCGAAGTGAAATTATCGAACACCTTCCGGGCTTTTTCGTCATTATCATGCAGGTGGAACAAATTGTCATTGTTTGTCTCCAGTGCTATTTTTGACATATTCTCGAAAATGGTACCGCGTAATATCCTTTCCTCCTGTATCCGGAAAATATTCTTGGGTTGTTCGGTCTTAAAGCGCATATCGTACAGATAGTTCAGATGTACCATAAGCGGTATTAATGATTGAAGTCCGCTTGAAGTATTTGTGAAATCGAGAACCGTTCCGTTTCCCACATCCACTTTATCCATGTTGTTTTTTCTGTCATAGCTGTATGTCACGCCCAAGTTAAGTATAGGCAACCCTCCTGTGACAACCGATCTGGCATCCTGCCAGTCCTTCATGAAATTTCTGATATTGTCATTGTTCATCCTCACCTCGAACCAGTTAGGAATGGCGGCTACAAGATTTCTTTCTGCCGGAATATACGAGATTTTCGGACATACATAGTTCCATCTTCCGTTTTCTATCCAATGGAAATCAAACACTTTGTCTTTCCATGAATAACTGAAATGTATGGAGTCGTTCTCATATTCAATGTAAGTATCTTCCGAAGTATATCCGTCTAATTTGTGGAACTCTATAAATTTCTTTTCAAAGAATCCGTCTTCTTTAAATCTGTCAGGCTCTTGCGACAGTTGTATCCGTTTCTCTACCCACTCGCAGAAACATGCTGTTTTGAGCAGGCAACTTTTTCCTGCACTTTGCGGTCCCACTATTATGTTTATTTTGTTCAGCGTCACATCAGCTTCAGCCAATGGTCCGAGATTACGAATTATTATATGTCTCATGAAATGTATTTGTTATCTTTTTAAGTCTGTAATGCAATATTAGCAAATTATTCCGTCATAGACAAGTCTGTGTATAAACTTTTTTCTTGCCTGCTTCAAGATAGGTTCATCTTCATTTTACGACAATTAAAAAGCGTATCCCGTAAGGAATCTTCCTTTCAGGATACGCTTGATATTTGGTTCTTTAAATGTTATTGTTGTTTTGTCATTTTTATAGGAGTTGTTACATAAACTTTTCCGGCTTCAATTTTAGGCATTCCTTCCAAAACACCTGTATAAGTACCATTTGCGGTTATGGCTGTAATAGTAACAGACTGATCTGCTATTAGGTCAGTTGGAGCCATGCTATAATAGATATTGAAAATATTATTTCCATCTGCCGTTATATTTACACCATCCTGTTTATGATAAAGGAAATCATAATATGTGCTTGACTCCAATTTTCCATCATTTTTAACATCTACATTTCTAGCAAAATACTTCCAGTCTACGTTATTTGTACTAACTTTAAAATATGTGATTGTTTCATTTGTTGGAATATCATATAATTTATATTTTATAAAAGACGTATAATGAGTTAATGAAAAATTCGACAAACCTGTTGTTGGATTATATACAGCTCTTGCGTGCATAAAATCATAATCTTTCAAATAGCCAGCATCTTCATTCTTATAATCATGATTATATAGCATTGTCTGAACATCATTCTTATTAACCATGATTCTCACGTTTGCTGCTTTTCCATATATAATATTGACATATCCTCCATTTTCGGATATAAATGTTTCCCAATCAGTATCTACATTTTTCAGTGTAAAATCAGCAGTTTTCCCATTATTACGTATATTAGATATTGTTGCTGTCTTATATCCAGAAGCATCATTATTTAATGTGATGTAACTAGTACCAGTATTTGTTTTTGCTAAACCAATATACAATACATCTCCACTTTCCCATCCTACTTTTAATTTTATTCCGTTATCTGCAGTCTCTTCTTGATGTGAAGTTCTTGACAAAGGATCATCTTCGCCCAAAGTGGCAGTAAATGTAATTGTTTTTGTTTCCTTCTGCGGTTCGTCGATATTTTCTATTTCGTTAGAGCAAGCAGAAAATGCACCTATAGTTAATATAGCTGTTGCAAAAAGTGCAACACTTTTAAAATTGTACTTCATTGTTTCAAATAGATTAAAGATTAATAATTAAAGATTATTCTTCACCCCAATTTAGACCTATACTCTTATTAGTTGAACCTATTGTACCACCGCTTTCAATTGTATCATCCAAACTCGCGCTCAATATAGCACCTTCATTCTGCAATTCCACGACAATAGTTCTTGGAGTCTGATACTCCTGAATTTTTTCCATGATTGAATTAGATTTGTTCATAATTAATTGTGTTTTTAGGTTTATTTTTCTTTCTTCTGCTGCGAATATACAATTATGAACAATAGCTTCTTCACTTTGTTAATACTTTTTAATAATAAAATTTACGAATAGGGGGGGGTATTTAAACTTTTTAATTAATCCATTTATTGTTATACAAATTCATGGAATATTAATTATATGAATATACAAAAAATGCGCCCCCGAAACCGGAACGCATTAATATAGATTACTGTTTCTTTCTTATAAATCCAATATTTCCTGTTCAGTCAGTCCCGTAGCCAGAGCTATCTGCTCTACCGGCATACCTAATCTTTTCATATTGCGGGCAATCTTCTTTTGTCCTTCTTCCAGTCCTTCTGCCCGTCCTTCTGCCCGTCCTTCTTCCAGTCCTTTGGCACGTCCTTCTTCCAGTCCTTTTTTCCATCCTTCCTCACGGGCATCCTCTTCCACTATGCGGCTCACCCTGTAACGGTCCAAAGCCTTGTCGTACGCTATGCGGTCCTCAAGTGAAAGATTAGCTACTGCGGCAAGTTCTTCCAAGCGATTAAAAACCTGCTCCTTCAGAGCATCGGGCATTCTGTTCCAGTGTTGCATATTTTTCAGTGTATAAATAAGTTTGTCATATAGAGTTTCACATTCCCCGAGTTCTTTTGTAAAATAAGGAAACTGGAGATAAATCTGCCGGAAGTGTGCATTCACAACCTTCCCGCTGTCACGGTCGGCTATCACCGTGTCTGTACGGAACTTCTCCTCAAGTCCCGGTTCTTTGAAATTCATCAGGAAAATTCCATAAACGGTCGAGAGCCTGTATTTTGCCCCATAGCTGTCGGCGTTCGGCTCGCCCAGAAAGAGTCCGCCGTCACCGTCGGGGCATTCTTCGGTAAAGTCCTTCTTCGGATTAAGCTCATGCTCTTTCTTCCTTTTCTCCCGGACATTATCCACCTGTCTGCCTATGGCCCTGCACATATAGAACAGCGTCCTGTCCAGGAAATTGCTGTGGAATCTGTTCTGCATCTCCACTATGATATATTCGCCCGTGGAAGTCAGGCAATAAAGGTCATATATGATACCTGCGTCATCAATACTGTCGGAATGGTTCTCCTTGTCCAAGAAAGTCAGGTTTTCTATATGATGCTCGCCTGCCAACAGCTCATTAAGAAGAGTGATAAGAAGCTCCTTGCTTGCGGGCTGTCCGAAAATAATCTTGAAACCCAGATCCGTGAAGGGGTTCACAAAATGTCCGTAACTCAAATTACTATTATCCATATCCGATACACGTTTAAAGTTTCATTTCCCAAAGATAATATTTTACTTTCAATTATGGAACTCTGCGGATTACTATTTCTTCTCCCATCTGTACCTCACCGTCATCATCGCCCCGGTGGAGTTTCCCGGATACTGTCCGCGGTCCATGACAAAAGCTAATTTAAAGTCACCGTACAACTCCTGTTTTTGTCTGAAAGAAACCTTTTCAGCAGAAAAGTGAGGAAGTAGGGGAAAGTATAAAACTTGCCGTTATATCCTATATTCCTGTATCCTAATTTGATGCCATATTTCACATCAGGATACTTGTCACTCTTTAAAAGATTGTTCAGCGATGCTGTAGCCCCGTCATTGACCTTAACCTCTACAGGAACAAGCGAATCCGCGTCCCTTACAAAGAAATCCATCTCAAGAGCCGGTTTGTCGCTGTTGTAATAGAAAAGGCTGTAACCCTGTTTCACAAGCATGTCTCCAACAATATTCTCATATATCGCCCCCTTATAAGTACCGAGATTTCTGTTTGCCCTCAAATCCTCCTGTGCCTCTTCGTCGAGCGATGCGATAAGAAGGCCCGTATCCCTGAAATAAATCTTATACAGTTTAGGGTCGTAATTACCTTTCAGCGGAAGTTCCGGCTGATTCATGCAATAGCATATATTTACCATCCCGGCGTCCGCCAGCCACTCCACGCACCCGATATAATCCCTGTTACGCGCGTTCTTGCCGATCTTGGTTATCTGGAAACGTTTGTTTTCCTTTGCCAGGAATGTAGAAATGTGATTGTAAACAGCCTTTACCTTAGCCTTGTCCAATCCCTCCACATATTTGGTTATGTCTTCCTCATACTCCCTGAGCAATTGTTTCTGAATCCCTAATGTGCCACTGAAATTTTTGTTCCTGATATATGTATCCACTACTTCAGGCATTCCTCCTATAATGACATAGTCACGGAACAGATTCATAAGAACATCCATTTGCAGGTCGGAAAACGGTTTGCCGTTAATCATGTGCCCGTATAGCTCCTCTACGAAATCGTCCTGATACCCCTTTGCCCAAAGAAACTCCTCGAAATCCATGGAGTGCATTTCATAATCATCTTTATAACCTACACTGTTGGATTCTATCTCCTTATAATTTATTCCCATCAGTGAACCCGAGCAGATAACATCAAACCGTCCGTCTATTTTGAAAAACTTCAGTGAGGTAGCACAATTGGGACATGCCTGAATCTCGTCAAAAAAGAATATGGTTTCTCCGGGAATAAACTTGGCTTCAGGATTAAGCAGTGAAATATTCTTGAGTATGGCATCCACTTCAAACCCGTCGTTGAAAATATCACGGTATTTTTTCTGTTCCACAAAGTTTATCAGTATCACATTTGCATAATTTTGTTGCGCAAACCACTCTACGGAACGTGTCTTTCCTATTTGTCTTGCCCCTTTGATGATAAGAGGTTTCCTGTCAGGATTATTTTTCCATGCCATTAAAAACGAGTCAACCTTCCTTTTCAGCAATTTATCCATACTACAAATGTTTTATCCTGCTTGCGAAGATATAAAAAATCGAGCGTGGAGTCAAAAGAAAACACCTTATTTCACATTTTCCGTACTCATTTTATATCCATTTTTCACAAAATCCGCCATTTTATGGCTTATTTTTTCACATTTTCCCTATTTTTTCTCCCATCTGTACCTCACCGTCATCATCGCCCCGGTGGAGTTTCCCGGATACTGTCCACGGTCCATGGCAACAGCTAATTTAAAGTCCCAGAATTTCAGACGAGTGGGAGAGTAGTTCACCTCCGCCATGCTGCAGAACTGATGTTTCACAGCATCAAAAGGCTCTCCGTATGAACCCCAGTTACGCGAGAAAGTCATCATAAGCCTCCATTTCCAGTCTTTCGCAGGAGAACCTTTCAGTCCTATATGCTGCGCTTTCACCCTCGACCCTCTGATTCTGTTCGTTCCGTCAGAGTTATATTCCGGTCCGAACAACAGCGGATGCCCAAGCGAAGCCCCGAAACTCTGCCAGCCTAAATACTGCCCGTTTGTATAGTAATTATCTCCACCGCTCATTTGCAGATCTGTGAACGAAAACACGTCGTCGTACAATATCGGTCCCGTCTGGTCCGTGGTATTCAGACCTTCCCATACCACAGTCTCAATCCATCTGTTTTTCGGGAAATCCAGTTCCACGCCTATATGTCCGTCCTTCCATCTGCCGTACTCCCAGAACATCTGCGAGTGGTCCTCGAAATAATGTTCCAGATACCCCCTCAATTTCCATTCGCCAAAGAAAAGGTTAAGACCGAAGTTCCAGCTTCCGCAATGATTCCCCTGCACGTTAGCCAGTCTGCTGTCCCTTCCCGGTATGAAAATCTTCCAGTAATCCTTCAGCCCGTCCGGCATGTCCTGTACCAATGTCACTGTTCCGTCCGCATTCTTCTTCATCATGTCCCCACCGAACTGTGCCGCCGTCATCAGTCCGAATTCAAATTCCACCGGCAGTTTCTCCTTGTTTCCCAGTCTCAACATCAGAGCCTTGCTATGATACAGTACATCCCTTGTGAACACCTGTCCCGGAGCCACGAAGTCCTCCTGCCACTTTCCGTCACCGAAATATCCGTATGCCACGTGCCCTTTCAGTGCCAGCCATTTCCTCGTACCCGGCACACTCCAATACTCCTTTATCTCACCTCTCACCTGCGGCGTAGGTCTGTAGTTTGTACCTTCCACCATCCATCCGCTTGTCAGCTCCTCGTCCTTTTCAAGCGGCCAACCGGTCCTTTCCTTTCCGCCTATACTCAGGTTCAGGCACCTCCACGCTATGTCCCAGTACGCCTGCTGAATCCATACGTCCGATGTAGTGTTCAGTCCTGCTGCAAGCTCCACACCGGCCTCTATCTTCCAATTTCGTCTCAGATTCTTTGTATATCCAAGTCCTGCGCTCAGATATCCGCTTTTGCTTCCGTTTCCCGTCATTCCGAAGCGGTTTGCAGTCAGCCATACCGGAGCATACTTGCCGTTCGACACTGTTCCGCTCATCTCAATCTCTACCGCCAGCGAGTCCCTGCCCGTTTCGGCGGCTCCTGCCATACCTGCCATACAAGTCATGGCAGCCATTATGATATATCTCAAGTTCATATATTCCTTTTTTCTAATCCATTCCCTTATGGTTATCAAATATTCTTCAAATAAAAAGCATACTTAAAATCTATGTATGAATGCAGTTCATTATTTTCCATCCATGCCAATTCATCATGACTTTTCTGTGATATTGATGTAGAATTATCATTCTTGAATGTGGAATAAACTTTCTGTAATATCTCCATTTGTTCTTTTGTGAAACTTGATAAATCACATGAGATGTCCGATACAAGTTTATTACCTATAATACCGTTTTTTATTTCAACTTCTATTTGGTGTATATCATCCAGAAAAGCATACACTTTATCCCATCTGTCCGGCACCGGACCATATTGTATAGCTTTGAATGCCAGTCCTGTCATAGCCTGTCCGTTTTCTCTATACGACAAAAAGTCTGTATAGAAAAGCAATTTATTCATTTGAGTTACAAAAACCCCGTTAAATTTCTCTATGAAAAACAATATTATATTTTTCAATTTACTTATCGATAGCATGGCATAACCATTGTATTTGCTACGTCCACTATCTCCATAAATCAAATTGCAAATCAGTCCGTCCATAAAAGCCCTGTCCTCGTATTCATTCAGACGCTTTTTAATTTTAACATATTCCTCGTCTGTCAAAGAATCTTTTGCCGCATCTACAAATGTCTCAAAAGTCCCTGGAGACTGAATAGCCTTTAAAACCCGTCCGTTTGCCAAACTTGGCATTTCCCCGTTTTCATATAAACGGTACTGATTATCTCCGAATCCCAATATTTTAGACATTTTCGACGCTGACAATTCATACCTGTTTCTTATATCCTTGATTTCGTCAGGGAATGGTATTCCATGTCTGTTGCGGTAACCATTGTATATTTGGGCTATATTTACAGCATCCATCTGTGTGGTAGTAAATGTCTCTTCAGTATCCACACATTTATAGCATATATATGTGTATTCGTATTCTTCTTTACGAAAAACAGCTTTTCTGGTTTCTGTAAGTAGAACAGCTTCACCTCCTGTAAATGGACTTTTCATAATTATTTGAATTTATATTGGATTTTTCGTTCAGCTATATGGAATGAAATACAGATAGCACTTGAATTACTGATTCCCATTGATATTTTTATATATACATCCTTACCTTTTATATCCTTTCCGAACACCCACATTTCTCCTTTCTTGTTTAAAGTGTCTTCTATAGGACCATCTACATAGTCATCAGATTCAAGATGTGCTATTATGTCTTCTCTATATTTCGGTGTTATTTCCAACTCCAAAAGAGTCTGCATATTTTTGCCTCGGTCATCACGAAAGACAAGCCCGAACACTTTTACTTTCTGATTGAACCGGGATAGGAAACATTCTACTTCTTCTTTCGTAGCCATAAGAGAATTATTTTTTTTGCAAAAATAACGATTTCGTTTAAAATATACAACAAATTTATATAATATCCAACTTTATAGTCAGATTTCACGCTATCCCCACCGTATCAAAATTATATTTATAAATACCGTAATTATTAATATCACCTATTCTTTACCGTCTTATTCAACAACAAATCACCGCAATTACCGTAAACCTCATCAAATATCTGGCGGCAACGTTTTTCGCTCATTTTGGTTTTGGTTCCCACCCATGATATTTCACTGTAAGCCTGTCCGTCATACCTGTTTCTTTTCCGTTTTGTCCTTACCTTTTTTTATACGCCCGGCTCTTCCCCGTGTTTTTGCGTATTTCGGTCAGTTCCTCCATTGTGGAATACTTTGGTTGGCTGAAAATGTTTTTCACCTCGTACGTATAATCCATTGCCATTGCCAGCGCAATCAGGTTTCCCAACGATACCAGCCCTTTCTGTTCAAACCTCACGATGTTGCTCACCGCTACCCCCGAACGTTCCGCCACCTGTTCCCTTGTAAGGTTCTTTTCAATCCTGCGTTTCCGGAAATCTTCCGCCAACCCTCTCGCTATGTCGTCCGCGTTCTCAAACGTGTAATTCTCCAATACTGATAATATATTATCCATATCCACTGTTTTTATGCAGATAAAGATAATATATTATCATTAAAACCGGCCCTTTTCACCGTTTGATTTAACTATTATTCACGCTATACCCCACCGCATAAAAACACATATACCCATAATGAGTAAGTTTCATTATGGGCATATACAGATTTATGTTCGGAAAATTAGCGTACACTATTAATCTTTAGACATGGATTTTATAACTTGCCTAAGAAACAGCGTGTCATCTGTAAAATTATGGTTTCCTGTAAGCCATTCTGAGATTTCCGAAGGTCTTTTCCCTAACTTTTCAGCAAGTTCCTTCTGTGTCATACCTTTTCTCTTAAGTGCCTTTGCTATTTTCACCGCAATGCCCATGCGGTATTCCACTTCAGCATACTCATTTTCGTCTCTCTGACTTATCAATAAGTCAAGAACAGATTCATTTTTTGATTTAACCATATTATATCGCACGGATTCTGTAACCTATATTCCTTAGCTCATCGCCATATAACTCCATATTTTCTTTTAGAAACTTCTCGAACAAAGTTTCTTTATCATCACCAACAATAGCAGAATAAAATATAGCTTTTTATCTTTTAGGATACAGTTTTTATAAATGTTTTCCTATATGCCCTATTAAAATCCTGCCTCCTGCTATATCCTTTCTTCCTTTATGGAAATAGATACGTTTGTCTTTATGATACTTACCATCATTAGAGTCATCATAACAAAGTTTGGCATGAAGTTCGCACAAGACATCAATATTTTTCTCTCCATTGTCAGGTTTAAAAGCAAATTTCATGTACTTTTTGTTTCCTCCACCTTCAGGAGTAGCCACTTCGGGGAATTTAGCTTTGTCTGAAAGTTCACGTAATAAATCCGTCTGATTAAACCCGGGATGTTTTTCCATTAAGTCCGGTAGTATGTCGTGTATTCCGTTCAGATGAAATATGATTGTTCGGGCAAAACTTTTCAATATATTGCCCACAGAATCCTTGTTATGATCGTGAAAAAACATATTTGGATAGAATTTCCTGCACTCGTCAATAAAGTATTCCGCTTCACCATGAAACAGCCCTAAGTGATATCGTCGGAAGTCATACCAGCTGCTTTTATCATATACGATTTGCGATTTGTCTGCTATACCTTCTATCGGCACCATACTTATTACTCCTACGCATCCATTTATAGAATTCTCGTCTATCTGTTTACATATCTGTTCTATGGTAATTTTTTTGCTGTGTCGTTGCAGTATTCTTTGCAGTGAGGATTTCAAGTCTCTTTCCTCTCCCTCCGCATCACTTATATTATAAGCATATTCCCCCAAGGTCATCCCGTTTGGCAATATAGCTTCATAAATGTTATCGTCCACAATTATTTCATTTTCATCATTGAAGGAGTCAATGGTCGAATATTCAGACAAAAAAGCATACACACTATTTATTACACTACATAATGATACACCTTTTGCGCAGAAAGATTGTGGAATAATATAGAATGTAACTTTCATACAGTTATTTGCGTTGGCGCTTATATTGAAAGAGTTTGCTCATAGCCAGTTCTGCCTCGTCAAAAAAGCCTTGTGGCCAGTTAGTGATGAATCCGTCTTCCTTTAAATCCATCTTCTTGCTTGAAAAATCCTTATCGAAATAATGAATAGTCACATCATTATTGGATAATTTTACTTCCGGATTTGCAACAGCCACACGAATAGCGTTCAAGATATGTTCACTGTGGCTTTCAATAAAAAACTGAGGAGCATTCTCTTCACTGGCACGTTCTGCAATCAGTTGCATAAAACGTGACTGAGCCTTGGGGTGTAAATGCGCTTCCGGATTTTCAAAAATCACCATTTCTTCTTTCTCAGCTATAAGTGTAGTCACCAGCAAAGCCAAAATATAACTATATCCAAAACCTACATTTACACTTTTATGCAATTTTTCGCCATTTAGAGGCGACATTTCCAGTTCCAATGTGCTTGCGGCTTCTTTTACAGAAATTGCTGCGCCATCGAAAATATAGTCCAGCCATTCCTGGCATACATCCAAAAGTCCTTTTGCCTTACCCGATCGTGACAATGAAGTCTTAATCTCCGGATTACGTGCCAAGATATTAAGAAAATATTCCCCGTGGCATCCGGTTTTTGTATCAAGTGCTCCAAACTTGTCATAATAAAGCCGTGCTCCCATTCTGTCTGCCGATACATAATGCACATTCTTGAACATTGAAACCACAAGCTGGTCATCTGTATAATCGAAAGACTGTTTTGTACCGGTCTCTCCGATAGAATTATTGCTGTCCGGTGCGAAACCTCCCAACTCTATTTTCGATGCCATATTCCCGTTAGATTCATAATCCACCAGCTCCCCTCTGTCGGCAAACATACCATGCTGCCTATAATAAAATGAAAAACTGCTTCCCTCCGCTTCGCCGGTTTTCCTGTCCGAACGGAAACCTAAAATTACGGTAGGGGAGTCCTTGCTGTTTATTATGTCATTAAAATCACCGAGTTTTATCCATCTGTTCGACGAAATCAGCAACGAACGGAAAGAATTATGAGTGTAAGCCGATTGAGATAACAACAGAATAGACTGCAGAACGCTTGACTTACCTCTTCCGTTAAGTCCGGTAAACAGATTTATTTTTGACAGATCGAATACCCGTTTTTCTGCAAAACATTTAAAATTAGTAAGATGCGCCTGTGTCAACATATCAGATTATTCTTTAATCCATTCCCAATAATTTTTGTTCATCCATCCCTGATAGTTGGATTCGCTAAGTTCCGATACAAACAAAATATCATTACCATCCATCTTTTCGTGCAATGACGTGGCTATTTCATTTGCGTTCAGACTACTTTTCAGTAACCATACTGATTTTTGTATATGTAGTGCAGAGCCTAAAGATTCAATTTTTTGAAATAAATCTGTATAATCCTGTCCCGGATTATTCAGATCGTATGAAATTATATATAAACGTGTCATAATGTATCTTTAGTTAAAATAAAACTGTTTTGCAAATTTATATATAAATATTGATTTAGCGCAAATGTTACGATAAAATCTATCTCTCTCATTACCCTTTGTTCATCACCCTCCAGAAGAAATGCCAGGTCCTGAAAACAGGTTCGCACAACGCTTCTGCAGGATATTCCCTTACGAAATCCTAAAAAAATCTACTTACGATTTAATTTTCTTTTTAAAATAGTAGAATAATAATTGATACCAATGCAAAATTAAACGGTCGAACTCTTCTTGGATTTCTTTCTTGATAAACTCATTCATTTTTGATTGGAATTCATATATGGTTTTAGGAAATTCATCTTTTGTCAGATAGCACAATGACTTGTTTTTCAACTTCCCTTGTAAAGAATCAAAACTTTCTTCACCTATCAATATCGCATTAAGCATACTTGCGTTTTTATCAATTTTCTCAATTTTTCTTTTTGTATTATAAATTGAGATGTAATGAATAAACAACTGTAGAATAGTTATTATGATACACAATGAACAAGTAAATAAAGTAAAGACAGTTATTTCAGACTTAGAATAAAAGTCATCTATAATACCTATATTTTTTATAAAAAAATCATTTATACCGGAATAATTATGGAAAACCACCAACAGTATTATAATGAAAACAATCGAATTTATATATTTTACAAATACATTTGTTTTATAGAATATCCATGCCATTAATGAATAAATGATAATACAATAGTCTAATATCTGCAGAGCCTGATAATAAGTTCCATAATAATTATGGTTTTCTATACCTATATAAGCCAAAACGACGAGAGAAAAATAAAAGTTTAAGGATGCAAGGTTCTTAATTGTCCGATAGAATATATCCCATTTGTCTTCCAGCATACTGTAACCTTTTGTCAACTTATTGTCATCCAAATATCCCTGATATTTTCCTAAGAATGAGACTATCAGATTTTGTTTTTCTTCATGTAGCTTGGACAACGGGAAGTTTTTCAGTATAGGTTCATAAAAGAAAAGCAAACAAATCCCCGCCCACAATTGTATGAGCGGAGCAAAATTAACTAACGAAATATCATCCATGATAATTAAACCAATTCTTCAGCATTTTGAAATGATGCGTCAAACAATCTTATCAGCTTATTGCAGTTATCAGGATGATTGAATGAACCTATAGCTTGATAATTTTCAGGTATATGCTCTAATCTGAACTTGTCATTATCGAACACCGCAAAATTGCAATGTTCTGTATTAAGCGATTCAAAAATGTGTTTCTTATCCTCTTCTTTTATCAGTCTGACTTTAATGGAATCATTATTTCTCTCAGCCTTTTTATTTCTAAGCAATGAAAGCGGATTATCCTCCAAATAATCAGGACTTTCAACCAAAACAGATATTCTATTTTCTCTCTTTTCCAGAAACCTGTTCAGTTCGCTCCAATAAGGTTCAGTTGTGACAAGGTCCGGCTTAAACCCTTCACAAAAGATTCGTACTTCGCTTCTTGTGTATTTCAATAATATTGACATCAAAATAGAAGCATGAGCCTTACCGGCATTAGTAAAAATCTCATTAGATTTTTCTTTTGCCAGATATTCAAGATACTCCTTATAATTCTTTAATATCAAATCAGTTGTCATTATATTAATATTTTTATTTTGCAAAAATAATTGTTTAACAACATACAATTACAATAAATTACATGTTATACTATATCTTTTTCTGTTTCATCATCTTCCATCTCCAATGAATAGAAAATGAAACCGTCTGTCTGTTGTCTGTCCGTGCAAGTAAAGTACAGATGATACCATTCACTGTTATTTATCTGGTATTGTAAATGAATCTCGAATGAATCTTTGTCTATTTCTCCCTTTAGTCGGATGGTATCACCGTCTGGAATATCTTGCAAAGATACTTCTTCCAGTTTTTTACGTTGGATTTTTGGAGCTTCTTCCTTATAAGAAGGTATCCATAGTGCATAATAATTTATCACGTTCAGTTATTGAAATCTATACGTAATATATGTTTGTAATACCAATCGCTGAAACGTTCCGTCAAAGATGATTTTCGAGTAATGCTTTTGTGCCTTTTTCTTGCCCGTTCGCTTATCCGCCATGTATCCGCTTTACTGTCGAATGCATTCTCTATATATCCCATAGCCTCCAGTTGGCGTACCACATCTTTACCCAACTTCTCCTTCAGTTCATCGATGTATCCGTATTTCTTGTCATAGATATATGCCAGACATTCGTTATAATTCACATTTGTCATAATAGAAATTGTTATTGTGGGAAAAACGATTTTCCAAATTTACTTATTTATTTTGTCTTTCCAAATTTTTTATTTAAAAAGTTGGTATTCTTTACCCTCTGTTCATCACCTTCCCGAAATTGCGGCCGTGCAAAATCTCTATAAGTTATATATTTTCTGTCAGAATGGATTAAGTATGGTTTGTATTATCGAATTATACCTGACCAGATCCACGAAAGGCTGCATCTTCCACAATTGCGGCAAAGTGGAAATACAGTTCAACGCCTGCAGGCATCTCAGGAAAATATCTTCATTATTACTACTTGCGTTCCGGAGCAACAATACCGACGGGTATAACTCCTCACATTCCGCCATATCCCAGTTTTTGGCGTCAAACAGCGATGTAATCCATTTCTGATAGTCGTTCTGCATACCTTCCACGCCACCAATCTGCTTGATGGTCAGATTCTTATATTTTTCCGATGTCGCCGATGACTCGTCTTTTTCCCATGTTCCTCCAAATGCGCCCCCGCCTCCTATACTCTCAAATGACGATTTGAACGAAGCAGAGAAACTCTCTTTCTCGCTTTCCGACACGCTGTAGTCATCTATCCGTGTCACCTCTTCCGAGTACAGGCATCCGCCCAAAGTGAAAGTTTTCGGTACATAATATCCCCACTCATTCAGTAGTTTCACCAGATTATACGCTTTCTCCTCTTTTGCCAGCCTTTTGTCAAGAGCCTGTGCCACGGCGTCAACAAATTTTTCCGAAACCACAGCTTTGTCAAAATCGACATCGAAGTTCGCCTTTCTGACAGTGAATTTCTCCAGCAGATATTCGTTTACGTGCGATTCCGTTTCAGAACGGTTCTTTTCATATTTGAATTCACTCTCAGCCGATGCGAATTGAGAATTTAGCGAAGCCGACCCCTGGTTTACGCTGAGTTTCTTCAACTCGTGCGACATCTTCGAAAACGAGTATGCCGATGTCTGCTCCGTATTGTTATACGGCCTTGCAAAGTCCGGCAAATACCCCTCGTTCCATGTATATAAGTCATTAAAACTCCTTTCAATGCCCTTATTCTCCGTGAACCGCAATCCGCGGAATATGTTCACCCTGTCAAACAGTTTCCTTTTCTGCCCGTCGTCCAAATCAGCATAATTGCAGTTCTCGGACATATTGTCGTATGTATCCATTCGTGTAGAATTTATCGTGAATATAATAAATGTCAGTCCCAAAAATCCGGATTTATGGAGTTCAGGCATTTCAGGGTCCTTTCGGCCTCCTCTTTCGTCTTGAACACAAAGAAGTGTATCTCCACTATGCCCAACGGTTCTTCCCACGGACCGGTCACCGTTGAATTTATCGACCCGTACGTCTGTGTGGATTTTCCTCCTTCCACAGGAACAGCCGTAGATATTGAGTCACCGTCCACCACACCCACATGGTTTTTGACAGTATTTACTATCTGCCTTTTGATTTCATTCGCAGGATTGCGGCTCACAATGCTTCTTGACATAGGCGCTTTCAGTACAGGTGGTTTCGCGTCCGACTGGAACAGTTCATTTCCTCTTTTGTACGAAATAAGGTTACGCGTCTTTATGGTTAGTTTCTGGTATCTCACCTTTTCATCATTGTTTATATGCACCGAGTTCGAGCCATAAATATCTATTGTGTTGCCGCTCTTCTGCCACCTTCTGCAGTTTAATGTTCCATACGTCCCGAACCTGCTCCTGTCATCATTGAATGTCTGGAATATGCTCTCCACTATGACCTGCCCCGCATCATTGCATATCTGATATTCATATCCTGCTGCTCCCCACGAAGTGATGTTGAATTCCACCACCGAACCTTCCGTGCATATACACACATTGTTGTATGACACAGGCTTCGCCTTGCTTGTGGAAATCACGTCATAAAGCATCATAGGCTCATACGCTCCGATTTTTTTGTTTTGTTCTTTCGCATAATGGTCACTATTGTTCAGCTTGCACGAAACCGACAGCAATCCGTTAAGCCACTGCTTGCATGTATAACCCACCAGATCCGGTTTCTCCGTGCCCTGTGCGTTTATGTTTGTCACCACTATCTGATGTTCCATACCCCACACGTCCTGCATGGGAATCCTCTTTTCCATGTTTATCGATACTATGACATCATCCCATATCATCTGTGGGTTCTCTTTCTCATCTGTGCGGTATATAAACCTGTAAGCCTTGTCGGCAGTGTCCGGCGTGATGAATCCTGCATTCAGCAGTTTCTCTCTGACTTCAACCAACATTGCGTTTTCATCAATTTCTATTTCCGTGCAATCATTCTTTCCTGCACCCTTGTAACATTTAATTTTCATGTCTTTCATAAATTTATGGTTAAAACAATTTATAGTCGAACAGTATAAGATGGTTTCCCGCATTACCTCCATAATTGAAAGTACCGTTCCGGTTCCAGTCGGCCTGGTTTAATGGATAAGCTATGACACCCTTATATGGGTATGCCCCCATTGATGTCTTAAATCCGTTTACCCCAAGCGTCACGCTGTTACTGTTGCCGAGACATCCCAAATAAACCACATAATGTCTGATTGCAAAAGTGCTGACGTCATTCGCACTTACAGGCGTGTTGCTGATAATGCACAACACATCCCCCACGTTTGCCGTCGATGTCAGCCTTCTGTAGTTCGCTATTTTCTGATAGCGTATTTTCGCCAGGTTTACAAAATTCCCGAATATGTTCTGTTTGTTGACAATGGTCTTCCTTGTGGCCCGTTCTATAAGTTCTATTGCAAAACACGCGCATGGTCCAGCATACGGATAATTAGCCTGGCAATACAGATTACCCGTATTGTTAATATATTCCGCTATCTTCTGCTCATCACTGTTTGATATGGCCATAAGGTAAATTTTTGTTTTTATGCATATAAAGATAATATATTATCATTAATGCCAGCCCTTTTCGCCGTTTGATTTAACTATTATTCACGCCACACTCCACCGCATCAAAACACATATACCCATAATGAGTAAGTTTCATTATGGGCATATACAGGTTTATGTTTGTGGTCATGTTGCTTTTTTATTTTCCCCTGTACATCTCTTCGTAATACTTCTGATAGTCGCCCGAAGTAACATTATCCATCCATTCCTGATTGTCAAGATACCAGCGGACTGTTTTCTCTATACCTTCCTCAAACTGCAGGCTCGGTTCCCATCCTAACTCACGCTGCAGCTTAGTAGAATCTATCGCATAACGCATGTCGTGTCCCAAGCGGTCTGTCACGTAAGTTATCAGGTCCAGGGAATACCCTTCAGGATTACCCAATAATCTGTCCACTGTCTTTATTATCACCTTTATAATATCAATGTTTTTCCACTCGTTGAAACCGCCTATATTATATGTATCCGCAATCCTTCCGTTATGGAAAATCACGTCTATAGCCCTCGCATGATCCACCACATACAGCCAGTCACGCACATTCTCACCCTTACCATATACCGGCAACGGCTTTCTGTGACGGATATTGTTTATGAACAGAGGTATCAGTTTCTCCGGGAATTGATACGGCCCATAGTTGTTCGAACAGTTTGTCACTATCGTAGGCATACCGTATGTGTCATGATATGCCCTCACAAAATGGTCGCTGCTCGCTTTCGATGCGGAATACGGGCTATGTGGGTTATATTTAGTATCCTCATAAAAGAAATCCTTACCGTAAGCCAAATGATGTTCCGATGATGAAGCCGTAGTGCTGAAAGGAGGTTCTATACCTTCCGGATTAGTCATTTCCAGCGCGCCATACACCTCATCAGTCGAGATATGATAGAAACGTTTCCCCTCATATTTTTCCGGAAGACTCTCCCAATACAGTTTGGCAGCCTGAAGTAACGACAACGTTCCCATTACGTTGGTACGCGCAAAGGTAAACGGATCCTTTATCGAACGGTCCACATGGCTTTCCGCAGCCAGATGTATAATACCGTCTATCCGGTATTCCTTCATTACTTCCTGCATCTTGTCATAGTCGCAGATGTCAGCCTTTACAAATACATAGTTAGGCTGATTCTCAATGTCTTTCAGATTTGCCAGATTACCTGCGTATGTCAGTTTATCCAGGTTTATTATTCTGTATTCAGGATATTTGTTTACGAACAGTCGTACTACGTGACTGCCTATAAAACCCGCTCCACCGGTTATAAGTATATTGCGTTTGAAATCCATAATTTAAAATTTAGTATAAAGAAATATTAATATCAAACGGACTGTCAAAATCCTTTAGCAGAGGATGCTTCGTATCCTTTTCGCTTAGAATGGCCTTGTCTCTATGGATACGCCAGTCAATACCAAGCGATTCGTCCAATATACTTATTCCTCCGTCCGCTTCCGGAGCATAGAAATTATCACATTTATATTGGAATATCGCTTCGTCGCTCAACACCGCGAAACCATGCGCAAATCCTCTTGGTACGAAAAACTGACGATGATTATCCTCTGTCAGTTCCACAGCCACATGCTTACCGTAAGTAGGAGAGCCCTTGCGTATGTCCACAGCCACATCCAGTACAGCACCCTTTATCACTCTCACAAGTTTACTTTGTGTAAAAGGCGGACGCTGGAAGTGCAAACCTCTCATTACTCCATAGCTTGACTTGCTTTCATTGTCCTGTACAAACTTTATTTCCCGTACTTCCTTACAGAAATCCCTTTCCGAAAACGATTCAAAGAAATAGCCTCTTGTATCGGTAAATATGCGTGGCTCTATAATCACCACTCCCTCTATGTCAGTTTTTATAACATTCATGTTTTTCAATTAAGAATTAATAATTAAAAATTAAAAGCGAGTAGTTCTCTTATTATTCTTTGTTTATTATTCATTGTTAATTTTTAATTATTAATTAATTCCATCAAGTACTGTCCGTACTGGTTCTTCAGCATAGGCTCCGCATTCTTCCTCATCTGTTCCTCGCTTATCCATCCTTTGCGGTACGCTATACCCTCCAGACACGCTATTTTCAGTCCTGTACGTTTTTCCAATACCTCGATATAAGTCGAAGCCTCACTTAGCGAGTCATGAGTACCCGTATCAAGCCATGCGAATCCGCGTCCCAAGGTCTGCACTTTCAGTTCACCGTCTTTCAGAAAACGCTGGTTCACTGTTGTTATTTCAAGCTCTCCACGAGCCGACGGCTTGATGCTCTTTGCCACGTCCACCACCTTGTTCGGATAAAAGTACAAACCTACCACAGCATAGTTAGACTTCGGTTTCTCCGGCTTCTCCTCTATGCTCAGGCAGTTACCCTGCTTGTCGAATTCAGCCACACCATAACGTTCCGGATCGCTCACCCAATAGCCGAATACAGTAGCTTTCTTCTCTTCCTCGGCAGTGCGTACAGCCTCTTTCAGCATTCCGCTGAAACCGGCTCCATGGAATATATTGTCACCAAGAACCAGACAAGCCGAGTCGTTACCTATGAATTTCTCTCCTATTATGAAAGCCTGTGCCAGACCGTCCGGCGAAGGCTGTTCCGCGTATTCAAATCTTACGCCGAATTCCGTTCCGTCACCTAACAGACGTTTGAATCCCGGCAAGTCGTATGGAGTGGATATTATCAGAATCTCCCTTATTCCTGCCAGCATTAGCACGGAAATAGGATAATAAATCATCGGTTTGTCAAACACCGGAAGCATCTGTTTGCTCACGCCTTTTGTGATAGGATACAGTCTTGTTCCGCTACCACCTGCCAATACGATTCCTTTCATACTGTTTTGTCTTTTAGTTATATAGATTTTTATATTTTCTTATTTATAAACCTTATAGGCTTCGATATAATCCACCACGCAGCTTCACTCGGACATACAAACCCCATTTTTAAACATCTCTTTACCACCCATAAATAGTTCGATAAAGCATCCATCATACCATCATGTCTGAAAACGTATTCACCACGCCCGAAGTTTCCTAACCTCATAATGTCCTCAAACAATCTTTTGGCATCTTTCTTTTCTCTATTGGAGAAATCCTTTATTGCAGCATCAGTTTCAAGTCCAAGATACTCAACACACAAACAAGTGAAAATTCGCCATGCCTTTGTCATTCTCATCTCTTTCAGGTATTCTTCATGCCGCTTCCAGTCTATGACCATGCCGTTTTTTTTCAAAAACAAAGAATAATCTATCACCTGTCTTAATCCAAGTCCTTCCTCATAAATATGGTTTACCATGTGACTTATCAAGAACACACTCTCGAAGGTAGGAGGGAGTATCGGTATCTCATATCCGTCAATATCCGTATAAATCAATTCAGAAGGGAAAACCTCATTGAACAGTTTTTGAATTACCCTGTCTGTTGACGGTCTTTGGTAATTATGAATCTTGTAGTGAGGCTCAATAGGGATACCTTCTACGTAAGCCATCCCGTGATGTTCATGTATCAGTTCCCTGTCCGTTCTCCCTATTTTATCCAATATATCAAGCGTTTCATCAAACTTTGATTTGTCAACCACAAAGTCAATATCCCCCGGTTGCCTGTGTAAAGGATTATGGTATCTTAAAGCAGTGGTTTGTCCCTTCATAAAGACAACTTCAATGCCGTTTTCCTTAAGAATACCGTTTATTCTCCCTATTACCTGTCTGTGTTTCAGGTTAGTTTTCTCTACAGACTGCACGTATGCCATCATCTTCATTTTCTGTGGCATTCCCGGATGTACTTCTTTGGGCAGTGCAGACAGTCCGTCCAATATCAATGGAATAACAGTCTGTTTCTGTGCCATTTTGAAAATCCAGTTCCAGTCAGTATTTTCAAAATCTTTCGGATTAGGCCTATCATCACACAGTGAAACCTTCAGAAGTGAGAGAAACTGATGCGTAAATTTATCCATTCAGATTATCCTTTTCTTTTATGTTCTTCAAGCAACCACAAAAAATATTTTTCATGCTCGTCCACTAACTTTTCCCATGAATACTCCTTGCGTATCACCTCTAAGTTATTGGCTATGAAATCATTCTTGTATTTATCTGCCAGTCCGTCAATATCATCAAGCATGGTTTTCACGCATGAATTGTCCGGATAGTACAATGCGTTTTCGCCCAATACAGCCCTGTTGAATATATTATCATTCGCCAATATGAAACAGTCAGACGCCATAGCTTCAAGTAGGGAAGGGTTAGTACCTCCCACACTGTGTCCGTGGAAATAAGCAAACGAGAAGTGTCTTATAGAGTTCAGTTTATCAAAATCATAAATACCGCCCACAAAACGTACATTCTTCTCATTCCCATATTTAGCGACAAGTTCTTTACCATGTGGCGTATTTGTCTTACCTACTATAATAAGAGGACGCCTACCATTTTCTTTCGAAGCCAGATATCCGTCTATAGCCATTACTATGTTATTTTCCGGCTCCAGTCTTGCTACTAATAAGTAATATCCGTTCTCCGTCAGGTTAAATTCCTTCAGATACTCCACATTGTAATTATCATGTATATCAGCTCCATACGCTAAGAACTTGCTTTCCTTGCCATATTTCTCCTTATAATAATCATGGATACCCATATTGTCGGCTATCAGGTAGTGGCTATGCTTCACTGTAGTCCTTTCCTCCCAGAATATAAATTTCTGTACCCATTTGTTGAATTTGGTACGTTTATACTCCAGACCATCCATATTTGTTGTGAAGATAGGATATTTAATGTTCTTCACGTTAAACCATATATATGCAGGTACTATACTTGTATATCCCGCCTCGTATATGATGTCGAATTTTTCTTTCTTAAGTGCGTCTTTCAGCGATGAAAAGTCATAGAAGAAACTTCCCACAGAACTTCCCATCCATGTCTCCGGGCTATATATATGTTTTATGCGAACACCTTTATAGTTATCTTTTTTGTACGGATGAAAGTGAGGTGAGTAAACCACCACTTCGTGTCCTCTTTTGGCTAAGCCTACAGATATATATTCAGCGAACTGTTCGAAACCTCCGTAATTGTTTGGTATGCCTCGTGTGCTTATAAATGCGATTTTCATAAATTACCTGATTTTATTTTTTCTGATTAGAATCAAAACCAATCAAAAGGTTGTAGAAATTATCACTGATTTTATCCCAATTATATTTTTCATTAATACTTAAGAGTTGTTTTTCCGTATTTTTTTTGTTTAAATGCAGTATAATTTTCTTTTTTAATTCTTCCAAGCTATATGGAGAAAAGAAATTATCACCCATAAAGTCAAACTCTTTCATCGCAGTTTGATCAGAGCATAAAGTCTCACAACCGAATGTAATGGCTTCAATAGGAGGGATACCAAAACCTTCTGCAAATGATGGAAAAACAAATAATAATGCATTCTTGTATAAAGAAACAAGTTCCGGATAAGGAACCTGCATTATTAATATATTACTTTTTATTTCCTCTCCAAGTTTCTTATAATAATCATTGAATTCTTTATTTTTCAAATCTAAAGCTCCAACTAATACTAACTTTATATCCTGCCTATATAATTCCAGTTCAACGTATGCCCTTAATAATAATTGATGATTTTTCCTTGGTTCAATGCGACTTACGGATAGTATATATTTGTCAATATTATATTTTTTCTTAATATCGGGTAGTTCCTGTTCATTTTCAAGAGATAATACAGCATTTGGAGTTATATAAATCTTCTCATTATTTATTCCAAAATGTTCTGTTATAGCCTCTTTTGAATAATTTGATACAGTCAATAATATATCAGCCCTATTTGCAGCACGTCTGAATAACAATGAATTTTTTATTCTGTAACTTAGTGGGAAGTATTGTGGAAAATCAATAAATAGAATATCATGTATTGTCACAATCTCCTTACAACATTTTATAATAGGGCTTATATACTGAAAATGTGCATAATCTATTTTGTATTTTTTTATTATCTTGGGAAACTCAAAAGCCAATCTGAATATCTTGTTTGACGATTTCAATTGGATATAATGAATATTCTCTGCTTCACCAAAAATTCTTTGTATGTTTACAATATTTTTAGACGCAAAATAAAAGTCTATATCTTTATTTTTTGTCATATAGGAATAAATACCTTGTAGGTATGTACGAGTCCCCTGATATTTACCATCAAAAACATGTGCATCAACTAGCAGTTTCATATATTTCATTTTTACTTTTTGAATACAATTGTAAATGATTTGTTATGATTAGAAGAAAACAATAATTCATATACATATTTGGTATGTCAGTACCTGTTAATTGTATTAAATATGCTATTAAAAAAGCTATTGAAATAATATCTTTCTTTTTTAAAAATATTTCTTTGGTACTGAGAATAAACAAAATAAAACCAACTAATCCAATTTCCCCCAAGGTACTAAATAAATATGCATCAGATACTGTTTCATATATTACATCCTTACTCGCATAAATAAATCTTTTATTACCATTATTAGCTGTAAGATATCCATATCCATTTCCAAACAATGGATTTTCTTTAAACGAATTAATGCTATAATCTGCAAATATACTACGTTGACTCAAAGCATTTTCTTTATTAGATAAATTAAAGGATTCAAGAAACTGTTTATCATTACTTTCTAAAGATAATAATCCAAAAAATACCACAAAAAATAATGATAAAATAGAAAATGATAATATTTTAATTTGCTTTTCTTTCAGAAGATATGCTAATAATATAGCAAAATATACAACAAAACTTCCTCTACTTGCAGTAGATATTATGCAAATTAATGATAGCATTATATCTAAAAATTTATTATTATCTTTTGCCCTTACTGCTACATACAAATATAGATATGAGAATATTCCCATAATTCTGTGATCCATATATATACCATGGTTTCTTATAATACCCATAAAAGACATATTGTAATCATCCACAGAAATTCCTCCAAATAGATTACCAGAACTAAACAAATTCGATATAATATCAGGATAATTTGGGAAAAAATATGTTACAAAAGAAATTACTGAAACAATTCTAAAGTATTTCAAGATAAATTTAGAATTAATGACTTTATCTTTATTTATTATACCAAGAGAGATTATAAGAAAAAGAATCAATGGCAAATAAGATTTTCCCAATAATGGTATTGCGTCATTAAAAGAAAAAATAAAATGTATTCCAATTAAAATAATATATATCCTAGTATATTTATATTTTGTTAATTCTTTCATATTTATAGAATTAATATTGAGAATTATATATAATATAATAGAAATATATTTTTGTAAGGTATTGAATATATCATAATTAAAAGGTCCGGGGAAAATATAACCACTTATAATATATGAATGGCATATCATAGGAATTACGCTGGCTATAGATTTGTATTTTATTAACAAATAGTAACCATATACAATTGTTATCATACCTGTTATAGATAATATATTATATAATCCAAACAGTAATAACAGAAAGTCTAAACAATATATATACAAAAGATATATATGTTTTCTTTCAAAAGTTTTACCATTAATATCTATTTTATTCATTTCTTCTTTATCAACTCTGATGAAACATAAAAACCTGGAGTTGTTATTGATTTGCTTACGATTGTTCCTGCCCCGATTGACACTTTATCAGTTATTCTCACCCCCCCCAGTACAAATGAGGCTGATCCAATATACACATTGTCACCTATGGTTATATCCTTTACTATCATATTGCGATAAACATCAAATCCATGTGTCCATATCTGTGAACAATTTCCACCGAAAACGACATCATGCCCCAAAGTAACCGTAGATGTGCAGTCTATATGGTGTGATACAGTAAATAATGAATTATCCCCCATTATCAGTTTACTATTTTCATTGTATTCAAATCCAATGACATGATTTCGTCTGTTTATATGGCTTCCTCTATTCATAACAACAGAATGCATATAACAAATTTTATTCATATATGTTATCTTGGCACCTTCATCAAGAAAAAACTCTTTTGTATCTATATAGTTAAAATTTCCTATTATCCCATTCTTTATGATACAATGTTTACAACAAATTAAATTAAAAAAGCCGATATTAGACTTATAACTGATATTGTACCCTAATATATTATTATATAAGAAAATTCTTATCCTACTAAAAGGGAATAAAGATATGACAAGACTTACTGTTTTTTTTAATTTTGACATATATAAACAATTATAAATAGTATAGGTGGCGTAATTATTATCGGTTATAGGAATATATGCATTCTTTAAATGCATCATTTACCAATCGATCTATTTCATCCAAATTGATAGTATTGTTTGTTACCTCTTTGTTTTGTATATTATATATAGGCTTTTTGAAGCAAATGGAAACAATATAGTCTCCTATTTTTATATTTTTTATAATTCCGCAACTTTCCTCGATTTTTGACATAATATATACAGTATGATAATTACTAAATAAGATATAATATAAGATATCATTGATAATGATATTGTCAGAATTGTAATTTTATCGATAATAGTTAGAAATAGGACATATACTATACATGATATTGTAGATACAATCAGTATTATATGATTTTTATTATTTCTACCAAAATACGAATCAAAAACAGATGATATTGAATGAATAGCAGAATATAATAGGATTAGTACCACTGGCATATTTATTGTTATAACTTTTTCACTATAGATATTATATACAAAAAGAAATAATATAATAGATATAAAAGCTATACACATAAATATTGAATATTTAATAATGAAATTCTTTGTATATCCATTCAAATATATATTTTTACTATAAAAAGCAATAAGTGAACTACTCATCATTGATACAATCATCGAAATTCTTAATATAAATGATAAGCAATACATATCATATTCAGAGAGTTTATTATATGCGTACACTTTTCCATAATTCATAACAAATGCCACAATAAATGCATTTATTATGATTGGTAAAGAAAATATCAATGCTTTCTTCAGATATGTTACAAAATTTAATATACACATTCTAATGCCCCCATATATCTTTAATTTCAGAGTCAGTAAAAGCTGTGGTAAAAAAACACTAGCCAGAATGTATTTATTATCAATGTAACTTGTGATAAATAACAAGAATAAAGTTAATAGACTGGTAAAAATACTATATCCAAGTATTTTAGAAGGAATGTCAATTAGACGATAATATGTACTATAGTTCGAAATATATAATAAATAAATAGTTCTGATACTTACTAATATTAAAATTAGATTACTTATCTTACTTTGTTCTATACATGAATTAATAATGAATAGTAAGAACATAACTATATAACATAGCAAAATCAATAAGCTGGAATACATTATATATTTTTCTCGTTCCTCTTCTCTTTTCGTACTTTCTTTATAACTATAAAAACCATACGTAGAAAGAAAACTAAATAATGGAATTACCATATTGGCAATTCCGTAAATATATTCTACATCATTATAAGAATTATAATTATCATAGAAAAATAATATACTTAAAGGAACTAAAAAAATAAGAGCTTTATCAATATAGCTCAATGCTATAAAAAGCAATAGTTCTTTGTTATCCTTTATGTGTTTCGTATAATTTCTCATTGTATTTTATCAAGGATAAAAACGAACTCACAATCTTTAATATATTGTCATTATCCAATACATTCGGGTCACTTACGACATCGGTAAAATTACAGTCAAAAGAGTTTTTCTGAACATATTCAGCATACTCTTTTCTGTTATCTGGCATTTGTTCGATTTCTTTTATCAATGTTTCAAGAGAATCATACTGTTCAAAATCCTGCCATGTACAATGACGACAATAATTTAATTTATTAAATGCAACTTTTGATAAAGTAATGGCTGGTTTACGCATCAATGCAGCTTCAAGTGCCATTGTACCTGTATTTGTAATTACTACCTTACAGCGTTTTATCAACTCTAACGAATCAGCATATTCATCCACTAAAATTACTCCAGGCAACTTCTGTAATTTCCTAAAAAAAGAAACACTCCTATCCCCGATTGCATTTGAATGTTCTTTGATTACAAGTTTCCAATCGTTAGGCAATTGCCTCCATATATTAACAACATTTTCATATTGATTCTCAAAATATCTTCCACATACATCTATAGAAGCTTCCGGTTGTTTATGAAATCCAAAAAAAACGAAGTTTGTATTATATACATTTTCTGCCTTTTCTCTCTTTACAAAAATAGGATAAGTAATCTGATTAAATATTTCTTTACCAACAACCTTCATTCTTCTAATTCTATTAGTATGTACATTTGGATCTGTCGGTTCAATATTTTCATTAGTAATAAATAAACGAAAACGTTTTAAAATTCCATTCAAAGACATTTTTTTCTTTAAATCAATATCATTCTTTTTTAGATAATCAGGTATTTCAACTTTAATAGGTTCTATCTTATATGAACTTAAATTATCTTTATCAATAAGAATTGGTGAAGTATCTTTTTCATCATTATTGAAAAAGATTTTTCCATTTGGAACTCTAGCTACAAAATACGAGTAAAAAGAACATCTCATGTTTTTTAAACCTTTACACATTCTGTGTATTAAAAGCTCATGCGCCCATGTTGATTCTCCAAATATTAAATGAATATTGTTTTTTGTTATAAAATCAAAAATAGGTTTTTGTATATTGAGCAAATATTTTTTGCCTTCTTTTTTCTCATATTTCCAAACTCTATCACCGAATAGTAATTCATTAATTTTAAAATCGCCCATAGGTGCAGATGATAATTCTATCAAGCTCCTATCAATTAATAATAGGTTTTCTTTGTCATACATCTTTAGCAATCTATCATATTGTCTTTTTTTAGGTATAATCCAAAAAGTATTTACGTTATACTTCTTTAAATACTCTGCAACTACAATCATTGTATCAGTTTTGTAGAAATTAGCTATAAAGCAAATATTTGTCATATGATTAATCTATAAAATGTTAATCAATAAAATCCAAACTCATTCTTGTTCCTTTCTTCAAATCTCTATTTACTTTCTTGCCTAAACAGTAATTTAAGTATTTTGGATGAAGTCCATAACCTGGACGAACAGAATGCAGGTTTTTTTCTGTTAAAATATCTCCAGCCTTCATATCTTCTGCAATATAGAGAGAGCGACAAAAATCTCGTCCTTTTATAGTTGTTATATCTGAGGGATAATAAACCTGTCCAATAGCCTTTTCAACATTTCTAATGGAAGTAACCATCGCAAAGAATTCTTCTGTATTCATTGAGAATGCAGCATCTGGACCACCTATGTTTCTGTCCATAATAAAATGCTTTTCTACCATTTCCGCCCCTAATGCTACTGCTGCAATTGCTACATCTGAACCCATTGTATGGTCTGATAAACCAACCTTAACGCCAAAACGTTCTTTCATATCTACCATTGTTTGAAGATTCACATTTTCTAAAGGAGCAGGATAAGCAGAAACGCATCGCAATAATGTTATATCATCATTTCCCACTTCTTTACATGCTTTAATAGCAAGTTCAATATCTTCTATAGTTGCGATACCAGTTGATATTACCATTGGTTTACCTTTACTTGCTGCATATCTTATAAGGTTAACATCAGTAATCTCGAAACTTGCAATTTTATAGATAGGATTATCAAGTAATTCAAGGAAATCGACAGCTGTATTATCAAAAGGAGTTGAGAAACATATTAGTCCTTGTTTCTTTGCTTCTTTGAAGATTGCATCATGCCACTCCCAAGGTGTATATGCTTCTTCATATAAATCATAGTAATACTTTTCATCCCATAGAGTATCAGAAGCAATTTTGAAATCAGGCTTTCTACAATTAAGAGTCAAAGTATCAGCTGTATATGTTTGTATTTTAATTGCATCTGCTCCAGTATTCTTAATAGCACGGATAGAATCTAATGCGGTTTCCAGTTTATGACCATGATTAGCTGATAATTCAGCTACAACTAATGTTTTCTTCATTTAACACTTGATTTTATTAACATTAAATATCTTTCTTTTGTTAGAATGAAATAAGAATATTTTTCATCTTGATTAGTCAATTCAAAACCAAGAGAAATATTTAATTCTTTGTTTCTTATATTAGAATGCTTAACTTTTTCTGTAATGGTATTTAAAAGATTATTATCAAATATATATTCTATAAATTCCTTTTTCATTAATTTCCCTAATCCTTTACCCTTAAAGTCAGGAAATAAATATAACCCTGATTCACCCTCAATATAAGTCTTTAATGGATTGAGTGATTGTGAACCAATAATTTCACCTTCTTTATTGAATACGCCATAATATATTCTATCAAACTTTTCCTTTAAAGAACGAACATAATTTATATGTGATTCCCATGAGATAGGTTCAGTATTTTCCATCCAACATGCAATTTCAGGATGATTGCGAGCTTGAAGAATAGATTGTAAATCATCTTCCGAAAGCAGTGTATAATTCACAAAACAAAAGTGTTTTGTTTCAAAACTCATCGGGAAATTTGACATCTTATAGTGTTTTAAAAAGTTTAATATATCTATCTGGAATAGCCGTAAAATTACCAGCTATGCGAAAACTGTAGTTTTCTATTTCACTTATAAAAGTATCATCATGATAATTATAAAGATTACCTAATGGATAAACATATTTTTGAGAAGATAATAAATCAGCATACTCACGTTGATTATCCACAAAGTACCCACTTGCTATTTTACAGCCACATGCAATAGCCTCAATGCATACTGAACTTGAAGGCAATACAGCATATTGTGCACGACACATTTCTCGCTGCATTTCGTTAGCTGTAAGATTTTTTCTAATTTCTATCTTATTAAAAAGTTCTAATGAGTCACGATATTTATATGAATCACCAACAACTACAGTGATAGATTTAACTTTGGGGCTAGAATCCAATAATTCAACAAATTTTGCAGTCATATTATCATAATCTGTTCCTCCAAAAGAGACGAACCAATGACCTTCCTCTTTATTATTGTACAGAGGTTGCAAGAATGGTCTTCTTAATAGTGCATACTCTAAACCTAGCGCAAGTTTGGTATATGACTCCACTGAAAATAACTTTTCGTCTGTTAATACGTGATTAATTACTATATCAGCTACATAATGCTTATCATGCATATCATCAATACATACAAGCTTGCACCTTTTATCCTTTATTTTTCGTTGATAATCAGTAGAAAAAAAATAATTATCTAAGACAACTATCTCATCACCTTTCAATAAATCAAGAAAAACATCAAATTTAGTATCATTGGAGGGAAGAGATTTATACTTACACACTTTTTCCATTTCACTTATTTGGTAATCAGTAGGAGTCTGTGTAAAGAAAGTACAATCAAAATCATCCTTGAGCATATCGGCAAGTGCCAAAGAACGAACAAAATGTCCGTATCCTATACTGGCACTTGCATCTGCTCTGAAATATACTCTACGTTTTGTCATCAGTCTTAGTTGAGACGTTTAAATCCTGCCTGACAAACAGGTCCATCAAGAGCCTTCATAACATCTCTACCGTCCTCAAATTCACGAATATCAGCAAATATAGGATCTAAAGCTTCAAAATATCCATTGAGAATTTCCGGTGTATGAGCTAAAGATGTGTACATGGAAGTTCCGGCAATATATCCTTTCTTTAACATCTCCTGTGTAACGTATGTTTTATAGGCAAGGGCATTAGGAGAATCAAAAGTATAGCCCGCTAATGCGGGGATACCCCATTGGTTAATTTTCAAACCATATTTATCCGCCAAAGCCTGCCAACGTGCTTTATTCTGTTTACCTATTTCAGTAATATACTCCCAAGATTTAGTTTTTTCCATTACATCAAGTGCTGCCAAGGCAGCAGTAGGTCCTATTCTATCGGTCCAAAAAGTTGAACTAATCCACGAACCTTGAGCAGATTCCATAATTTCTTTCTTACCAAGTACAGCTGCTATTACATAACCATTCCCCATAGTTTTACTGTAGATAGTCATATCCGGATATACACCATATTTTTTATGAAGTCCACCAAATGTTTCACGGAATCCACTAGTACATTCATCAAATATTAAAACAATTCCTCTTTCATCACATAAGTTACGTATCTTTTGAAGATATCCTTCTTCAGGACCAAAATTACGACATACTTCCATTTTTATCGCTGCTAAATCCGGATTCTTATTTACTATTTCAAGAAGTTCATCGAAATCATTATAATGAAATGGAATAGAAGTACCACGAAGTCCTTTCGGTACTCCTGCTGTAGGAATACCTGGAAGAAGATGTCCGGCAAGCGCGTCACTTTCGCCCAAATTTACAGATACATACCAATCATGCCAACCATGATAACCACATATAGCAACTTTATCTTTACCGGTATAAGCTCGTGCAATACGTACACACATAGAGTTTGCCTCACCGCCACCACGAGTGTAGCGAACACCACCTGCCCAAGGATTCATTTCTATCAGTCTTTCTGCAAGATAAACTTCCTCTGGACAATTGAAAGTTGTAAGGTTACCATCACGAACAACCTTCATTACAGCTTCATCTACTTCATCACGTGCATATCCTAATGTATTAGTTCCAACACCCATTAAACCACAATCAATATATTCTCTTCCATCAAGATCCCAAACTTTACATCCTTTGGATTTTGAATAGTATGCAGGCCAGTTCTCAGGAAGAAGCTGTTCTGGTCTTTTTGACAATAATGATGTTCCGCCTGGAATCAATTTCTTTGCCTTTTTATATAAATCTTGACCTTTTCCCATATTCACTTAATTTTTTTGTCGTTTCTTAATGATTTTTCATATCCTTCATTGTAATCGAATTTACTGTTGAGCCCCTTAATTTCCGGATGTTCCTCTAAGTAATCAATATATTCTTTCCAATTTCTACTTATTCCGAGATTTTGGATAAGACTCTTTATTACCTCAAAATCTTCCGGTTCATCAATTGTAATCCGATATTCTTTTGCATTGTAATTACCTAATTTATTCTGATAATTTGCAGACTTGAATATTTTACCTCCGTATGCTGAACCATTTTTCCAGATATAAGGGGTAACATGTTCGCGCTCAGATTTTAAATTTGCCTCATTAAAAGCCTTTTCCAAAGCAGAGAACTTAAAAACTTCAGTATCTAATCCATCAGGGAAACATTCCGGGTCAGTATGAACATAATCATAATTACCATCAATTGCATATTGAATTACATCATCAATGACAGAAGGGTCTATCAAAGGACAATCAGATGTCAATCTAACCACATAGTCAGGATGTTCAGGTTCAGCGGTAGCATAAAAACGAGTCAACACATCCTCAACAGACCCTTTATGATAAGCTATTCCAAGTTTATCTGCTACAGCTATAATAAACTTAGAACCCTCTTCATCCGTTGTGGCAATCTTTATTTGGTTTATTTTCTTGGCCTGAATTATTCTGGATAGGTGGATTTCTAATAGGGTTTTTCCATCTACCTCTTTCAAAATTTTAGCAGGTAAACGGGTTGAACCGTAACGAGCCTGTGTAATAGCTAATACTTTCATATAATTAATTCCAATTAATTGGTTTTAATAATTCTGTCTCTTTTACATCAATTGAAACTTCTATTTTACTATCTGAAATCGATTTGAAGTTTGTAAGTAGCTGTTCCTTGGTATCAACACCAATAAGAACACCATCAATATTTGGATTTTGAATATTGTAGTTCAAAGCAACTTCTGCCAAACTTAAACCTGAAGCCGTTGCATAATCATCTAACTTGACTAAATAAGGTCTTAAAGGAAGAAGTTTGTTTGGAAGAGCATTTCGATCTTTAAAAAACAAACCCTGAAGAAAAGTTGAACGTACATGAATTTCAACATTTTTCTCTTTTAAAATCTCAAAATATTTTTCAAACTGACGATCGAAAATATTGTAAGGAATCTGAATTAAATCGAAAGGTATTCCATCCTTTGTAATCAAATCTAACTCATGAGGTTCATATAAAGAAAATCCTATTTTCTCTACCTTACCATCATTCTTCAACTTTATAAAGTCTTTCCATATATCTTTATTTTCTGTATATACAGAAAAATGGTGAAGCAAATAACCATAAAGTTTAGAGCACCTCAATTTATTCAATGAACTTTCAAAAGTTTCACGTACAGTCTTATCACATTTAGGATACTTTGAGATTAGTTGAAACTTTTCAGCAGCTTTTACTTTACCCAGTATTTCCTCTGCATTCCCATACGCTGCAGAAGTATCAAGTATTGAAATTCCTCCTTTCCATGCTTCATCCAAAATCTCTGATACCATTCTGGTATCAGGTCTTCCTTCTGAATTAATCCCATATTGGCAACCGAACTGAACTGTTCCTAAAACTATTTTTTTTATTGAATCCATATCATATTGATGCTTCTACAATTAACTTGACATCTAATGACGATGAAAATCCCTTTTTATATTTTGCTATATCATTTATTTTTTTATCATCACTAGGAGTAACGTTACCAAGATGAAATATCCTCATTCCTTTTCTCTTGGCTTCATATATAGCTTCCATTAACACTGCATGACCTATTGGCCTATTTTCAGACATTAAATCTCTATTGTTCACAGCTACACCATAATATGCCTGTTCCTTACCATTAAGAACTAAGACCGACGAAACTAATTCGTTCTCGTAATATCCGTTAACAACATAGCCCATATTTTGCTTAACAGCCTCGTATTGCATCATCCAACTTTCATGGCTTCTAGTCCTACGTTTGGCAACTTTTATATGAAAGTTCTCAAATTCTTCCATTAATTCAGGATTTATATTGTTATAATCATAAACCTTAATATCCATTTTATTCTTACCCCAATTTATTAACGATTTGTAACTCTTTCTTACGTTTGCTTTTATTTCATTTTCTGATAGTGAGAGGTCAATATTTGAATTATATTCAAATATTAATTTAAAGTTTTCATTAACAGATAGTTTGTGTGTCAATAGTGGATCATGTTCTATCAATATGTTTCTATATTCATTTTCTGTAGAGATAACTTTTATTTTTGCATATATCTCTTGATATGCTTTATTCACTATGTTATTTGGTAAATATTGTAACCTGAACATCTTACATGGAAACCCAAAGTATGTCAACTTATTGTCGTCAAGATTGCTATATATGTAAACAGCTGCATAAAATAACTCATTATCATAAGCTACAATACTAAAATCCTGCCATTTAACTCCAAAGTACTCTTTATAATACATTTGGTGTATATCGCACATTAAATAATCAGAACATATTAAATTATATAATTCTGAAGACTTAAAAAGTGATGACTCTTCATTCGTCAGATCTTTAACAAATTTAATTTTCATCTACTTAAAAATTTTAGGATTTTTTCAATAACTAAATTCTGCTGTTCTTTAGTAAGTGTAGGAAACATTGGAAGAGCCAAACAATGTTTATAATATTCTTCAACTACCGGAAGATCCCCTTCTTTATTTCCTAAATTCTTGTAATAAGGCATTAAATTAAGAGGGTAATATAAAACCTGAGCAAAAATCTGATTTTCGCGTAAGAAATTATATAATCCCAAACGGTCTTCTACTTGAATAATATATAGATGATATGCATGATAAACATTAGAAGCTTCGTATGGAGTTTTTATACCAGGTATATCTTTAAATGCATCGTTATATTTTTTCACCAATTCACGTCTGATTTCTACGTTCTTTCTGGCACGTTTCATCTGCGATGTTCCCAATGCTGCCTGCATATCAGTAATGCGGTAGTTATACCCCAACTCCTGCATTTCATAATACCATAGACCATCCTGACGTTGCAGTTTGGAAATATCGCGAGTAATACCATGTGTACGATAAAGAGCCATTTTGTCGTATAATTCTTTATTCTGTGTACATGCCATACCACCTTCACCTGTTGTAATATGTTTTACTGGATGGAATGAGAATACAGTAATATCTGAATATTTTCCTGATCCACAATATACCTTTTCACCTGTAGAGTCAGTAAACCAAGCTCCAGGTGCATGACAAGCATCCTCCAAAATCCACATTCCGTATTCATCTGCTACTTTGCGGTATTCTTCCATATTATGGGGATAACCTGCAAAATCTACAAGCACCATACCTTTGTATGTTCCTTTAGGGGCAGCAGCCAATGTTTCTTTCAGCTTATTTATGTCAAGTAAGTAAGTTTCCGGATCTATATCCACAAATTTAACATTACCACCGCAGAAACGAATACAGTTTGCTGATGACGCAAAAGTCAAAGGAGTACAAATTACATTATCACCGGGTTTTACACCTAATGCCATTGCTGCAATATGAAGAGCAGCTGTTGCATTACATACAGCAACAGCATACTTGGCATTGACATATTCTGCAAAAACTTTCTCAAACTCCGGTATTGCAGGACCACAAGTAAGATAGTCTGACTTTAATGTCGATACAACCGCTTGTATATCATCATCAGAAATATACTGATGACCGTATGGTATAGGAAGTTCCATAATTATTTTACTTCAAAATTAGGGTCAACATATTTTTTTATCTTTTCACGCATAGACTCAACTGTTTCCCATTCAGTATTTTTATCAGAACTGTAATGGAATCCTTCAGGAACTAATTTTGCATTATGGTGAGCCATAAATTCTTCGCGTGAATGCTTAAAACTTACAGAAGGCATAATTACATAATACTTACCCAAATCAATGGTATCTAATGCATCTGTTACTGTAATCATTTCTTCATGGAGCTTTTCACCAGGACGGATACCAACTTCCACCTGTGGTAAATTAGGGGCAATGGCAGTTGCTACATCCTTAATATGGTATGAAGGTATTTTCGGTATAAATATTTCACCTCCAATATGATGACCAATAGCATACATAACCATAGCCACACCTGCTTCAAGAGAAATATTAAAGCGAGTCATTCGCATATCGGTAATAGGAAGTTCTGATGCACCTGAATCGCGTTTATTAATAAAGAAAGGAATGACAGAACCACGAGATCCCATAACATTACCATATCTTACTACTGAGAAACGTATATCTTTCGAGCCGCTGATATTGTTGGCAGCTGTGAAAAGTTTGTCTGAGGTCAGCTTTGTTGCCCCATAAAGGTTGATAGGAGCACATGCCTTGTCAGTTGACAGAGCAACCACATCATGTACCCCAGTAGCTAATGCTGCCTTTATTACATTCTGTGCTCCGTGCACATTGGTTTTAATACATTCTTCAGGATTATATTCTGCCGTGTCAACCTGTTTTATTGCTGCAGCATGTATAATAACATCAACACCTTCACAAGCACGGGTAAGCCTTTCCAAATCCCTTACATCTCCAATAAAGAAGCGAAGCTGTGGATATTTCTTCTCTGGATATTTCTGTTTTAATTCAAATTGTTTAAGTTCATCACGTGAATAGATTATAATTTTTTTTACTTGTGGATAATCACGTAATATTGTTTCCACAAACTTTTTACCGAACGAACCCGTTCCTCCGGTAATTAAAACTACTTTGTTGTTTAACATACAATTTAAATTTTTTATTCTAATATACCACCTGTTTCGTGTGGAATATATGGACCTTCTTTTACCTCAAAAATTACGGTTCCATGTTCTAAAACTTCCACAGAATGCCACTTGTTTTCTTCTATTTGTACCCCAAAGTTTCCTTCTTTAGGATCTATAATACAACTCTCTACAATATTTTTATTGTCATCATAAATATTGGTCTTTAACCTGCCTCTAAGTACTATGTACATTTCTGCCACTTTATGGTGATGGATTGGCATAACTGTACCTGGCTCCATTGCATTGAGAAGCCTCTGGCACTTATCACTTAAGTCCTTATGAAAATTATAATTGATTCTTAATCGATCATTTTTAAGGGCTTTGTCAGTTAAAGAATTAAGTAAGTCTGTTGTTATTATTTCCATGAGTTTTATTTTAAATTTCCTCCCCTTCCGGGCACGCTTCGCGGCTACCTCCCACACCTTTCCATCCCTATGAAAGCTGCGCAAGATAGTCCGCATTTATCCTTAAATTGTCACAAAAGTAGCTCTTTATAACGATATTTCAAACTTTATAGTGGCTGATTGCGCCTCAGAACATGGATTTTAACAGTTATGTTTACGGACATGCAAAAATAAGACAAAAAATCCGCAAGCATTCCGCCTTTCGGCGGAAAAACTTGCGGATTCCGAAGTTCCTAAATTATGGATTTTACTGATTTATAGGCAAATCATCTTTTATCGCTTCAATAAGATTTATCGGAGGAAGTATTATGGCTGACAATATTGTCCCCTCTGATTTAGCATGGATAATGCCACGAGCTGTACCTGTAGCTATTGTTGCCATGTAACGCAGAAAATCAACAGGAACTTTCCTCAATTCTATAAGCTCGGCACTACCTTCCGGACTTATATCGAATGTACATTGTATTTCTGAAATCATCAATATATCATCATCCTGAATATATTCAAAATTTGAGATACACCGGATACTGTCCAAACCCTCACTATATCCGAAAGTGAAGGATGTCTGTACCGTTATTTCTCTGCCATTGATAAATTTTTCCGGAAACAAAGCGAATTGGGTGGTTTTTATTCCGCTTATTCTATATGGTATTGTTGTCATATTATGCAGCGTCTTCTATTTTATTTGATAATGGAAAAGATGGATACATATATTCTTTGGATACCACCATTGTATTCTTATAAGATTGCGATTCTTCCTGAATATACTCATCAGCATCTGTGAAAAAGACTTCGGGAATTTTTCCGATTGCCAATGACAACCGGATAAACTTGCTTAATTTATGGTCAAAATCTCCCGATAAAAGCTGGGATATATATCCTTTAGAACAACCTAAATATTCGGCCAATTGAGTCTTATTGAAATTCTTTTCTTTCATAAAAGCCTCAATCTGACGATATAATTCCATTTGGATTGACGCTGTCCAGTATTCCGGACTTTTCAATAATTCCTTTCTGTCCATATAATTATCTTTTTATTGATTTTATATATTCTTCTTTTATTCTTCTAAAAGTTGTCGTATCATCGTTTTGGTTGGCTTTCGTTCCTCCCAATACTATTAATTTGCCTTCCTTTATCGCTATTCCGTAAACTCTTAAATGTTTGCTTTTGAACTCAAATTCTCTAAATCCTCCTTTATCTTTATTGTAGAAATGGAATTTGGTTTTCGGCAAGGTCTTAAGGTTAGCCACTTGATCCATATAGGCATAGATACTTCTCAACTCTGATTTATAAACTTCCTCCAAATCATCCTCGAAATCATCAATCAGGCAAATATCGTCCTTGATGAGCTTATAGAACTTTTGTATTCCCTTGACTGCATCTATATTTCTGATTTCAAAATTAGACATAAAAGTTTAGTTGGAACTTAAATATTGGTTGTTTTTATATTTTTTTATATTTCTTACCTTCCAAGCACGCTTCGCGGCTACCTCCCACATCTCCCCATCCACAGAAAGCTGCGCAAGATAGTCCGCATTTATCCTTAAATTGTCACAAAAGTAGTCCTTTGTAAAGATATTTCAAACTTTATAATGGCTGATTGAGCTTCAAAACAAGGATTTTAACAGTTATGTTTACGGACGTGCAAAAATATGACAAAAAATCCGCAAGTATTCCGCCTTGCGGCGGGAAAACTTGCGGATTTGGTTATCAGTAGCCCCACGGCACCGGCATCGGAGCAGGGGAGTCCCTTTATTCCACTTTCTTGAAGTGCAGACAGGCGATACCGTGCTTCAGTGTCTTTCCTTCCTTGAATATGGTCCTTACCTTGGTGATGTTCTTGCCGCAAAAGTCTTCCTTGCGCTTGCAGCCTTGACTGCTGACGCTAAGCGACAGGGAGCCTAATTCGCCTAAACGGACAATCTCGCCATTGCACAGGGCGTCTGTAACTATGTCCTCCAGGTTTATCAGCACGGATACTATGTCGGGTTTGCCAACACTGCCTCTTCTGTCTATCCTGTCTATCAGTCCATCTTTGTCTAATACTCCTCTTGTCCTGACATGAGCGTAATACATTCCTTCTTTCCCGGGGTTTCTGGGGTTCTTCTTCTCTGCTACGGAGTAATTCAAACTGTTGTCCATAATTCCTTAATGTTTAGTGGTTTATCTTTGACACAAAGATACCACACTGCAGAATTATGGAGTTCCCCTTTGTCCGCCTTTGGGCGGGGGTAAAGATAATTTAATATTTGCGGATTCCGAAGTTATGGGTTATCAGTAGCCCTCGGAGCTGACATCGAAGCAGGGGCATTCCTTTATCCATTCTTCGGGTTCTATCGTCCCGTCGCCGTCCAGGTCCGGACTGAAGTCGCGGTGGCCCGCTATTACTTTGATGGGGAACTCTTTCTTCAATGTGGCTATGAGGCATTTCAGGGCGTGTTTCTGCTCGGGAGTACGGGTGTCGGCGGCGTTGCCTCGGCTGTCAAGGCCTCCTTCGTAGCAGATGCCTATGCTGCCTTCGTTGTGACCGCGACAGTGGGCTCCTATGCGCTCTACGGGACGCATATCGCATATCTCGCCTGTACGACGGATATAGAAGTGATATCCGCACCCGTTGAAACCTCGCTTACGGTGCATCTTGACCAGAGCGGCAGGCTCGAGCCTGCTGCCTTGAGGTGTGGCAGAGCAGTGGATGATGATGGTATCAACATGTCTCTGCATTGTCTCCTCCTTTTCCTTTGTTCCTGCAACTGCCAGTGAGAATACACACTATGCATTTCAGGATTCTGATGATTATTCTTTTCATATTCGTTTTTTTAGGTTTTTATTACGGTAATGGTTCTTCCTTCTTCTTGTACTTCTGTTCCACTTTCTGATACTTCAGTGTGCCGAGCATGGTGGTGAGGGTTTCGCCACTACGGAAGATGATTTTTCCTTTCTCTATCAGACCGTCGTGATATTCTTCGGGTGAAGTCGCGCCTTTGCCTCGCAGGCTGACCTGGAGTGAGCCGAGTTCGCCTAAACGGACTATCTCGCCATTGGCAAGGGAGTCGGCCACTACGTCTTCCAGGGCTATGAGCACTGCCATGACGTCCGCACGGGTAACGGTACATGACTGCTGGATGCGCTGTGAGAGTTCGCGGATGCCGGCCTCGCCTCGGGCTTGTGCCTGCGCGTAATACTTTCCTTCAATATCCGGAGTATTCGGGTCTTTGCGTTCTACTACTGAATAGGTTAAATACTTGTCCATAAATACCTCCTTTCTTTTAAATGGTTATTATTCTCTGTAGTAATCTTTAATCAACCGGTTTCTTTCTGATTACACTACAAAGGTAGGGAGACCGGATATGGCGGAGTTCCCCTTTGTCCGCATAGGGGAGGGATTGTGTGGATTAGGATGGATTAGTATGGTTTTAAGGTTTCTTGAGGGCATACAAAAAGAAAGGGGAGACCGTTTTCCCGGTCTTCCCATGTAGTATTTTGTGACTGGAAGTATTAGTGCGCCTGATAATCAAAGTCCGCTATCGTTCCCGTTTCTGATGAGAAAGTAGCTCCTATCTTATATATCTTGCGCTTATCGGCAGTGTATTCCAGGGCATATCCCTTTTCCTCTATCTGCCGCAGTGCCTCTTCAGCCGTGCCGTCCAGCTTGAACTCGAAGATATACACATAGTCCGGAGTTTCCACTATGCAGTCCACTCTTCCGTGGCTTTGTACTTTTTCCGTATATACCGTGTAAACGCTTATCAGACGCATTATCAGATAGAAGGTATAGTGGAAGTAACGTTCCTTCTCACGCTCGTTTTCCTTGCGGCGCATGGTATATGGGATACTTGCAAGGAATGAGATCAGCCCGTCGCGGAAATCGTCAATCAATCCCTTCTTAAGCTGCCCCACCGCACTCATTATCCACGAGCCGACACTTTCGCGTGTGTTGAAATATCCTGCTGCCACAAGCGACAGAAAGCCTTTCTTCACCTCATTGTTAGGATAATCCAGCAGGAATGAGTTCTCTTCCATATCATACTTCTTGATGGTCAGATACCCGCTCTGATAAATCATAGGCAGGGGTTTTTCCACGCAGGCCTTGTAGTCTATGAACTCTTCAGGAGCATAATACCTGCCCGTTATCTCGTTCATGTTTTCGTTGGCGTGCGACAACAGGCGGATAAGATATGTCGGAGTGCCGCTTTTGAACCAGTAGTCGTAAATACGTTGTGCGTCGAAAGCGTTAAGCAGACTGAACGGATTATACACATCCGTCATTCTGTCGCTGAAGCGATACCCGTCATATTGTGATTTCAGTTTATTCCTCATTTCCTCGTACGAACATCTGTATTCATCCGACATCTCCTCTATCTGCTCTCTGAAAGCAGTGTCCAGTTCCTCCTGCGTAATGCCGCACAGTGTTTCATACTTCCTGTGCATACTTATGTCATTGGGCTGGTTGAATCCGCTGAACACGCTCACCTGCGAGAATTTCGTCACACCCGTCAGGAACACGAACTGCAGATGCTCGTCAGCTCCCTTGAATACGGAGTAGAAGCCCTTCAGGATATTGCGGTGCTCTTCCTCCAGGTCCTTGTCAACATCCAGCACGTCCAGCATCGGCTTGTCGTACTCGTCCACTAAGACCACAGCACGCAGTCCCGTACGCTTGTGGGCTGCTTCCAACACTCTTATAAACCTGTCCCCAAGGTCAAGTCCACCTTCAGGAATCCTCACTCCATATTTCTCTTCCCAGTCCCAAATCAGACCATTCAGTTTCTGCCACAGGGTTCCACGGATAGTGAAGTTAGTGGAATTGAAGTCGATATGAAACACCGGATATACCTTCCAGTCCTTCTCCAGAGAATCAATCTTCAGACCCCTGAAAAGTTCTTTTCTTCCCAGGAAGTAGTTCTTCAGTGTAGAGACCAGCAGACTCTTGCCGAACCTGCGCGGACGGCTCAGGAAGTATATCTTACCCTCGTGGGTCAGATTGTAAATCATGTCTGTTTTGTCGATGTACAGATAACCGTCTTCGATTATCTGGTCAAAGCTCTGTATTCCTATAGGGTATTTCATGTTGGTGAATTAATAATTAATAATTAATAATTAAAAATTAAGAGTTAAAAATTAAAAATTAAAAATTAAGAGTTGAGAGTTGTTGGTTGTTGGTTTTTAGTTGTTGGCTTTTAGTGGACAATTAAAAGCTCATTTTACAAAAATAGTCATTTTATAACGATAAATCAAATTATACGGGAGAAAATGAACGGAAAGGGGGGATTATGCATTAAAAAAGTATCCGGTGAACCTTAGTATGGTTCGCCCAGATACTTTACTATTACTTCCACTTCTGCCTTGAGCAGGTACTGGCGGTTCTTGTCGTAGCCGATGGCGCGGAGTTCCTTCTGCATGTCGGGACACTGCCTTATCCATCGGCGGAAGTTGCGCGAGGCGGCGTCTTTCGACACGTCGGGGAAGTACATCATGGCCAGTTCGTTCTTCTTGTAGGTGCGCGGGCGGAAGGTGTGTTCAGCCTGCTGTGTCTGTCCGTTTGTCATAGATCCTTATGTTTTATTTTACGTAAAGATACTGAAAATGGGGCAGACGGTCAAGTGATTTTAAGGGTATGTTGGCAGTTTGTCCGCTGTGGTACGGTTTTTTCCTTCTTCGGTTTTATGAAAAAACGCGGGCAAGTTTAAGGTGAAACTTGCCCGCGTTTGGGATGGAATTTGCCCGTGTTTTGGAGAGGGATTCAGCGGTCCGAAATCCTCAGTCAGGGTTCACCGGGTTCACTTTTTCTAATTGAACCTTTTTTTCAGCTTACCCGTCTTCCTGTAAACACCGTTATCCTTTGTCAATAAGCCGGTTATGATGTATTTTTTCAAGGAACGTTTTGCCGCAGAAGGTCCGAAACCCGCTGTTTCGACCGCATTTTTGTAATCGGTGAACCTAAATTTATCCGGCATCTTGTCGAGGACAGGGAGAAGCTTGTAAAAATTCTTCACTTTGCCTCTTGATGCCGTATTGTTCATCATGGTGGAAACATGGTTCGCATGTTTCATGCATGTCAGTACGATGTGAAGAGCGGTGAGGAAGTCTTCGTCCAGACACGTGTATTCTGTTATCTGCCAGCCTGCCTCCATGATACGGTAGCCGCACAGGGTCATGGCTATGCGCATGGTGATAAGTCCGTATCTTTTCACTATGGCTGTGGCATTCGTTTCACCTTCGGCCGACACTATGCCAAGCTCGGTCTCGAACACACTGTCAAGTATTTCCCATTGCTCAGGCGCGAAGTTTATCTTTATTTCCTTGCCAAGGATATTGAAATAGTTAGCTTTCAGTTTTTCTCCAACTTCGCCGTACAGTTCCTCTATGTCGATACCGCCGTTTCCTTTGTAAGGCGACTGTGATTTCCATACCGGTTCCTCGCTCATGGCATAGAAGAGGAAACGGCTGAAGAGACCGTTCTCTGTATTCCTGATGAGGGATACCACCTGCTCGGGTGTACCGGTGAGCAGCATTGCCACATGTGGATGGGGTATGACAATCTGTTCCTTGTCTATCTTGAAATGCTGGCGTACTTCCTCATGATGGAAGAACATACGCAGTTCGGCCGCCAGATTGCCGAAATCGCAATGCAGTGTCTCGGTCAGCACATCGCCTTCGGAGGAGACTATGACTATCCCTACCTCGCCCGAGTTCCTGATATTGATTATCATCTGGCTCTTGGAGGAGTTGGGAGTGGAAATGATAATCTGGTGTACGGGCTCTTCGGGCTTCTTATCCATGTCGGGCAGCCTATGTTCCTTCATGGCTGATTTCAGCTCCATGTCCCATTCTATGCACTTCTTCTCGTATTCTTTCCTTGATGCCGTATATATGCGTTCGAGCTCACGGTCTGTCTTCTTGGCAAGGAGCACTCCGTTCATTGCCCCGCCTTTACCCGCTCCGGCCGCGGCGACTATGTATGTATAGATATGGGCTGAATATTTCTTATTGCCGTAGATGGTCCAAAGGGCAGGAAACAATGTGCTTGACACGGTGAGTATGCCTAAGAGGATGATGTCTCTTTCCTTCCTATCCTTTGCCACTACAAGGAGTTTCTTTATCTCCTCCGGAAGGGTATCGAAAATGTCGTCGCGGAATTGGGCGCATTGGTCCTCAATTATATCTTCCTCTTCCTTTTCGTCCTCCGTAATTTCTTCATTGTCAGGGTTGTTGACGGATGTTACGGGAGAATTTGGGGTCATATAGGAATTGTGACCCTTGTGAACCCAATTTGTCTGCTCTTTTCCGCCTTCGTCGCCATGTTCATAGCCCCAACGGACGGCGCGTTCTATCTCCTTGGGGGTGATGCCGGGCTCTACGCCGCGGGCACATGCTGTGGCTATGGCCTGACCGAGCTGCCAGGGCTGGACTTTCCGCCAGCGGATGTACCGGCCCAGGCTGAGCATGGTGCGTGTGCGGCTGCCATGGACGTAAGGGTGGGTATAGAAGAAGCGGTTGATCACGGCATCAACATCGGGGGCTGTGGAGGGGTCTGCCTGAGGAGCGGGGGCGGGACGGGATGGCTCCGTCTGATAGCCTAAGGCGAGTGCCTGTGTGACGGGGTTTTGCAGATAGCGGAAGTCCTCGGAGGTGTCGGGGCCTGTGGCGGGGACGTAGTTCAGGGGGTTGGAGGCGTCGGGATAGGGGAAGGCGGTGGCATCGGGGTTGAAATAGATGTCGGGGTCGTAGGAGGCGAGGCTGGCACGGGCAAAGTCCTTGCAGGCCATGTCGGGCTCCAGACCGGTGAGGTCGCGAAGGCGGGATGCCACTTGCCCGTAGGCATCGCGATAGACGTCGATGTGCACCAGTCCGATGTTAGCCACAACACGCAGTCCGCGACCCGATGCCGTGACGTGTATTGCCACTATCCAGGGGAAGACCTCGAGGAGCTGTCGAGCGGCACTAATCTGCTCCTCCTTCAGGTCGTCGAAGTCGAAGATGGCATAGCCTGTACGCTTGGTGGTGAACTTGAAGTAGCGACCTTTGGGGCACTCTCCCGCCCATACGGCCGCCGGGAGCTTCATCTTCCATTCGCGCGCCTTTTCCTTGTCGCCAATCTTTATCATGGCACGCACCTTGTCCACTGTAGGTTTGTACTTGCCGTCGCGTATTTCCCTTATCCATTCGGCGGCGTCGATTACGCGGTGAGCCTCTTTCTTCATAAGGCTCTCGAAGATTGTGATGTTCATACTTCTAATGAATTTAAAAGATTGATAAAACATTTGATGTGGGCAAATGTAGGGAGAGTAGTAAAACAGGCAGTTGTTAAAAAATGAGGGTGTTTAATATTTTTTAATATCCGGTTTTTCCGTCACGAATCAGCCTTAAGAATGCCCGGACAAGCGTTTCCCCCTTTTATGATTGAAAAAAACAGGTGAGAAAACAGGTCGAAATTTAACAACCCCTTTTTTGTCTTAAAATCACAATTTTTATATTTTTACTGCGGATATATGGTGTTTGGTAACATATTTTCAGAAAAAGAGATGAAAAAGTAATAAAAAAGGGATGAAAAAGTAATAAAAGAGTAATTGTTAAACAATTAAAACTATAGAATTATGATTAAAAAATTTTTCAGTCGCCTTAATGGCGATGTATGTGGAGTTGTTCAGATGTATTGTGAGATACCGCTATGAGAAGGGGAAGCTGGATTATGAAAAATTTAAAGTGTTGCACCGCCAGATTGTGCTTGCGGAGTATGAATTCAGGGAGATTTATGATAAGTTAAAGCATCGCAAGTGCTCTACTTGCAGGAGTTAGGGGGAGTCAGACATAAAAAAATCCGCAAGCATTCCGCCTTGCGGCGGGAAAACTTGCGGATTCCGAAGTTCTGTTCCGTCAGGAAAGCTGATACCGCTCCTTCAACCCATCGTATATCTCCAACAGTATCTCTGTCTTGCTTATGAGTTCGTTTAAAGCTGTTACTGTGTCCTTATCATCTATCGGATAGTCGTGCGCTATATCGTTTCTCAGCTCTCTGATATATATCCATTCGTGAGAAGAGGGGATAATGCCGTAGCGTTCCAGACGGTTGAGTATGTCACGCATAGGAAGGTATTTTATGTCCTCGTCAAGATACTCCAGAATATATCGGAATAGTTTGGCTCCCATTGCATCCTGAAGTTTTGAGAATCTGAATATGAACTGGTCTATACATCGCACTAATTCTGTGTCTTGTGCCGCATATTCATCTAACTGTAATGGAAGATGTGACGACAAGTCTTTCAATGCCTCTTTTATGCGCAAGATATGTCTGTCGCATATCTCAAATTCACGCTCCATGCGTTCTTTGATTTCATTTCGTTTATCCGTCATGATAGCAAAATTCCTTTATTAAGGGCTTCCATCGCAACGTATGATGTCTCATGGTCGCCTATGATATCTATTTTCTGGTCACCAAGTATTTCTTTCAGCATGGCTGACATCCTGATTTTTGCAAGTACTCCTTTGTTTCCCTCTGGTGTACGCACAAGCAGGTCTATGTCTCCACCTTTTTTACTGTCGTCTGTTCGCGAGCCGAAAAGATATACCTTCACTGATGTACCGTATATCTTTTGAGCGACATTCAGTATTGCTTCTATTTCTTTCCTGGATAATCTCATAATCAGGCTCTTCGGTTATATTATGATTACAGATACATTATTTATCCTTAAACTGTCACAAAGGTAGTTCTTTATAAAGATATTTCAAACTTTATAATGGCTGATTGAGCTTCAGGAGATGGATTCCGAAATTCTGTTCTGTCAGGGAAGCTGTCAGTAGGGTTCCTTTGAGTTTTCTCTATCAACAGTCTTTAAGAAATTTCTTTAATGGGTCCAATGCCTCACACTCAAGATTCCAATAGTCTTTGTTATCGAAAAACCATTGACCTTGCCCTAACCTGTCACGTTTACTCTTGCTCATGGGTATTGCACTTATATATGTAAACAATTTACCTTTCAGATTCGGTGATACATATTCTGTACCCAAGCATTTTTCATAATCCCCGTAACAGTCAAAAAAACGTTTATGTTTTTCTGATAGGACTAATTTTGAAATCAAAGTCTCAAAATCCCCGTCATCTTTATTGTTAGGAAACAGAAATACATCGGCTTTTATTCCCAGTGATTCCAAAGCAGTTTCAAGCTCCTTTTTACGTTTGGCAAAACCTCCTCCATTTTTTGGGGTATCCGCATCGAATACTATAAGATTCTTTCCGCCGCTTTCTGTATTGGCCATAAATGTATTTGCGGCATTTGCCAGATTATCTTTGCCGTTCACACATTCTATCTGATATGATTTGTCTAAACCCAACACTCGCAGCAATGTTTCGATAAAGACATACTCCGATGTGGTTTTCTTTCCGGTTTCCAAATAAATCTTTATCATCGCATTTCCATTTCTTGCCTGATAGAGTAATCAAACTGTTCATAATCATACTTCAGACCTATTAGTTCGTCTGTAGGACGTTTTATAAGTTTGAACACACTCACCAGATCCTGATATTTACTTCCTTTTGCATCCAGTACACTTGCCAGTCCTTTCAGCGATTCAAGGCTGTGGGTAGTAACAAACACCTGCGTGCCGGTCTGTACGGCAGTTTCCAATATGGTTTCCCATAGCACAGACATCGCGCTGTAGTGTAATCCGTTGTCAACCTCGTCTATAAGCAGTATGCCATTTTTGCTTTCATGAATGTGCAGCACCACTGACAGCAACCTGCGTATTCCGTCGCCAAGGAACTGGATAGGAATACGTTTTTCCATACCTACGTCTGCCAGAAGCCCGTCGTCAGTCGATACTATGTCTTTCAGCCGTGGTTCAACCTTTCTCAACATGTCGAATACAAAATTCTCCTGTTTGTCCTCCAGAAGTGTTGCAAACTGTTTCAGGCTGTTGCTATTTGGCTCGTTAGCCGTAATATACCTGCATGACAGTTCCTCTTTATATGATGAATCGGCATCTTTCACTTGTGCGGTTTTTCCGGTCACCTTCTCCAGCTGTATTGATGTGTCATATTCTTTAATCTGCGAAGAATCCGCTATTGGCGTTATACGGGTTTTAACATTCAATGAATATATCTTGTCATCTTTTGGATGAATATCCTTAGCTGTGGGCATTGACAGAGTAGGCGAGAAGGTCTCTTTATATGATATTTCCACATCACGTCTGGTAGCTTTGTACTGTCCGACCAACGAAATGACCGATTCCGTATTGAGTCCGTAAAAATTCATTTTAAGACTTTCAGGACCTTGGTTCATGTAGTTTCTTGCCCAGTTGATTGTAAGCGGCAGTCTGGGATTAGTTGCGCCCGAAAACAGGAACAAAGCATCCAGCACAGATGATTTCCCGCAATTATTACGACCTAAGAACAGATTTATCTGTTTCATGCCGGATAAGCTGCAGTCCCGTATGCCTCTGAAGTTTCTTATTCTTATGTTTTCTATCATTTGCCTGTAATCTTATTATAATTATCCCTAAATTGTCACAAATGTAGCTCTTTATAACGATATTTCAAACTATATAATGGCTGATTGCGCTTCAGAGCACTCTATATGCAATCCAACTAATCTCAAACGTTGTGGTGTTCCACACATTTCCATTCCTCGACGGTTCCTGTTTCCGAGGAGAATACCGTGCCTATCTTATAAAGTTTACGGCTGTCTGACTCATATTCGCGTGCATAACCTTTGTCCTCAATCTGTTGCATCGCTTCGTCTGCCGTGCCGTCCAGCTTGAACTCGAAGATATACACATAGTCCGGAGTCTCCACTATGCAGTCCACTCTTCCGTGGCTTTGTACTTTCTCCGTATATACCGTGTAAACGCTTATCAGACGCATTATCAGATAGAAGGTATAGTGGAAGTAACGTTCCTTCTCACGCTCGTTTTCCTTGCGGCGCATGGTATATGGGATACTCGCCAGGAATGAGGTCAGCCCGTCACGGAAATCGTCAATCAATCCCTTCTTAAGCTGCCTCACCGCACTCATTATCCACGAGCTGACACTTTCGCGTGTGTTGAAATATCCGGCTGCCACAAGCGACAGAAAGCCTTTCTTCACCTCATTGTTAGGATAATCCAGCAGGAATGAGTTCTCTTCCATGTCATACTTCTTGATTGTCAGATACCCGCTTTGGTAAATCATTGGCAGGGGTTTTTCCACGCAGGCCTTATAGTCTATGAACTCTTCAGGAGCATAATACTTGCCCGTTATCTCGTTCATGTTTTCGTTGGCGTGCGACAACAGGCGGATAAGATATGTTGGAGTTCCGCTTTTGAACCAATAGTCGTAAATACGTTGTGCGTCGAAAGCGTTAAGCAGACTGAACGGATTATACACATCCGTCATTCTGTCGCTGAAGCGATACCCGTCATATTGTGATTTCAGTTTATTCCTCATTTCCTCGTACGAACATCTGTATTCATCCGACATCTCCTCTATCTGCTCTCTGAAAGCAGAGTCCAGTTCCTCCTGCGTAATGCCGCACAGTGTTTCATACTTCCTGTGCATACTTATATCTTTCGGCTGGTTGAATCCGCTGAACACGCTTACCTGCGAGAATTTCGTCACACCCGTCAGGAACACAAACTGCAGATGCTCGTCCGCTCCCTTGAATACGGAGTAAAATCCTTTCAGTATGTTGCGGTGCTCTTCCTCCAGGTCCTTGTCATAATCAAGCACGTCAAGGATGGGCTTGTCGTATTCGTCAACCAGGACCACGGCACGCAAACCGGTCTGTTCGTGAGCAGCCTTCAGCAATGCGATCATCCTTAATCCCGAGGGCAGGTTCTTATCCGTTTCTATCCCGACAGTCTTCTCCCATGAGGAGATATAGCCGTCAATCCATTTCTGCAATATTCCCTTTTGGGTGAAATTTCCTCCGTTGAAATCTATGTGAAACACGGGATACGCCTTCCAGTCCTTCTCCAGTGAGTCAATCTTCAGTCCCCTGAAAAGCTCTTTTCTTCCCAGGAAGTAGTTCTTCAGCGTGGATACAAGCAGACTTTTTCCGAAACGGCGCGGACGGCTCAGGAAATATATACTGCCTTCGTGTGCCAGATTGTAAATCATGTCTGTCTTGTCGATGTACAGATAACCGTCTTCGATTATCCGGTCAAAACTCTGTATTCCTATAGGATATTTCATGTTGGTTAATCAATATATTTCTGCTATTTTTTTACTGTCACTCTATTATATGCTTTATTCACAAAAGTAACTCTATTTCCTGATATAGACAATAAATCAATGTTTTTTATAAAAAAATCCGCAAGCATCCTGCCTTGCGGCAGGAATACTTGCGGATTCCGAAATTCTGTTCCGTCAGGGAAGCTGTCAGTAGGGGGTGCTAATCAATACACCTATTGGGGATGCTTACACCACTTCCCGAAACTCCCGACTTTTCTTTTTTAATGTTCCACCAAGTTTTCCAAAAAGAAGCATCATCTTTTTTTCTTTTGTTTCCAATGTAGCAGGAACCTTGGTTTTAGACAAAATCACTCTACCATTAACAGAGTGCAGAGCATCTAAATCCGGAGTCAGCAAGCAATCCAATGTTTTTTTCATTTGATCTAATGCTTGTGAATAATTACTTCCTTTCAGTTCTATCAGAAACAAATCATCATTGGATGTGTAAATGGCATAATCACACTTCTTGTCTCCCGGTTGTTGAGACTTCAGTAATGCTCCGTCCACCTGATAGACTGTCAGAAACAGTTGATTGGGATTATCAGCTATATATTTCCTGTCTTCACGCGGCTCTTTCAATGTAACAACCTTTCGGGTATCAGCACTTTTAATGGCCTCAGGCAGATTATATTTATCCGTGAATTTCATGAATCATCTGATTTTTAAATCCAACAACCGCTCATACTGTTCGTTCATCTTCTGGGAAACACCATCTATACGCTCTGCTTCTATTTGCTGCAGCTCATTGTCGATAATAGGTTCGATTATGCCACCGTCAGTAGAATAAGCAACTATCCGTTTGGCATCTATCCAGCAAGCCTTCGGTATTACAGCTTCCGTTTCCTCCGGTTTGGACTGACCCACTTCGTATGCAAACATCAGGTTGTTTAAAGCAGACAGTATATACGGACTGTGTGTAGTTATAACATGACTGTCGGCATTCTCGACCTTATTAATTTGGGAAATTAAATAACAGAGAACGGCATACTGATTTTCTGGATATAGATTTTGTTCAGGCTCTTCCACTATATATGACCTGAAAAACTTGTTATCTATACAATAGTCCAGAATCATAAGCATAGGCAATAATGATTGTATCCCTGACGAGCAGTCGCTTAATGGCAACAGCTTGTTTTCGCCATCAGCATCTTTTATCAGAATACCTTCCTTATCCTGTCTTTTCTGGAATGTTATATCCATAAACGGAAGTTTATATTCCGGATACTTGTTTTTTGACTTTTCAAAATAACTGATATAATTCATCAATGTATTCGGCAAAGGAACCTGAGACAGCATCATGCTTGCTATAAATGAGGAGAATATTCCGGCAAAATTTCTTTCTGAAGGTATATATAAAGATGTTCTGGTGTTTGCGCTTAAAAGATAATAGTTTTTATTAAACAATTCTTCATAAGGAACATCCTGATTCAATCCCATGGCTGAAATCATACGATGTTGTTCACTCATAAGATTAGCGGCATAATTATTAATCATATTTTCCTTATCAGTATATCTTTCATCTGTAAGAGTAAACCCACCGTCTTTATATATGATATGAATACTGCCTTTCTTATATTCGATAAATGTATGTTTTGTGAAATATGAATCAATATTAAACAATATGAAAGGAGACTTTATATACTCATTGTTCTGCAAAATATTTACATACCACAAATAATCCTGACAAATGGTAAGAAGTTTGGCGATTGTACTCTTACCTGTTCCTTGTCCTCCAATAAGTACAAGGAAAGGTTTTAATTCTATAACCGCATCCTTAACAGGACCAAAATTTCTTATTTTCAAATAATTATCCATAATTGCTGTTCTGTTTTTTTTGTTTCCTGACACGCTTCGCGGCTACTTGTCACATCCAGTAATATCCTGAAAAGGGATACGGACGTGCAGAAAGGCCTGATTTTTAAACGTAACGATGGACAAAGATAGTGCAAACCGAGAGAAGCACAAAGCGAAAACACAGTTTTCAAACTTTTGATTCCAAGGTGCAGCCTATCTTATGCAAAGATAAGCAATATATCTATAAAATACAGGCGTTAGTGTGGATATTTTAGGAAATAGGCGTGTTTCTTTACGCTTTACAAGGTTTTGTTACAGGTTCTTTACTCCATACGCCTGCCGATTTCCTCTATGCAGTGGTGAAGCTGACGGATATGGCGGCGCAGCTTAATAATGTCCGACTTGCTGAGACGGTTCTCGCACTTACGGAAATAAAGGACTTTGGTTATCAACTCGATGAACATGCACATTGTGCCTACAGACAAAATTTTTTTCCATAAAATGAGATTTTAAAGTGTTTATTCAGACAAATATAAGAAAAATATTAAATTTAACAACAGTTAAGAATGAAATATTTTGACATACGGAAAGAGGATATATGCGGACAGGAAGTACCTGAAAGGGGACTTAAGGGGAGAAAAAACGGCGGTTTTTAACATTTGGAAGGGAAGATAAAGGGGAGTAATTTTGTAATACTTTTAAAAGTTGACAAGGCTTTTTTGAATGAAAAATTAAAAATTAAAAATTAAAAATGAAGAAAAAACTATCACTCTTAATTATTAATTATTAATTATTAATTTCTTTTCCCTCGTCAACTTGTCAATTCGTTAACTCGTTAACTAAAAACCAACAACTTAAAAACCAATGAATATTACAGAATTTTCAAGTCTCTACAGCAAGGAGGCTACGGGCGTGATTGACGCCGGCGAATGGATGGAAGCCATCAGGGATGGCAAGTATAAAACTTTGGTGGAGCAGATCCGTACCTGTGTGGCGGAGGGCAGAAAGGATGACGCCTCTGCCCTGAAGATGAAGCTGCCTGCTGTGGTGTTTGCGGGAGACTGCCGACGCGGACGGTTCTATGCCAAGACCACGGACAGGACGGGATGGGCGATGTTCGACTTCGACAACCTGCAGGAGAAGCAGATTACGGCTGCACGTGACCTGATAACGGTATGCCCCTGGGTGGTGATGATACACGTGACATCGTCGGGAAGGGGACTGCGGATAGTGGTGAACATAGGCAAGGTACACATAGACGTGTATCGTGACGCGTACGAGAGGGTGGCGGAACATCTGAAGGCAATGACGGGAATGGAGCCTGACATGCAGTGCAAGGACTTCGCGCGTACGAGTCTGGCATCGTACGACCCGCAGATTTATTATAATCCGCTGGCGGAGGTGTTCGACTATGGAGAGGGGAGCAATCCGCTGAAGTATGTACCTGTATCGGGACCGGACACATCGGAGGACTTCCGCATCCCGGACAGCGTGTATGGCCATGAGACAAAGAAAGATGCCGCTTCCGCCATGGCAAGAAAGGGGCATAACAATGGCACGGCAGGAGTGGACACGGGGGCTGTGACAGACCGTTTCTTCAGCGTGAACAGTTACACGGAGGGAAGCCGCCACCGCACTCTGCTACGCCTTGGAGGGTATCTGCGATGGCGTGGCGTAGAACCGTGGCAGCTTGACGAGGCTGTGAGTAAGGCGTGCGCGCGTGCGGTACAGCCTGGGATGCCGGAAAAGGAGGTGAGAAACGCCGTGGTGTGGGGGTATAACCACGGGGAGGAAGGTGGGAAAAACACATCCGGGAGTGCTCACTGTGCTCATTTTTTGCCTATGAACTTTCTTTCCACAGATAAAATGCGGGAAAATGCAGATAATCAAGGCTTTACAGAAGAGGAGGCAGATGAGGACGAATTGATAAACAAATATTGCTCCACTCTGCCGGACGAGATTTTCAGCCGTCTGCCGAAGGAGCTTGCCGACCTTCTGGTGATAGCAAAGGACAAGAGGGAAAGGGACGTCATACTACTGTCGTCGATAACCGTACTGAGCGGTATGTTTCCGGCACTGAGGACAATATATGGCAACCAAAAGTATTCGCCTCACCTGTATATGTGCTTTGTGGCTGAAGCAGGAGCCGGTAAGGGTGCGGCCATGTATGCCACTACCTTAGGCACAAGAGTGAGCGGGGAGTTCGAGAAAATATACCGTGCCGAGAAAAAGGGATATGACAGAAAACTCCTGGAATGGGAAATGGAAGTAAGAAACGCTTTCAAGGAGAAGAGGCTGCCGGACATAGACCTTAAACCGGAGGAACCTGCAAGGCAAATGTTCATATTGCAGCCAAACACGTCGAAAAGCCAGATTCTGAAGGATATGATGACGGCAAAGGACGACGGTGCCATAATGGTGACTTCGGAGATTGACTCGCTGGCGGAATCGCTCAACACAGACTATGGCAAACACACCGCCGAGCTTAGAATGTTCTTCCACCACGAGCAAGTGGGGCAGAGGTACAAGACGGACAAAGACCCTGTAGTGATAGAGAACCCAAGGCTGGCACTGCTGATGGCCGGTACACCGGAACAGTTGGTGAGGTTCATAAAAAACATGGAAAACGGAATGTACAGCCGTTTCCTGTTCTACATGATGAGTCCCACGTACAACTGGAAATCACAGTCGCCGTTAGACGGGGCAGGGGACATCGACGTAAAGGAGCTGTTCGGAAGTCTGGCGGAAAAGCTGAAGGTTAACTTCTTCAATACCAGGGGAAAGGAAGTGATGATAAACTTCACCAGGGAACAGTGGGACAGACACGCGGAAACATTTCAGGAGGAACTGGGAATGATAGCAGCGGAGGACAGTCCGAATTCGGCGGCAATAGTGAAACGTGCCGGACTTATAATGATAAGGGTGGCAATGGTGCTGTGCGGACTGAGAATTATGGAAGCCGGATGGCAGATGACGGAATATACCTGCACGGACGAGGATTTCGACACGGCAATGAAGATAATATTGACCGGGATGGGGCATTCCACACACATATCTACCATGATAGCGGGTATCCCGGCAAGAAAGAAAATAAGCAATTTCTACAAGCTGCTGCCGGTGCTGAAAAGTATGAAGAACACATTCAGGTATTACGAGTTCAGAGACGCTGCCGTGAAGGCCGGTTCGAATGTCTCGGCGGCAAGGAGGGCATTAGACAAATATGTGCTAAGTGACTTATTATCAAAGGTTGACAACGGATTCAAGAAGAAAGATAAACTGAAAAGAATGTCTATAGGGGAAAAATGAGCACTGTGAGCACTCCAAGCACGGAAACCGGCGCAAAAACGCCGTCAGGAAAACGCCTTGTCATTCGACTTGAAACGCCCTGTCGTTTTGATTAAAACGACAGGGCGTTTCGGGAGTATCTTATTTATCATCGTAATGTCCCTCTATTTCAATTACGAGTACATACACCTCATCATCATAAATACGGTAAATAATCCTGTCATATGCCGATATATGTCTTGAATATATTACATCTTCTCCACCAATCAATGCTTCGGGATGTCCTATCCCTGTACGAGGATGCTCCATTATATCAGCCAAAACCTTGCCAAGTTTCTTGAAAAGAACCGGATTGGACTTTTTCCACTTTTTTAGGACCTTTTCAATTTTTCGGTCAAATTTAATGGTGTACATCAGAGAGAATCAAGATAAGAATCCAAATCTTCCTTTGTGCTACATGTAACACAAAGTCCGTCCCGACATGATTTTTCCACTTCTTTGATACGTTCTTGCATTTCCGGTGTCAGCATAAGATCGTCATTACCTATCTTTACAAGAGCGTAAATTTCGTTTTTGCGGCGAATAAAGACATTCTCATTATTGGCAGCCTTATCAAATGATGCCGCTAAATTGCTTCTGAAATCTTTTACTGTCAATGTTGCCATAATTAATTTGTTTTTTTCTAATGCAAAGGTAACTGTTTTTTTAGTAATAAACAAATATATGTACATATTTGTGTACACAAGTCATTTCCTATAATAAGAACGAAACTCTAAGATGACACAAAATAACTCTTACAAAGAGTTGTTTTTCAGAGAGTCTATCTTATTAATGGTCTCTTTTGTCTTTTCATTCTCTTTACCATAGATGATTGTTTTAATCTCAAGGGATTTATTAAGACAATCTATGGCTTTTTGATAATCTTCTACAATAAGATATTCTTTATACAGCCTGTCGCAAAGCTGAATAATACGTTCAGCATACTCTTTATCACGTTTTATCGCCTCCTTATCGGCATTTGCCTTATCGATGACACTTTGGGCAAACGCGATACGTTGTTGAATCTCAGCCTTTGCCGAACGGTTTCGCTCCAGTACTGTTTCAGGGTCGAAGACGGTGTGGATAAGCGAGTCGGCTTTGTCTAATTCGCCATTTTCAATACATAGATTGATTTTATAATCAATGGAATCAAGCTTGTCGTAATCAGTACGGGCGTAACGTTCTGCCATATCGCCAATCAGCGATATGTATTTCTCATAATTGGCCTGCAGCGTTTGCAGTTGCTGCCGGTAATTCTCTGCCGAGATTTCATTATTCTTTATCTGATTCTCAATTTCCTCCTTTTTCTTCTGATAGTTCTTTTCCGCCACTTCATAGGCTTTTTTCTCAATCCGTTCTTTGTCGGCGGCAAGCTGTCTTAAATCTATCATTACCATTTCTATGGGGACTTGTGATGAGAACACTAATTTACGGCCAATCAGTTCCTTGTCTTTCAACTCGTAACCTCTTTTCTGCACGCTGATTATAACTATGTCGTCTCCATCTTTCTTATTGGGAGCGGACACACGGAAACTGCCGTCGGGGGAGGAGATAACGGAATTTACCAGTCCACGGACACGAATCATCACATCCGCAAGAACAACACCGGGTTTATTGGGACGACCAATAGTTTTTACCAGCCCTTGCTGTACTTGTGCCATACTCTGCACAGTGACGAAGGCGACTGCCGCAAAGGTTAATATTTTCTTCATTAATACATTCATAATTACTGATTTTGTTTGTTTTTCCATTCTTTATAAGCATTGACAATACGTCGTTTTTCTTCCTTACCAACGTATTTCAAACCTATCTCACAGCCTTTGGTATTATCTGAATGGAACTTTCCGAACTTACCATTATGCATAATAACTATGTCTGCCGGTTTATACTCTTGATAATGGTCAAAAATATTTTCCTCTGAATCCAAATGCCAGTTATTATATTCTATCAGATAGTACTTGTCTTCTTTATCTATGATAAGTGTATATGCGTAGTCGGAAATAAACTTCTTGAATTCTTTTTTTAATTTAGAAGACTGTTTCAGTGACGAATAATATGTATTATAAATAACGGTACTGAGATGTAGCACATTAGCGTCATTATTTCCATAAAGATTCAAATATATGGATAATGCCTTTTGTAAATTACTCAAGGCCTTAGGGTAATTCCCCATAGAATTGTATGCTAATCCTATGTTACTATAGCTCAATGCGACATCCGGATTTTGTTCGCCGAGAACAGTTCGCCATATTGACAATGCCTTTTGATAATATTCCAAAGCCGTTTCATACTTCCCTTGTAAATCATATACATAACCAATATTATTATAACTTCTTGCCACATCATGATGTCTCTCGCCATAGATAATAAGTTTTATATCCAAAGATTTCTGATGGTATTCCAATGCAGAACTATAATTACCTATATTGGAATATGTAGAAGCGATATTATTATAACTCATTGCCACATTAGGATGATGTTCACCGAAAACAACTTGCTGAATGGATAATGCCTTTTGTAAATAACTCAAGGCTTTATCATAGTTCCTTAGTGAACAACATAAATAACCAATATTATTATAGCTCGCTGCCACATCCGGATGCTGCTCGCCGAGAACAGACAAACGTATTGACAACGCTTTCTGATAATATTCCAATGCTTTACCATAGTTCATTTGTGAATAATAGGCAATACCAATATTATTATAGCTCAATGCCACATCAGGATGCTGCTCGCCGAAAACAGCTTGCTGAATGGATAATGCTTTACGATAATATTCCAATGCCTTATCATAGTTCCCTTGTGAATCATAGATACCTCCTATGTTATTATAGCTTCTTGCCACATCAGGATGCTGCTCGCCGAAAACGACTTGCTGAATGGATAATGCCTTACGATAATATTCCAATGCCTTGTCATAGTTCCCTTATGAATCATAGATACCTCCTATGTTATTATAGCTCGTTGCTACATTAGGATGTTGCTCGCCGAAAACAGATAAACGTATTGATAATGATTTCAGATAATATTGCAAAGCCTTTTCACACTTTCCTTGTGAATAATAAATACTTCCTATATTATTATAGCTCGATGCCACATCAGGATGATGTTCACCGAAAACAGCTTGCTGAATAGACAATGCTTTATGACAATATTCAATAGCTTTCTCATGGTTTCCTTGTGAAAAATAGGTACCTCCCATATTATTATAGCTCGTTGCCACATCAGAATGCTGCTCACCGAAAACAGCTTGCTGAATGGATAATGCTTTACGACAATATTCAAGAGCTTTCTTATAGTTTCCTTGTGAATCATATATACGTCCTATATTATTATAACTCGTTGCCACAACAGGATGATGTTCGCTGAAAACAGTTTGCAGAATGGATAATGATTTCTGGTAATATTCCAAAGCTGTACTATAATCACCTTGATTGAAATACGCAAGACCTATATTATTATAGTTTTTCGCCACATAAGGATTTTGTTCGCCAAAAACAGTTTGCCATATTGATAATGCTTTACGGAAACATTCCAAAGCCTTCCCGTAATTTCCCTGTGAATCGTATATACTTCCTATATTATTATAACTCGATGCCACATCAGGATGATGCTCGCCGAAAACAGCTTGCCTAATGGATAATGCATTATGATTGTATTCCAGAGCCTTATCATAGTTCCCTTGTGAATAATATATAAAAGCGATATTACTGTAAATTGTTGATAGAGTAGGGTGTTGGCTGCCGAGAATATTTATTCCTGTTTCAATGGCTTTCTCAAAATATTTTAATGATTCTTCATAGTCTCCTTTATCATTATAGATAAGCCCTATATTATTATAGCTTCTTGCCACATCCATACTTTCATCGCCGGACTGTTCCATTGCATGGTGCAGTGCTTTCCGGAAATACTCCATAGCCTTGGTGTAATCTGCCAAATATTCACGTAAGAAGTTTCCGGCCTCTAACTGCCACTCCACATTTGTGGTGTCAAGTTGTGCTCTCGTTTCAATATACCGGGCAGCATTTTCATTGTCAAAACGGGCTAACGAAATGGTATAGAGCTGATACAGGTATTCAGCGTCTTTAGCCTGTTGTTTCAATACGGCAGCCATGTCCTCATTGGCCTGGCGGATAATCTCGTTGGCCTGACGGATATTCCGGTCAATACGTGCCAGAGACTCGCTGTTGCGTTTCAAGACGTCAACAGGATTGAACAATGTATGTATCAGAGAGTCGGCACGCTCCAGATCGCCGTTTTCTATGCAGAGATTGATCTCACGCTCTGTCTCATTAAGAACATCATAGTCGGTATGCGCATAGTGTTCGGCAAGACTGCTTATCAGTGACTGGTACTTCTCGAACCTGTCCTGAAGGTTCTGAATTTCTTTGCGGTACTCCTCCGCAGTGATGGATTTTTCTTCTCTCTGTTTCTCCAAAGAGGCAAGACGGAGCTTGTAGTTGTTTTCGGCAACCCGGTACGCGTTATTCTCTATCCTGATTTTTTCAGCCTGAAGTTGGGCTGTAGAAACCATTACGATGGTGAGGGGGATTTTATCTGAGAAAGCATACGGACGGCCTATAACACCCGACTCGTTCAGCTCATATCCGCTTTTCACGACCTGTTGCAGGGAGTATGCGTCTCCATTCTTCTTGCCGGTAAGCAACAAAGAAAAATTGCCATCCTCGTTGCTCAACACTGTGTTATGTTCTCCTTTTGCACGTATGGACACACCACTCAAGGGCTCTCCCTTTTTATCAGGACGGCCCAATGTCCTGACATATCCGGATTGTGTCTGAGCCGCGCATTGGAGGATTCCGATTATTACGGCTATTATAACTGATATTTTTCTATTCAATCGAATCATAAATCATCATTTTGAGTGTTGTTTATTCTTCCAACTGTTATATTCTTTTAATATACGTTCTTTTTCTTCTTTACCAACGAATTTCAAACCTATCTCACAGCCATCTATGTTGTCTAAATGGAAATCCATAATCTGGTTATATGCCATGACAACTATATCGACGGGCTTATCCTGTTTATGATCAAAAATACTTTCAGTAGAATCCATAGACCAGTTGTTGAATTCAAGAAGATATGTCTCGTGTTCATCAATTTTCAGGCTATATGCGTAGTCGGAAATAAAGTTGGCAAATTCTTCTTTTAATTTAGAAGACTGTTTCAGTGATGAACAATATATATTATAAATAACGGTACTGAGATGTAACACATTCTTATCATTATTTCCGTACAATTTCAAATATATGGATAATGACTTTTTAAAATTACTCAAGGCATCATGGTAATTTTCCAAAGATTTGTATATGTATCCTATATTGCTGTAACTTAAAGCAACATGAGGATGTAACTCACCGAAAACAGTTCGCCATATTGACAATGCTTTCTGATAATATTCCAGAGCCGTTTCATACTTCCCTTGTGAATAATGGGCAAAACCAATGTTATTGTAACTTAGAGCTACGTCAGGATGCTGCTCACCATAGATAATAAGTTTTATTTCTAACGATTTCCGGTAATATTCCAATGCTTTGACATAATCCCTTTGAGAGCCATAAACTAAACCAATATTATTATAGCTTGTCGCCACAGCCGGGTGTTGTTCGCCATAAATATTCAGTTGTATTTCCAATGCCTTTTGATAATATTCCAATGCTTTTGTATATTCACTGTGATGATTATAATATACGTATCCTATATTATTATAGGATGTCGCCACTGACGGATGCTGCTCACCATGGATGTTTTTTTGTATCTCTAATGCCTTCTGGTAATATTCCAACGCTTTAACATAATCACCTTGAGAATCATAGACATTACCTATATTATTATATGAAGTAGCTACTGATGGATGCTGCTCACCATGGATGTTTTTTTGTATCTCTAATGCTTTTTTATAATATTCCAATGCTTTGACATTATCACCTTGGGAACTATATATACATCCGATATTATTATAGGACGTAGTTAGGTCAGGATGCTGCTCACCATGGATTTTTTCTCGTATTTCTAATGCCTTCTGATAATATTCCAAAGCTTTAGGATAATCCCCTTGAGAATCATATACATATCCGATATTATTATATGACGTAGCTACATCAGGATGCTGCTCACCAAAAATAACTTTTCTTATATCCAATGCTTTTTTGTAATATTCCAATGCTTTAGGATAATCTCCTTGTGTATCATAGACATTACCTATGTTATTATAAATTAATGCTACGTCAGGATGCTGTTCACCATAAACTGTTTGAAATATCTCCAACGACTTTTCCAAATATTCCAATCCTTTTACCGCATTTCCCTGATCTATATATACTGTTCCTATATTATTGTAAATTGATGCTACATCCGGATGCTGCTCACCATAAATATTTTTTCGTATTTCTAACGCTTTCCGGTAATATTCCAATTCTTTTACATAATTACCTTGAGAACTATAGATACCACCAATGTTATTGTAACTTAAAGCCACAGCCGGATGCTGTTCACCATAAATATTCAGTTGTATTTCCAATGCCTTCTGATAATACTCTAAAGCCTTGATATAATCCCCTTGGGAACTATATACAAAACCAATGTTATTGTAACTTAGAGCTACATCAGGATGCTGTTCACCGAAAATAACTTTTCGTATTTCTAACGCTTTCCGGTAATATTCCAATGCTTTTACATAATTACCTTGAGAACTATAGATACCACCAATGTTATTGTAACTTAGAGCTACGTCAGGATGCTGTTCGCCATAAATATTCAGTTGTATTTCTAATGCCTTCTGATAATATTCCAAAGCTTTAGGATAATCCCCTTGTGAACTATATATAGAACCTATGTTATTATAACTTATAGATATGCCAGGATGCTGTTTGCCATAAACAGTTAATTTTATGCCCAAAGCCTTCTGATAATATTCCAAAGCATTGGCATAATTCCCTTGAGAATCATAAACACTAGCTATGTTATTGTAACATAGAGATACGTCAGGATGCTGTTCGCCATAAATATTCAGTTCTATTTCCAAAGCCTTTTGATAATATTCCAAAGCATTGGCATAGTTTCCTTGAGAATTATAGACACTACCTATGTTATTGTAACTTGATGCTACGTCAGGATGTTGTTCGCCCAAAAAGATTATCTGTATTTCGAGAGCCATCCGATAATATTCTAACGCCTTCGCATAATCACCTTTATTATGATATACCACACCAATATTAATATATATGCTTGCCACTTCCGGATGTCGGTCGCCTAAGATTCTTTTTCGTATTTCTAACGTTTTCTGAAAATATTCCAATGCTTTGACATAATCTCCTTGAGATCTATATATAGAACCAATATTACTGCAACTATAGGATACATCAAGATTCTGTTCCCCAAGTATATCCTGTTGTATTCTCAATGCTTTCTCCAAATATTCCAAAGCCATGACATATTTTCCTTGATATTCATATACCAGACCAATATTACAGTAGGTTGTTGCGACATTCCGATGTTGCTCGCCTAATATGGAGAGCTGTATTTTTAAAGCCTTGTCAAAATAAACCAATGCCTCCTCATAATTTCCTTGAGATGTATATATATTTCCAATATTACTTAATATTGCCGCTACATTTTTATTCCCGTCGCCGTAAACAGTCTGCAATATCTTCAACGCTTTCTCATAGAATTCTAAAGCCTTGGTATAATTCCCTTGTCTATAATATACAAGTCCAATATCATTATAACAGTACGCAACATCCTGATGTTGCTCGCCGGATTGTTCCATTGCATGGTGCAGTGCTTTCCGGAAATACTCCATGGCCTTGGTATAATCTGCCAAGTATTCACGTAAGAAGTTTCCGGCCTCTAACTGCCACTCCACATTTGTAGTGTCAAGTTGTGCTCTCGTTTCAATATACCGGGCAGCATTTTCATTGTCAAAACGGGCTAACGAAATGGTATAGAGCTGATACAGGTATTCAGCGTCTTTAGCCTGTTGTTTCAATACGGCAGCCATGTCCTCATTGGCCTGGCGGATAATCTCGTTGGCCTGACGGATATTCCGGTCAATACGTGCCAGAGACTCGCTGTTGCGTTTCAAGACGTCAACAGGATTGAACAATGTATGTATCAGAGAGTCGGCACGCTCCAGATCGCCGTTTTCTATGCAGAGATTGATCTCACGCTCTGTCTCATTAAGAACATCATAGTCGGTATGCGCATAGTGTTCGGCAAGACTGCTTATCAGTGACTGGTACTTCTCGAACCTGTCCTGAAGGTTCTGAATTTCTTTGCGGTACTCCTCCGCAGTGATGGATTTTTCTTCTCTCTGTTTCTCCAAAGAGGCAAGACGGAGCTTGTAGTTGTTTTCGGCAACCCGGTACGCGTTATTCTCTATCCTGATTTTTTCAGCCTGAAGTTGGGCTGTAGAAACCATTACGATGGTGAGGGGGATTTTATCTGAGAAAGCATACGGACGGCCTATAACACCCGACTCGTTCAGCTCATATCCGCTTTTCACGACCTGTTGCAGGGAGTATGCGTCTCCATTCTTCTTGCCGGTAAGCAACAAAGAAAAATTGCCATCCTCGTTGCTCAACACTGTGTTATGTTCTCCTTTTGCACGTATGGACACACCACTCAAGGGCTCTCCCTTTTTATCAGGACGGCCCAATGTCCTGACATATCCGGATTGTGTCTGAGCGTATGACACAAAAAAGGAGACTGAAAGCAGAATGAAGATAAAAATCCTTTTCATACCGGAACCGTCATTTATCTTTTACACAAAATCACATCATCAACTCCGCATGGCATATATACAATACTGTCCAGAAGCTGAATATTATCTGATTTTATTTTATATTGAGATTTTTGCCTGTCAACCGGTACATTGACGGAAACCACACCGTTATTGTCCGATATAACTTTGTTGTCATCAATATATACTACACAGTGAGGTACGGTTTGCTCTTTATTGATGTTCCACAGGCGAAAGCGCACGTTGCCGAATACCGAAGCATCTCTTTTCATGCTTATATTCATGGACTTACCGAGCGGCATTACAGTATCAACGTCAATATAGTTTTTACAACTGACCTTTACTCTAATATCTTTATTAATGTATTTGTGCGGGATGTGCAGAAACGTGGCTTTATCGCCGACATTGCTTATTGTATCTTTCTTGGTTTCTTCATCAACCTCTATTGTTACAATCGCGTCTTTCAATGGGGGCAAATCATTATTGACAACTCCATCCTCGACCAACGACATGTTTACGTTGAATGGCTGGTTAAGCGTCCATGCCAACAATACAGCAGACAAAAATACAATTACTCCGCAAACAAGGGCAATGGCCTTTTGGAGCAACAAACGGCGATGACGCTGCCATAATGTATCGAACTCTATTCCCAAGAGTTTGGTTATAAGCTGAACATACGCACGTTCTCTGTTTAACCACGACCAGCGGTATGTCTTCTCGTTTATGTTTGCGCCAAGTATTTCGGGCAAGCCAAGCTCATTGATTATCGGATGCAGACACTCTGTTTCACGGTTTCCACTGTGAGGAATTCCGTCTATTATAAAAAAGTGAATGTTTTCCGCTCTCCCGAGGCTATGGAAATAGGATATTTCCTTTCCCACCCAATCTGACTTGGCAGAATGGGGAGAGCATATCACTATAAGGTAGCGGGAGGCTTTAAGACGCGCCTGCAGTTCAGCACTAAGACCTCCGGGTTGTATGTCGGAAGGAGCGAAGAAAACAGGATTGATAGGCTTGCGTTTCCAATTATGTTCTTTACACAAAGTGGACGACATACGGTATCCTTCAAGTTTCTTCTGAAGTTTCTTACCCCATTTTGTATCGTGTGAGTTATAAGATATAAAGGCGAAATATTTAAACTTTTCTTGCATAACTGTATTTTTATTAATCACCGAAATATATTTTTTATAAACAATAAAGCAAATATAAGAATTATTTATATATCTGTTATGTATCTGATATATAAAATTTTAAATGAAGTAAATTGTAAGATTATGACACCTGACTTTAACAAAGGTTACACAATATTCAGAGAATAGGAAACTATTCCGGACTATTCAAAAAAAATATAAAGGAGTTAGATATTCTCCAACTCCTTTATATTTCTATTAATTTATCAACTTCATTATTTTTTCTTTGTTTCTTCTTCCCCATAACCGTAGCCATAACCGTAACCGCGGCCATAGCCGTACTTGCGACCGTATCCGTAGCCGTAAGTGTGGCGTCGCTGTGACATGTCTATACCGTTGAGTACTGTGGCAAGTTTAGGGAACTTCTTCTCTGCCTTCAGGACATTGATGTATTCGAAGCCTGCCTTAGGTGTGACATCGGCACGGCATACATATACCAGGATATCTGCCACACGACCTATGATGGCTGAATCGGGCACCATGGCGATAGGGGCTGTATCGAGTATCACATAGTCGTACTTCTCACGGAGCTGGGCAATGGCATTGTCGAGGACATCGCGTGTGACAAGTTCCGTAGGGTTAGGAGGTACTGGACCGCCCGGAAGGATATCAAGGTTAGTGCTGATATCGGAATGCTGTACCATATCCATCAGTTTGACACCTTCAGGATCGCTCAGATAGTTGGTGATACCATAAACCCGGGTGCTTAGGTTGAACACTTTGTTGAGCCCAGGCTTGCGGATGTCCATACCGACGATGATGACCTTCTTGCCTAAGAACGCAAGGCTGACGGCAAGGTTTCCGGCAACGAAAGATTTTCCTTCGCCAGGCTGTGTGGATGACACCATGATGACTTTCTTGCCTTTCTCAAGCATGAAAAGGAGGTTGGTACGGAGACCGCGGAACACTTCTTCCATGATGTTGTTCTTGTTCTCCTGTATCACGATGGCACCCTTCTTAGGTGTCTCACTCTTAGGCAACTCGGCAAGAACGGCAACGTCTGTGATACGTTCCACATCGGCACGGTCCTCAATCTTGTACTTCAGGAGGTCGCGCAGATAAACGATTCCCACAGGGAGTCCCAAACCGATAACAAGAGCGGCAAGGGCTATCATCTGTTTCTTTGGTGATACAGGTTTTTTTGATGGCAACGGCATTTCTATAATACGGCCGTTGTTGGCTGTAGCGGCAAGAGTGATGGCATTTTCCTCGCGCTTCTGGAGCAGGATGGTGTAAAGTTCAGCCTTAATCTCCTGTTGACGCGCTATGTTGAGGAATTCCTTCTCGTACTGTGGGGCGTTGCTGATGCGTGATTCAAGGCGGCGTGCCTTGCGGTCGAGGTCAGCCTTGGCGATTTTAAGTCCTTCGAGTACGCTTTCCACACTGGTCTGCACACTGGTGCGCATGGCCTCGATTCCAGTATTGAGGTTTATCACTGCAGGGTTGCTCTCGGAAGAAGTAAGCAACAGGCGTTTGCGCTCTATAAGCATGGTGTTGTACTGAGAAATGACAGATGCAAGGGCAGGGTCTTCGAGTCCCACATTCGCCGGGATAACCTCATTTTCATTCGCCGGATTATTGATATAGCCCTTCAGGAACTCCACAAGGCTGATCTGTGTGGCGTTCTGAATGCGCTGTTGCTCATATTTGGTATTTTCCTCGAGTACAACCTTTGCGTCGTTCTCCATGTCGGTAAGTCCGGCACGCTGCTTGAACTCTGCCATCTCGCTTTCTGTTGTGCCAAGTTCTGCATTGATGATGGCAAGACGTTCGTCAATAAATTCTGCCGTGCGGCTTGCTACCTGGTTTTTCTCGTCGTTGGCATCGTCGTTATACTGCTTTACAAGGTTGTTGATATAGTCGATACCGAGAAGACGGTTTGATGTGGCAAGCGAAAGGGCTGCAATGGTAGTGGTCTTTGACGTAGGTTCCACTGAAAGGTTTGCCGCATAGTATTTGGCAGCCGCAAGAGGGGGAACTACCGCAGCCTTGAGGTTTACATAGTCTTTCTCCATCTTCTGCTGCATTTCTTCTGTAAAAGCCTCGTTCCTGCTGATGGTGATTACTCCCACAGGGGTGGAAAGAACCGCCGGAAGGGCTGTGAATGTCTGTTCCTCGAGCTTATAGTCTTCATCCTCGATGTAATACTTGCCTTTTACGGAAAGTTTTCCGCTGAACTCATATTTCATCTTCAATGATACAGCTCCGTCCAACTTGTCTGCCTCAAGAGGGTTCATATAGACTTTGAGAGGGGAATTCTTGTAGAGTGGTACATCGTAACCGAAAGTGCGGTCGAGCGATGTGGATATATAAAGCCCCATATCTGTTACAACCTTATTTGCAAGAGTTACGGATTTGAGTATCTCTACCTCATTGTCGAAACTGCTGGTCATGGTAAATCCGCCCACATCCTGAAGCGCGACAAGGGCACTACCGCCCATCATGCGCGAACGGGGATCGGCTTCCTTGATGAGTACAGATGAATGTACGGAATAGATGGGGGTGGAGTAGCGCATATAAAGGAAAGCGCATCCCAGGCAGAATATAACGCTGACAATGAACCACGGCCAATAGACAAGGTATTTGAATACTATTTCGTAAATGTTGAAAGGCTTTTCCTGTGCCTCTTCCATTTCATTGAAAATTTCCTTTTCCACGATATGTTGAGAATTAATAATTAAAAATTAACAATTAAAAATCAGTACTTATCTTAATATATTTACAAGCAAGCTGGCTATTGACACCATGATTGATGTGGCTGAGATCCATGTGGTGGTTGTATTACCAATATCAGAGTTTCTGGCTACAGTGGAGTTTGGTGTGACATAGATAATGTCGTTCTGTCTCAGATAAAAATAAGGAGAGAGTATGAGGTCGCTCTTTGTAAGGTCGAGTTCCTTTATCTCGCGCTTTCCGTCGGCGTCCTCACGGATAAGTTTCACATTGGTGCGGACTCCATATACGGTCATGTCGCCTGCCATGGCAAGAGCCTCGAGGATATTTACCTTTTCATTATTGATGGTGAAAGTACCGGGACGGTTCACTTCTCCCAATACGGATATCTTATAGTTGACCATACGCACAGTTACGATAGGTGTCTCCTTGAGGTATGGCATGAGTTTCTCACGGATCATATCTTCAGCCTCGTTCTTGGTTAGTCCGCCAATCTTGATGCTGCCGATAACAGGGAAATCTATCTCACCATCGTTATTGACCAGATATTGCTGTAGCATCGGGGTTGTTGTGGTGTACTTGCTCTGTGTAAGAGTGGATGTATAATCCGTCTGCACAGTAAGATTGAATGGTGCCGCAGCCGCAGGATCGGTTGTGTTTACTGTGATACTGAGAAGGTCCTTCGGCATGATTTTAGCGTCATAAAGGGGTATTACCTTTCCGTAGTTGTTTACTGTCTCTATGTCCTGCATATAAGGCACATTCTTATATGAGGAGCAGCTGCCCAAGAACATGGCAGCGAACAATGATAATACTATATATTTCTTCATAATAATTGAATTTCGATACAAAAGTATGTTCTTTAGTAATAATAACCAAGCGATTTAGTTTTTTTTGGGAAGCAATGAAACGTTTTTTTATGATTATGAAAATAATCAGACGGTTTCTGTAGCCATTTTTTAAACAACATCCTCAAACATACTGTTTTTGCACCGGTAATGCCTACGATAAAGGAAAAACACGAACAAAGGAGGACAAACTGCCAAAGTTACAGGACAATGATTTGTGGAAACGGGCTTTTTTTAGTAAATTTATGGAAGAATTGGTTGATAATTAATAATTAAGAGTTAAAAATTAAGAACTGAAAAAGTATGATTAGTGAAGAAATATTGGAGGAAGAGGTTTTCAAGCCCAGGACATACAAGAAGTGTGAACTGGCAATGCTTTATTTTCCGAATGCCACAAAGGAGTCGGCATCGAGGAATTTCCGCCGCTGGTTTGCAAGATGTACAATGATGATGAAAGAATTAGAGGCGGCGGGATATGACAAGAACAGGCAATACCTGCTGAAATCGGAAGTGGAAATCATTGTGAAGCACTTGGGGGAACCGTATTGAATTAAAAATTAAAAATTAAGAATTAAGACTATTCCTTAATGAAAATATCAAAAGAGGTTTTGAGCGAAGCTAATTAAGAATTAAAAGATAACAATTAAGAATTAAGGATGTCGTTTTGCCAAAGTTTTGTCTGTCAGGATTTTTTTATTATCTTTGACTCCGTCGAAGATAGCCTGGTCACGGAATAGCCCAAATAAATTTGGCGCTCCACTCGACTTTTCGTATCTTTGAACCGTATTTAGATTTTAATATCAGGATTATGGAGAGTAAATACATTCGTTTTGACTGGGCGATGAAACGCCTGCTACGCAACAAGGCCAATTTCCAGGTCTTGGAAGGACTGCTTACAACCCTGCTCAATGAAGAGATAAAGATAGTGAACCTGCTGGAAAGCGAGAGCAACCAGGAGGAGGAATTCGACAAATACAACCGTGTGGACATGCTGGCTGAAAACTCGAAAGGGGAGCTGGTACTTATCGAGGTACAGAACAACAACGAGTATGCCTACTTCCAGAGGATGCTGTTCGGCACGTCGAAGCTTGTGACGGAATACATCAACCGTGGCGAGGGGTACGACAAGGTGCGAAAGGTGTATAGCGTGAACATTGTGTATTTCTCCCTCGGACACGGGAAAGACATAGTATATCACGGGAAGACCGAATTCAGGGGAATACACAACAATGACATACTTGAACTGACACCTTTCCAGAAACAGACATTCAAGGTGGATGTGGTGAGCCAACTTTATCCGGAATATTACATCCTTAAGGTGAACGACTTCAACAGTGTGGCAAAGACACCGCTTGAGGAATGGATAGCATACCTGAACACGGGACAGATAGACGACAACGCCAAGGCCCCGGGACTGGATGTGGCAAGGGAGAAACTGAAGATAGACAATATGAACAAGGACGAAAAGAACGCTTATTACAGGCACCTTGACAACATAGTGATATTGCGTGACAACATAAATACGGAAAGAGCGGAGGGACGTGCGGAAGGACGTGAAGAAGGCATCATAGAGGTTGCACGTAACCTGAAAAGCATGGGAATGCCGACAGATGCCATCAGCAAGGCTACGGGACTGAGCGGGAAGGAAATTGAAAACCTTTAATACTTCATTACATAAAAAAGACAGTGCGGGCTATTTCTGTCCGCACTGTCTTTTTGTATGATAATATTTGTCTAATTTCCTGATGGAGGGACATTGACAGTGATGTTTTTTATGGTATTGGGGAAAAAGCCGACTTCTTTTACATCTATAAAATGAGACGTACCCAGAGCATCAACCCATTCTGCCATAATCTCATGATTTTCAGGATTTTCAGGATTTTCATAAGCTGTGATCAAGTCACTTATGGAAAAATATGCCGACTTGCTTTGTTCGCCGCTATCGAACGAGACTTTTTTATAGCCTTCTATCCAGATGTTGATTGTGCCTTCGGTGAAATTGTTTGCCGTGATGTTCATGCCGAATGTCATATTCTTCAGATTGACGGACAATGTCCCGCCCACTGCGTGGCTATATATATCCGATACGCCGAAATAGCGTTTGACGGAAGGCATGGAAGAATATGTCCAATTACCATTCTCGAATATCACCGCGTTTCCAATTAACACCGGTTCTATATCTGTATCCGCGTCATAGATGAAGGAATTGGTAAGCTGACAATCAAAAGGGAAAGAGTAATATGTGAAATCTTCACGCTCTTCACTGTATATTACGTTCGCTCCATTCTCTATCATGGTACAAACCACAATGTATCTATCGTTAGTCTTCAGCTTGACTGTGACATCGCTTATATCGTTGAACAGTCCGTGGGCGTATGACATCGAGTATTCCATGCCATTTATAAATTCCTGCACAAGAACGTGGAATAAGTATAAATCTGTCCCGTCCGCCCTCGACATTGGTGTCGCCCCCATGTCGGCTATGTCGCCCGAACATTTAAGCGATACTTCAACATATTCATCGGAACTGTCTGTTCCACAGTTGGGTATATCAGTATCGGCACACGAATACAGTCCGAACGACATCGTGATAACCGTTCCTAAAAATATCAGATAATTAATTGTTTTCATATTTTACTGACCGTTATGTGTAACGTATTTAATTCTTCTTGTAATCGCCGCCACCTACAAATTCTATCATCTGATTGTCGTCTTTCATTTCCGTATCCTCGACGTTTATGTTAATTCCGGAACCGACGGCAGTGCCGCTGACGGTTACCTCAAGATTGGTACATTCATTGCGATAGAACCAATAATCATCCTGCTTTACGGGTATTTCAAGCCCATTGGCGGTCACGTACGTTATGTTCACATTGATTCTTTCTGCATATTCATTTGTGAACTCGGTTTTCCCTTCGCAGTCAACCCTATACGCATCGTATGTGGAACGTGCGGAGAAGATGTACGACACTTCCGTTTCGGGATATGAAATGGATACCCTTGGCGTACCTTCAGTCTCTATGTATAGTTTTCCTTCGGTAAGGTTCTTGACTGTTACATTCAAGCCGAATGTCGCCCTTACCAGGCTTATTGTAGCAGGAGCGGGGTTGTCCGGGGCTACGGTATATGTAGGGGATTCGCCGTAATACCGGTCGATGTCCGGTCTGATAAACATTCCGGAACCTGCCAGGTCGGCGTCACCTCTCATTACAAGGTAACGGTTGAATTCATCGTTGACGACAAAACTGTTGGTGAGTGATGTCCTGAAAGGCAGTCCGTAAACGCCTTCTTCCATGGATATCCTGTTTTTGCCGTCTGCCACAATGGTGGCAAGGAACTTGTATTTTCCGTCCTTTTGGAGTGGGACTGATATGTCCGAAGCCTTGTCGAAAAGTCCGTGGGCGTACGGTTTCATTTCGTAATATTCGTCGTCGTCGTCCCGGAGTGAGTATGCCTGTATGTACAAAAGGGCAGACGACCGGTTTTCCATGTCGGGAATCTCTCCTACAAGATTCAGGCTGACCATGACTTCCGTGGCCGGGGTATCGCCGTTGCCGTTGTCGTTTCCACCGTCGCCTCCGTCACCTCCGTTGCCACCATCACCGCTATTCTCCGTATCGTCGGTCACGGCGTCGTCTGTCACCGGCGATTTGCCGCATGAGGCTGTACATAACGCAATGATCATCATGACGGCAGACAGTTTAAGAAATATTCTGGTTTTCATAATCAAACATTTTTATTTATAATCCTGTTTATCCGAAGGTTACTCCTTCAGGGTCTTCTGTCATGCCCGTGGAATCCACAGTAATGCCGATACCTTTTTGTTCGGAACCTACCGATGTATCTATACGGATTCTGATTGTGGTTTTTTTGTTACGGTAGAAGGTGACGCGTTTTTCAGCCACAGGGTGGGTAACGCCTTCCCCGTCTGTCCAACGTACGGTGATAAGCCTGTATTCGTATGCGCCAAGGTCATTCATATAATCACCGCAATAAGCCTCATACAAATCGTATAAGCAGTATGTATAGAAGGCTTCCTGAAGCGGATAGTTTATAATCATTCCCAGACCGCCGTATATGTCAATCTGAAGACTGCCCTCGGTAAAGTTTTCTGTCACTACATTCAGCCCGAAGCTCATCTTTGCCATGTCTATGGTAACTGTTCCTCCCTGAGAGGGTATATAGTTCTCGAGGAAACCGTAATATCGCTCTATGGAAGGTATGTCAGAGAAGTATGAGCCGCCATCCGGTGTGGCAACCTCGGCCGTGCCATAGTAAATTTCATTAATACTGAATGTATTTCCGTAAACGAAAGTGTTCTCCAGCAGACAATTGAACGGCAAGCGGTAATATCCGTTTTCATCATGGCTGATAACGTTGACACCGTCTTTTACCATTGTGGCATTAAAGAAATATTTGTCTTCTTTCCTGAGCTTGACTTTCATAAGGGCAGGATCGCTGAACAGTCCGCAGGCATACGGCTCATAATACTCATTGCCTTCGTATTCCACCACGGTAATGGCCTGTACGTAATATAAATCGGTACCCTCCGACCTGCTTAACGGTGTCTGCCCGAGGTCGATAATCTCGCCAGAGCATTTCAAGGATACTTCCACATACTCCTGCGAAACGTTGTCATCCTTGTCGGGAATGGCTTCCTTGACGCATGAAACCATTCCCAATGATATGATGACAGCGTAAGCCAATCCTTGCAGAAAATGTTTTGCTTTCATATCATTATGTTTTTATAACCTGTAAATAGAGTGTGTCAGAAATCACCGCCGCCGACGAATTCCACTTCTTGACCGGAGTCTATCATTTCCGTATTTTCGGTGGTTATGCTGATACCGTTCTCGTACATGTCACTATATATCCTGACTTTCAGCGTGGTCATCATGTTGCGTGTGAATTCTATAACCTGTTCGTCAACAGGTATCTCGTCATTGGCGGAATTGAAACGGGTGACCTTCACTGGGATGTATTCTTTATAGTAATTAGTGTACTCTGTCTTTCCTTCAGCGTCTTCCTGGAAAGCATAATCCAATCTTTGCAAAGAGAAAATCTTGGAAGCTTCGGTCTGTGGATACGTAATTTCAAGGACCTCTTCTTCATTCAATTCAAAGACGAGCCTGCCGTCGGTGAAATCCTCTGTGATGACATTTAATCCGAAAACCGTTCTCAACATATTGATATTGACCGGTTCTGTATTGGCAGAGTTTGCCATGTAAGATTCATATATGCCATAATATCTGTCAATGTCGGGATAATATCGGTAAACGCCATACTCTCCGCCAAGCAAATCGGCGCTTCCGTGGCTAATGTCGTATCCGTATAAATCATTGTCAATGATGAAACTGTTGGTAAGAGTGGTATAGAATGGGATACCCCAACGGCCTTCTTCATTCATATATATTCTATTCTTGCCATCTTTCACCAGTGTGGCAAAAAAGTTGTATCTATCGCCTTCTCTTAGAGCTATCTTTATGTCGGTTGTACCATCGAACAAGCCGTGGGCATATGCGACATCTTTGTCATTCTCATCAATCGTATATGCCTGTATATAAAGAAGATCGTCACCTGAAGCCCTGCTTAAGGGTGTATTCCCCAGGTTAGCAATCTCGCCTCCGAATTTCAACGGCACGATTATTTCCTTGCCTTCGGCCTTATCCGCCACGTCGTCAGTTATTTTACTGCATGAAGTGATACATGAAACGGCAATCATAAGAACTGCCGAAAATCCGAAAATGTTTTTCGCATTCATAATAATACTTTTTTAGGTTAATAAATATATTGATTAAACTCCATATCCAACATATTAACGACATGACGCCTCATGTTTTTCATCAAACTTTCTCAAAGATATTTAATTTTATAGAAATGTATTTATATATTCGTAAAAATATAATTATCTCCATCAAAAACTTTCATTATGTAACCGTATAATGATATATGAAACAATCCAAAGTTTTAAAGTGTTAAAAATATGGGAAATGAAAAAAAAAAGAAAGAGTAGAGAAACTGAGCGTATAAACCTGTGCAGTGCGGACAAAACCTGTCCGCACTGTTTTTTTCCTTTCTACATTTGCATCAGAATCACGAAAGGACGCAGCCTTGTCATTACGGGCCCGGACAAGACCGCAGTTTATGACGTGAGGAGAGTGTAAACTTAATATTAATGATTAAAAGAAAGGAGAAAAATTATGATTAAAATGAAAAATGTGATTATCCGGCTGCTGAAATGCCTGATATGCTTTCTTACCGGTGGTTTTGCCAACAAAAAGAACGGAGGGGGAGATGCGGCATGTTGATACTATTATCATTCACTGTTCTGCCACTCCGGCAAACAAGAAACTTGAGCCTGCTGATCTTAACAGGATGCACAGGCGAATGGGATTCAACGGTTGCGGTTATCATTTCTATATCAGAAGGACAGGCGAGATATGCGACATGCGTCCGGTAGAGAAGGTAGGAGCGCACTGCAGGGGGCACAACGAAGGAAGCATAGGAATATGTTATGAAGGAGGACTTGACGCGAACGGCAAACCTGCCGATACACGTACTGAGGAACAGAAAAAGGCTATGAAATGGCTTGTGGAGAGCCTAAAAAGGGAATTCCCGATAACGATGACAGGAGGGCACAGAGATTTCAGCCCTGACACTGACGGAGACGGTGTGATAGAACCTGAAGAATGGATAAAGGAATGCCCGTGTTTTGATGTAAAAACGGGCTTATAAGTTTCTAAAATTTCCCCATGTAAAACGGCATGGGGGATTTTTTTTATTTGCAAAGTTGTGATTTATGGATTTTTCCTTAATTTTGTGATGAATAATACTATGCCGTATGGAATATAATTGGTTTGAAGATCTTCCCGACAGTTGTCCTCCATTAGACGCTACCCCGTGTAATGGTCTGTTTTACAGAGTGGCTATTGGTAATCCTGCCACAAATAATGATTTTTTCTCTTAAAGGAAATTAGCCCCGGACAAGACCTTTAAAGGTGAAGGAATTGATGAATGTATTGTCAGAGCTTTATCGGTCTTTTCTGACTTGCCTGATGCGGAAAGACTACTGAAACTACCAAAATTCAGAAAAGCAAATATTGTAAAAATAGAACTATCCGAAAAGGACGGAAAAATAAAAAAGACGTTCGGAAACTCTCATTACTCCTGGTGGAGAAGTTCTCTTTTTGATGTATCACAATCTAAAATTGTAAGTTTATGACCAAAACATTGATAAAAGTAGAAAAAATATTGGATTTCTATGATGTTCCACAGCTTTTTATAGGAAGGGATAATTTTGATACTTTATATCTGAGTCTGTTATACTCTGACAGTCCGGAATGTAAATATACAGGAATACGTATTTCGAACAGCCGTCTTGGAGAATTCTTATCAGGTAAAATTGAGTTGAGAAAGATTATGTTATATCCCGAAACAGAAGGAGAATATTTTGACATAATAATGAAAAACAGTGAATTCTGCATTGATTCGGAAATTAAGGCTCCATTGACCGAGGATAAATTGCCGGCAGAGGGGTATTCCTTCTGTGCTGATGAAAAAGAAAATGTGACAATAAACATCCCCGTATCAGACAGAGGACTTTTGATGGATATAGTAAAGAAATTCGGGTGGGCTTGCATGTATTAGAAAGACATGCAAGCACTATCATAAGATATGGACTGACAATCTCAGATCAGAATTTCTTCAATTCCAGACGCGCATAGTCAGACTTCAATGTCATGGTTTTGCCGTCGCAATGTTCTATCAGGAATACCGTTTCTTCCTGAGAATCTATACCATAATGGCGGAGATCCTCTACGGGGGCATTTTCGCCATTATCGCCTGTACCTGACCTTACCTTGAAATCCTTGAGGACAAGTTTAGTCTCGTCGTCACGATATTCCGTACGTCCGATGTATGAGCCGTAGCCGTTGGCGCCCTGACGTTCGGACACTTCGGTCACCATACGGGTGATGCTATAGTAAAGGCGTGAACACTCCACAGTCTCGTCTGTAGAGAGATACGTGATTTTCTTTAACTGCCAGAATCCTTCCACATCACTGTTGACAGGTGCCTTGGCACATCCGCCTAACAGCAATAAAAAGAGGATTAATAAAGTAGTAAGTTGTTTGCTCATAATTGTTTGAACCTTCATTATTAATTTTTAATTATCAATTAGCTTCGCTCAAAACCTCTTTTGATATTTTCACTAAGGAATAGTCTTAATTATTAATTATTCTATAGTTTATAATTAACAGAAATTGTACCTCCCACACTGTTGCCCAAGAGATCTCCATTGTCTATCCCCAACGCCGCCTTAAATGTCCATTTATTGAGTTTTGGAGGGTTATATCTTACTTCCGCAAGTCCGCTGAACTGATGTTTCACATTGTCGAAAGGCGAAGAATACGTGCCCCAGTGGCGTGCTATGGAAGCCAGAATTCTCCAGCTCCATCCTTCAGCCGGATTGCCGCGAAGTCCGAAATGATTTGCTTTCATACGGTTGCTCATATAGGTCAGGCTGCCTTCTTCATTATATGCAGGACCAGGCAGGAGAGGAAGGCCGATGCCCATTCCGTAGTATTGCCATGACTGGTAAATGTAATGACAGTAATATGAATCGCATCCGCTCATCTGAAGATCACTGAACGAACCTGCAAAACCGTCATAGAGGAGCGGTCCTGTCTGGTCCTTTGTGGATATAGTCTCCCAAAGGAAACTGCTTACCCACCTGTTTTTAGGGAAATCAATTTCCAGTCCCAACTGTCCGTCCCTCCATCTGCCGTACTGCCATGTCAATTGCGAATGGTCTTCAAAATAATGGTCGAGATAGAGGCGGAACTTCCAGTCGCGGAAATAGTAGTTGACGGCAAAATTCCAGCTACCAAGCATATTTCCCTCTACATTGACCTGTTCTCCCCAGGTAGTGTCACTTCCACCGGACGAAGGAAAGAATGCATTGATATAGTTGCGGAAACCGTCCGGCATATCGAGGAGAAGTTCGCTGCTTCCGTCAGCCATTTTTCTCATCTGATCGCCACAGAACTGTGTGGCCATGTGAAGTCCAACCTCGAACTCGGCAGGAAATTTTTCTTTATTGCCTATACGGAGCATGAGGGCCTTGCTATGGTATTTCACATCGCGCGCATACGCCTGACCTGTCGTGGCGAATGATTCCTGCCAGTTTCCGTCGAGAAAAGCTCCGTATGCGAGATGTCCTTTCAACGAGAGCCAGTTGCCTGTGAAAGGAAGACTGTAAAAATCGCGTATCTCCGCCCTTATCTGCGGTATGGGGCGTGTATTGATACCTTCTGCCATCCATCCGGAGGTGAGCAGAGGGTCCTTTTCAAGAGGGGAACCTATTCTTTCCTTACTTCCGATACTTAACGACAGCATACGCCACGATACATCGAAATATGCCTGCTGAAGCCAGAACTTAGAGGCTTGTCCCGCAGCTGTGGCAAGATCGAGACCCGCGCCAAGTTTCCAACCGTAACGAAAAGACTTGTCCCATCCGGCACCTGCACGGAGATAGAAATTATCGCCACCGGCACTTGACATCCCGTACTTGTTGTTGGTGAGCCACAGAGGTGAGAAACTCCCTCCGGCGAATGTGGCTTCTGTCTCCACATTTACGGAAATATCACCGTTTCCCCCGTACAGCGAAAGAGGAATAAGAAAAAGTATTATAATAAGAATTCTGTTCATTTGCCGTTACCGTATAGTCTTTTGTTTATAATCTTATTGAACCATATATTCAGCAATGTCCATACCACTACATCGATTACGAAAACCAAAGTGTTGTCCATATATCTGACCGCTACAAAAGAAAACGCACAGAATGCCGCAGACATAAGCTGTATGGTAATCAAAGCCTTACGGGGTGTAAAGCCCATATCGAGGAATTTGTGGTGTATATGGTTCTTGTCCGGCATGAAAAGCGGATGCCCCATACGCGCACGCTTCAGCACAACCCTTACCACATCAAGACAAGGTACCAGAAGAACGCTGAATGCCACTACAACCGGCGAGCCGTATGCCTGCATGTCCTCGCCAGGTACATACATACAGTATTTTATTACAAAGAAGCTGATGATATATCCCAATGTAAGACTTCCCGTATCGCCCATGAAGATTTTTCGTCCTTTATCGGCATTTCCGAAGACATTATATGCAAAGAACGGAACGATAACACCTACACAGATGAAAGCCAATATGGCAAAGTTCCATAAAGAATAATGCATGAATATCACTCCAAAGATGACCAATGCAACCATGCTTAGTCCGGAAGCTAACCCGTCGATACCGTCGATGAGATTTATAGCATTTGTAATGAATACTACCAAGAGGACTGTAAGCGGATAACCAATGTATGCAGGTATGAAAGTAATGCCGAAAAGGTCGTAAAAATTATTGATATACAATCCGGCTACCGGGAAAAGCGAGGCTGAAATGATCTGCACGAGGAATTTCTTGCGATATCTTACTCCGACGAGGTCGTCGGCTATACCTATAATGTATAAAAGTGTAAGTCCGGCAATAAGGAAAAGAAACTCACATGCCATAGTGGGCGTAAACACTTCGTATGAGATATTGTTTACCATAACCCTAAGTGCAGTGACAACGGCAAAGGTAAAGACTATGACAGGAAAGAAAGTGACTCCCCCCAAACGAGGTATGGGTCTGTTGTGAACCTTTCGCCCGTCAGGCTGATCGAACAGCCTTTTCCTTAATGAAATAATAAGAATATTGGGTATGATAATCCTCCCTAAAAAGACAGAAACGAGGAATGCTCCAATCAGAATATAAACATTCATCATAAAAGTTTTAAATTACGTTAAATCCACTTGTTTTCATCTTGCCTTAGCAAGTAAATGCAAAAGTATTGCATTTATTTGATACCACAAAATGTTTTACGGCTTTAATCTATGTAAAAGTGGTCTAAAATACAGATTTATGACATTTTTCACCTATAGCAGTGATATAATTGCCATATATATGGATAAAAACGTTTTAACACAGACGCAATATATTTGTAATAAAACAGAAATGCCCCTGTTTCGTTGGTGATATTGTAAAAAAGCTGTATATTTGTGAATTATTTTATACATTAAGTGGACTATCTCTACACAAATCCGGCAAACGGGAATGTGGGAGGTAGCCGCGAAGCGTGGGCAGAGGTGAAGTAAATATGCCTTTAAGTTTTAAAGGCAAGTAAACTTGAGTAAAAATAAAAAACAAGACAATATGAACTCTGAAGAACTAAAATTCAGCATATTCTGTATCGGCGGAGTAGCCGAGGCACTTGGTATTACCGGCAAGAAAGCATACCATTTGCTAAAGCAGTCCGGAATATTGGACGAATATATTATCCCATGCTATGATATACTTCATACATTCGGTGAGAAGTATATAATAAACGACATAATTGAGTTTATGAAAAAGAAAGGTGTAATAGCATGAGATTATATCATACATCAACACAAATAATCAAACATCCGGACAATAAACATTCAAGAGACTATCTTGATTTCGGGAAAGGATTTTATCTGACGACAATTCGTGAACAAGCAGTAAAATATGCCGCACGTTTTCTAAGAAAAGGAGAGAATGCTTTCCTGAATGAATATGAACTTGACGATAATCTTCCTGATACTTATCGTGTAAAAATATTTGAAACTTATGACGAAGAATGGCTTGATTATGTGGCATCATGCCGGAAAGGAATTGAAGTGGATGAATATGATATAGTATTTGGAGGTATTGCTGATGACAGTGTTTATGATACTATTGACCTATATTTTTCAGGGAAATATACCAAAGAACAAGCCTTAAACAAACTTATTTACGAGAAACCTAACCAACAAGTTTGTATTCTTTCAGGAACTGTATTGTCTGACCATTTACATTTTATTGAGCCATACAGCCTATGATAGCAGACAGAAAGATTTTACAGATGAAATATGCCAGGATTGTAGAGATATTCGCAAAACGAATGCATATAAGTAATGATAAAGCATTGGAAATATTTTATGATTCGGATACATATACATTAATAAGTGAAGGGGTGTCTGATATGCACTGCCGGAGCGATGAATATTTAGCCGAGGAGTTGGAATTAGAATATAAAAACAAGCATGATTTATAATTATATAATATGCAATACCCGATAGGAATACAGGATTTTAAAGAAATACGTACAGGTGGTTATGTTTATGTTGATAAGACGGACATGATACATGACATAGTGAAACGTGGAAAGTATTACTTTTTAAGCCGTCCGCGCAGGTTCGGCAAAAGTCTTCTTATATCAACTTTTGAAGCATATTTCAGCGGGCAGAAAGAACTTTTTGCAGGTCTGGCAATGGAAAAGTTAGAGACTGAGTGGGTGAAATATCCTGTGCTACATCTTGACCTTAATGCCGAGAAATATTATACGGCTGATGATCTTGAGAATAAAATAGACCTGTTCCTTAAGCAATGTGAGGCGTTGTACGGCAAGAATCCTGACGAATATTCACTTGCCACAAGATTTGAGGGAGTGATACGCAGGGCCTCCGAAAAGACCGGAAGAAACACCGTAATTTTAGTGGACGAATATGACAAGCCATTGCTTCAAACCATTGGCAAACCTGAGTTGCAGGATGAATACAGAGATACTTTAAAAGCCTTTTACGGTGCTTTGAAATCAATGGACAGATATATAAAGTTCGCTCTCCTTACCGGAGTGACAAAGTTCGGGAAAATAAGTGTGTTCAGCGATCTGAACAATCTGATGGACATTTCAATGGACTACAGATATTCTAATATATGCGGTATAACCGAAGAAGAACTATATACGAATTGCGCTAATGAGATAAAAGAACTTGGCAAAGCTAATGACCTGACAGAAGAAGAGACAAAAAACAAACTGAAAGAAATGTATGACGGCTATCATTTTAATGAAAAATGCGGTGACATATACAATCCTTTCAGCATCCTCAATACATTTGCCAAGAAAAAGTTCGGCAGCTATTGGTTTGAGACAGGGACTCCGACGTATTTGGTAAAACTGTTGAAACAAAACAAATCAAGCCTGGAGGAATTGGACGGAATAGAAATAGACGGCATGATGCTGGAAAGCATAGACATGACATCGACAAATCCAATTCCGGTAATATATCAAAGCGGATATCTCACAATTAAGGGTTACGACAGCGAATTCAACACATACGTCCTTGGATTTCCGAACAAGGAGGTGGAGCAGGGATTCATGGGATTCATACTTCCATACTACGCAACCTTGAAGAACGACAATTCCGGTTTTGAGATAAAAAGTTTTGTAAAAGACGTACGTTCCGGAAATATAGACGCATTCATGAAACGTCTGACCACATTTTTTGCCGATACTCCGTACGAGCTTGTGCGCGATCTGGAACTGCACTATCAGAACGTGATGTTCATAGTGTTCAAGTTGTTGGGTTTCTATACGCAGGTTGAATATCATACCTCTGAAGGCAGGATTGACATGGTCATAAAAACACAGGACTACATATATGTGATGGAATTCAAGCTGGACGGCACTGCAGAAGAAGCACTACAGCAGATAAACAGCAGGAATTACGCCCTTCCTTTCGCAAACGACAACAGAAAAATAGTGAAAGTTGGGGTGAATTTCAGTAATGTGATGAGGAATATCGAGAGGTGGGTGACTGAATAGCATAGTACTAAAACAAAGATTTCGCAGATGGGAAAATCCATTAAGATAAATTTTATATTCAATTTAATAAATACGGTAACAAGTCTTCTGTTTCCGTTGATAACATTTCCATACGTATCACGCATATTACTGCCTGAAGGGATAGGTATCATAAACTTTTACCAGTCCATAGTACAGTATATCGTGTTGCTATCCAGTTTGGGAATACCTATGTATGCAATAAGAGAAACAGCCAAATACAGAGATGACAAAAGAAAAAGCAGCATTACTACCCTTGAAATCCTTTCTCTACATTTCATTCTTATGTTCATAGGATATTTAATAGTTTTCATACTGTGTTGTACTGTATCGGAAATAAAAGAAAATATCCCACTGTTCCTTATACTCAGCGTACAACTTTTTTTTACAGTCATAGGGTGTGAATGGTTTTACCAAGGAGTGGAGGATTTTAAATATATCACGATAAGGAGTGTGATCGTAAGGACATTGGCTGTTATATTCCTTTTCATATTTGTAAAATCACGTGAAGACATACTGCTATATGGTGTCTATTGTGTGGCTGGAATATATGCGGGGAATGTATTCAATTTCTACAGACTTAGGAAGTATTTGGATTTCAGCGTGTTGAAAGAACTTAAACCCTTCAAGCACCTTAAACCGGCATTGAAAATATTCGTATTGAATCTTGTAATAAGCCTGTATGTAAATTTGAATTCGGTCATGCTGGGTTTTTTAAAAGGTCCGGAAAGTGTTGGGTTCTTTGCTGCCGCCACTAAAATAACACAGTTGTTGTTAGGGTTGACAAGCGCACTGGGAACAGTCATGTTGCCAAGACTTTCCAATCTGATAGCCAATAATAACTTTTCGGAATTCAACAGGCTGGCAAACATTGCAACAAAATTCATGTTTGCCATCACGCTACCACTATCAGTAGCTGTAATAATGCTGGCTGACAATTTAATCCTTCTATTATCCGGTAATGCATACGAAGAGGCAATATTGACATTGCAAATCTTATCTTTTATTATTTTTGCCATAGGCCTGTCCGGGGTACTCGGAATCCAAATCTTATATCCGCAAGGGAAAGAAAACATAGTGATAAAAAGTACAGCCGTAGGAGCTGCTATAAATCTTTTGCTGAATTTCATCCTAATACCGAAATTTTCGCATCATGGTGCAGCAGTTGCGACCTTGGTGGCAGAAATAGGAGTGACCGCGACAATGATATATATAGGACACGGATTTATCCCAATAAAGTGGAAAGATAAAGAGTTGTTGAACTATGTTATAGGAACATTATTGATGGCGGTTGGTATATATTTAATATTTTTGTTCAAAATGGATATAATACCTGAACTAATTATAAGTTTTATAATAGGCTGTATCATATATGCTTTATATTTAAAGATTAAAAATGACAGTATTTTTAATATGACGGCAGGCCGTCTGATTAATAAAATATATCATAAAAATGAAGGAATATGATTATCTGATTGTAGGTTCCGGACTTTTCGGTGCTACATTCGCTTACAAGGCAAAACAGGCTGGTAAAAAATGTTTGGTGATTGACAAACGCCAACACAAAGGCGGAAATGTCTATTGTGAAAACATTGAAGGGATAAACGTACACAAGTACGGCGCACATATATTCCATACATCAAACAAAGAGGTATGGAACTTCGTAAATTCTATAGTAGAGTTTAACAGATATACCAACTCGCCTGTAGCGAACTATAAAGGAAAACTGTACAATCTGCCGTTTAATATGAACACTTTCTACCAGATGTGGGGAGTAATAACTCCGCACCAAGCAAAAGAAAAGATTGAAGGGCAGAAAGCGGCAGCAGTGGAAGCAATGAAAAAGGCCGGTATAACTGAACCACGCAACTTAGAAGAACAAGCCATATCTCTGATTGGTACAGATATATATGAAGCTCTAATCAAAGGATATACAGAGAAACAGTGGGGCAGAAAATGTACAGAGCTTCCGGCATTCATAATCAAACGTCTGCCTGTAAGATTTGTTTATGACAACAATTATTTCAACGACAAATACCAGGGAATACCGGTGGGCGGATATAACAAGTTGATAGACGGATTGTTGGATGGTATAGATGTAAAAACTGGAGTGGATTTCTTTGAAAACAGAAGTCACTGGGAAAACATAGCTGATAAAATTGTCTTTACAGGGAAAATAGATGAATTCTTTGATTACCGTTTCGGTAAATTGGAATACAGAACTGTAAGATTTGAAGAAGAAATTCATAATTGCAGCAATTTTCAGGGCAATGCTGTGGTGAACTACACTGAAAAAGAGGTGCCATACACCAGAATAATAGAACACAAGCATTTCGAAATGTTCGGCACCGAAGTTGATAACTGCCAGAAGACGGTTATATCTAAAGAATACTCTACGGAATGGAAAGATGGTATGGAGCCGTATTACCCTGTTAACGATGAGAAAAATAATACCCTGTATGCCAAGTATAAAGAACTTGCAGACAAAGAAGAGAGAGTGATATTCGGTGGCAGACTTGCGGAATATAAGTATTACGATATGGCACCGATAATTGAAAAGGTGTTGAACTTAATCTTTTAAATATATGGAAAAAATTCTTTCTGTTATCATTCCTACCTACAATATGGAAAAGTATCTTAACAGATGTTTGGATTCACTGATCATAGATGAAGGAATGGAATTTCTGGAAGTTATTGTTATAAATGATGGAAGTAAAGATAGCTCATTGTCTATTGCAAAATCGTATGTGGAAAAGTATCCGAATACATTCAAAGTAGTGGACAAGGAGAACGGGAATTATGGCTCATGTATAAACCGAGGACTGAAAGAGGCTATAGGCAAATATGTGAAAGTATTAGATGCTGATGATCACTTTTCAACAAAAGATTTCAAAGCTTTAATAAAAACAATGCTATCGGTTGATGTAGATATTATTTTTAATGATCATACTACAATAAATGAAAATGGGAATCAGCTTTCATATTGTTCAAATAATTACCCAGCAGGTAAATTTTTTGATTATATAGAATATTTTACTGAAAATAAGAAAACAATCCCTTACATTCACATGCATAATGTATCATATAAAAGGGATAATCTGTTAAAAATAAAATACAAACAGACTGAAGGAATCTCATACACAGATGTAGAATGGACGTTTTTACCAATTTCAGTAGTTAAAAAAGCATATTACCTGAATAGACCTGTATATAAATATCTTTTAGGCAGAGAAGGACAGACTGTTAGTAAAGATTCTTGTATAAAAAATATAAACTCTTTAAAAACGCTTGTGTTGTCTTTAATACAATCCTATACTGAAAATTATAAAATTGTAAATGATTTAATAAAACAATATTTCTTATATAGAATATCAATAGAAATTGTCCGCATATATAGAATGTATTTTATTGATTTAAAGGATAGAATTAATGAACTTATAGAGTTTGATGATACTATAAAACATACGAATTATTATATATATGAATATATTGGTGATTTAAGGGTTAATAAATATATCAAATATATTAAGTTTTGGAGAAAATATCCCAATAGCAGAGTAGTCATATCATTTATCAGACTAAACATTTTAATCAACAATTTTATAAACAAATCATGAAACTATCAATAACATTACCGACATATAATGTTTCTCAATACATTGTAAAATGTATTAGAAGCATAGAAAATCAAGATATCAGTAAGGAAGAATATGAACTGATATTTATAGATGATGAGTCTCCTGATAATTCTGTTGAAATAATAAAAGAGCAACAGAAAATATATCCTAATATCAGGTTGGTAAGCAAAAAAAATGGAGGAGCAAGTTCTGCCAGAAATTATGGAATACAATATGCAACAGGAGATTATATATGGTTCTTTGACCCGGATGACTATATAGAACATAATGTTTTAAAAAGATTGTTAGATGAAGCATACGATAAGAAGTTAGACTTATTGTCATTTAACATTTATAGCGTATTTGATAACGGATATGAGGAAATAGGATTTAATCCAGAATTCCAACCAACATCGATCATTTCAGGTGAGACATATATTAGAGATTACGAGTTGGGATGTAGTCTATGGTTTTACATTGTAAAAAAAAATATAATAGTCAATAATAATTTGACATTTACAGACGGAATAAGGTTTGACGATACGGAATTCACGTTACGCCTATTTAAATACATTAACAGAATGACATTCAGTAATATAAGAGTTTATAACTATGTGGGAAGAATTGGAAGCATAACAAAAACGATTAATGAAAAACAAATACTGCATATGATTCACAGTTGGCAATATATTATTGACAATGAATCAAAAATATTCGGCGATAATTCTCCTTATTCCAAAGCTGCTACAATATGGGTTAATAATCACAAGGTAAACGGATTGTGTGTCCTTCTATTCAACAGATTAAGCTTTCCTACTAAGAAAGAAGAATATAATCGTTTTAAAGAAATTGGTGCATTCAAAATAGGTAAAACTAAATTCTATGACAAAAAACACAAAGTATTAAGTCGTGTAATGCGTTATTCGTGGATTTACTATATACTTATGCATCTGTATAGAATAAAAAAAATAATGTATCTTTAAATTTTATATGAATATCTTATTTCTTACAGAAAACATTATAATACCAACAATAGGCGGTATAGAAAGGGTAAGCTACAGCCTTGTCCAAGGATTGAAAAATAAAGGATATAATATCTTTTCAGCGTATATAAAGGATATAAATTATGATGTTTTTATAAATAAAGACCTATTTATTAAAAACTTCCGTTGGAATACAAATGAAGCATTGTTAAGAGACTTTATATATGAGAATAAAATTGAAGTCATAATATCACAACGACAATTAGGCCTTGAAAAAACAATTAGAGAAGCAATAAATAAAAGTAAGATAAACTGCAGACTATTCAGTGTCTTGCATTGCAGACCCGGATATGAAATTACGGATAAAGAGTTTATAAAATTCTGCTACTCCACATCCAAAGGAGTAAAAAAAATCAAACAAGCTATCAAACTGGCTGTATATCCACTATTTAGAGGATATCTACAATATACTTGTAGAAAAAAAATGATGATAGCATGGAAAAATAGTGATAAATTTATCTTACTCTCTGATAATTTCAAAGAATTGTTTTATCAGGTTTATAATATAAAGAAAGATAACAATAAACTTACAGCTATTAATAATCCTAATTCGTTTGAAGAATATCTTGAAGAAGAAAAAATAAAGAATAAAGATAAAACTGTTATTGTCGTATGCAGATTAGAGGAAAGATCCAAAAGAGTTTCTATTATATTAAAAATCTGGAAAGATATTCAAGGAATAAGGCCTAAAGACTGGAAATTACAGATAATTGGCACAGGTCCTGAAGAAAATATTTATAAGGATATGATTAAAAGTCAAAATATCACAGACATAGAAATGGTAGGATATTCGAATCCGTTAAAATATTACAAAAAGGCTTCATTAATAACTATGACATCAGCCAATGAAGGTTTCCCGATGGTATTAATAGAATCAATGCAAATGGGAGTTGTCCCTATTGTTATGAAATCTTTCGAATCATTAGCCGATATTATTGACAATGACGTAAACGGTTTTATCGTTCCAAATAATGATATAGATGCATTTACTGACAAGTTGTTATACTTGATGAATAACCCTATTATCTTAAACAATATGGCAAAAGAAAGTATAAGCAAGAGTTATAATTTCTCTATTGATAATATTATTGATAAATGGGATAAGTTAATAACTACAAACAACTATGAACAATAAAATAAAAGTATCTGTAATCGTTCCTGTATATAATGTAGAAAAATATATAGAAAAATGTGTTAGGAGCCTATTTGAACAAACATTAAATGATATAGAATATATATTTGTTGATGATTGTGGAGATGACAATAGTATAGAAATATTAAATAATATACTAAAAGAATACCCTGAAAGGAATGAAAAAGTAAGAATTATTCATCATGAGAAGAATAGAGGACTTCCTTCTGCAAGAGCTACCGGTATAAGATTCTCCAAAGGAGAATATATAATACACTGTGACAGTGACGACTGGGTTGAAACAGATATGTATGAAAAGTTGTATAATACAGCGAAAAAAGAGAATGCTGATATCGTATGGTGTGATTTTATTGACGAATTTCCCAATAAATTCCAATACAGAAAAGAAGAGAATGCAACTAATCCCGAAATTTTAATAAAAGATCTTTTAAGAGGCAAGAATCACGGTGCTTTATGGAATAAACTTGCAAGAAAGAAACTTTATACAGAAAATAATATTCACCCTTTAGAAGGTATAAATATTTGGGAAGACTTATATCTGTCAATAAATCTTCTATTATATGCCCAAAGGATATCTTATGTAAACCAAGGATTATATCATTATAATCAACAGAATAATACTTCTTTACTCTCAAGTATAAGCATAAAAAAAATTGAAGACAGAATATTAATATGCAACGAAATAAAAAGACTTCTAAAAGGTTGTAATAAGTATGATATTTTTGAGTCAGAAATGAAAGAAAGATGCCTTATTGCCAAAATAGAACTCATAACAACTAAGGAAGTAAGGAGTCTAAATTATTGGAGGAAATTATGGCCAGAGAGTAATGAAATTATATTCAAAACTCTGTTTTCCTTTGATAATAAAATAATACAATCTCTTGTAAAACTTAAATTTGACACTATAGCCATCGCATTGGTGTGTGTAAAAAACATAATAAAAAAACTATTACACAAAGATTAAATAAATACGTAGCATGATATATTTTTTAATTGCTCTTTTTATTGGAACATTGGCATTTGTTGAGGTTTTTAACAATAAACTAATACGCAAATACAAATTCTTCATACTCTTTGTATATATACTATTCCTATGTATATTCATAGGATTAAGAGACTGTGGGTTTGATTACAGTAACTATCAATACTATTATAGAATATTACATTCTGATTTCTGGAAAAATAATGCTGATTTTGTGCTTGTAGAAAAAGGATATGCATTTATAAACTATATAATGCCATCTTTCAGAATGGTGTATATATTTTTTGCGATTGTTTCTTGTACAGTATTAAACTCTTTTATAGTGAGACATACCCACTATGTATTTCTGACTCATTTTCTTTTACTAGGTGTCCTGATATACCTATATTTTATGGGACAATACAGGCAGGGAATGGCTATTCCAATTGTGTTATTGGGGCTTTGTCAAAACAATAAATTTAATACTGTATTATTAATTATACTAGCTTCTTTTGTACATAATTCAGCATTAATCGCATTATTGGCTTTATTCGTCCCCAAAAACTATATAAAAGGAAGATACTATATTATTCTACTATTAATAGCCTTATTATCAAATATATTAATGACAAAATTATTTTCTTCTTATATTAATTTCTTTCCCAGCTTTATATCACAGAAATTGGAATATTATACTGAATCGGAAGAAGGATTAAGGTATGGTATAAATCTTGCAATGCTTTTAAGGCTGGTTGTCCTGTTTATATTTTATAAGTATAAACAAGAAATTGAAAAAGATGAAAATGGAGCTTTATATTTTAATTATTATTTCCTTTCAATGCTGATATATTTAGGATTGGGATTTTTACCACAATTATCTGGAAGAGGAAGTATTTATTTTTACATCTTTGAGACTGTAACTCTTTCTGCATTACTATATAATATATCATCTCTGAAAACAAAGATGATAATTTTCTTATTTTTCATTTCAATAGGAGCATACAGACAGTTATCTTTCTTTAAAAGTACCGATGATGAATTTCTGCCTTACAAAAACATTATAACCAACATATTCTAAGATTATGAGAATAGTATATTGCATACATGGCACTTTCAATTCCGGAGGTATGGAAAGAATAGTTATAGAGAAGGCGAATTATCTTTCGGAGAATGGGCATGATATATTTATAGTAACTACCGAACAAAAAAGCAGGAAATCTTTCTTCAAAATAAATAACAATATAAGATGTTATGATTTAGACATAAACTACGAAAATGAGAATAACACATCATTAATAAAAAAACTTTCAAGTTTCATTCTAAAGCAACACATTCATAAGAAACGTTTAACGCAGCTTTTAAAAACAATAAAAGCTGATATTGTTATCTCTACTTTTGGAAATGAAGTGAATTTCCTTTATAAAATTAATGATGGAAGTAAAAAAATATTAGAAATTCATTTCTCAAAATTTTTCAGAATACAGCTTCAGAGGCGTGGAATGTGGAACATTGTAGATGAGTACAGGTCATTTATAGATAACTTAAAAGTAAAAAGATATGATCGGTTTGTTGTCTTAACCAACGAAGATAAAGAATATTGGAAAGGTATAGACAATATAACTGTTATACCTAATTTCATCTCAATACCGGAAGTAACATCTAACCTTACAAATAAAAGAGCTATAGCTGTGGGACGACTATCGTTTCAGAAAGGTTATGACAGAATGATCAAGGCATGGTCAATTGTCAATCAATACTATCCTGACTGGAAACTAGACATATTTGGTAATGGAGATGATATAAACAATACTGAAAACATTATTACGGAACTCGGTTTAAGTAATAATGTTAGAATTTACCCTCCAACAACTGACATAGGAAATGAATATAAAGAATCATCATTATTTTTACTTACCTCAAGATATGAGGGGTTGCCTATGGTTCTTTTAGAAGCCATGTCATACGGATTAGCTATAGTGACGTATGACTGCAAATGTGGTCCTAAGGATATTATAACAGAAGAAAATGGTGTATTGGTCAAAGAAGGCAATATTAGTTCTTTTGCAAATAGTATCATAGGACTAATTGAGAATAATGATAAGATGAAAAGTATAGCTAAACAAGCTAGGGAAGACGCTTATAATTACACAAAAGATGTTGTAATGAATAAATGGACAGATTTATTTAATGAATTAACTTCTGGAACCAGATGAAAATAATATATGACAATATAATATTTACACTACAGCGACATGGAGGTATATCTGTAGTATGGAACGAGTTGCTAAAAAGAATTATAAAAAACGGATTAGACTACATTTGTACAAACTGCAGTAATGAAGGAAATTCATTATCGCTGAATGACATTATTCCAGATGAAAAAAAAGAGAAACTTCGTTCGAAAAAGTATTTAAACGCTATCAGATATTTGTCATGTAACAAGAAAAGAGATTATAAATATATATTTCATTCTTCATATTATAGATTTGCCAATGATAAGAATGCCATTAATATAACAACCGTTCATGATTTTACGTATGAGCTATATAATAAAGGATTAAGAAAATGGATCCATTCATGGCAAAAAAGAAGGGCTGTAAAGCATTCTGATTACATAATATGCATATCAGAAAACACAAAAAATGATTTGTTCAGATTTTATCCGGAAACAAACAAAGATAGAGTCAAAGTAATTTATAACGGTGTTTCTGAGGATTATTTTGTCTGTGACTCTTCATGCAATAATATTATTCCGTTCAAAAAAAACAGCTATATTCTTTTTGTCGGCTCAAGGGCTGAATATAAGAACTTTGATCTGACAGTAAAAGCTGTAGCCAGAACTAAATATAATTTGGTAATAGTAGGTGCGCCACTAAATAAAAAAGAAGAAGACTTCGTTATGGAACACTTCAAGAAAGAAGAAAGATTCTTTTGCGCACAGTATATTGATAACAAGGCACTTAATACTTTATACAATAATGCTTTCGCTTTATTGTATCCATCAGAGTATGAAGGTTTTGGAATCCCTGTAATAGAAGCACAAAAAGCCGGATGCCCAGTTATCGCATACAATGGTTCTTCAATACCGGAAATAATAGGCGACAGTACATTACTGATAAATACAACACAAACAGAAGATGACATTATCAATAAAATTAAACTTATTGAAAATACAGACCTGAAAAATGAGATTATAACAAAAGGGTTAGAAAACAGCAAAAGATTCTCATGGGATAAAATGTATGAGGAGACTTTAAATTTATATGAATTGGCATGGAACAATAAAAAGCAGAAATAATGAAAGTGTCTATAATTACTGCTGCATATAATGCAGAAAAAACAATTGAGGATACAATAAAGTCTATTTTAAAACAATCATACACTGATATAGAATACATAATAGTAGATGGCTGCTCAAAAGACAGAACTGTAGATATAATTAAAAAATACGAACCTGAATTTAAAGGAAGACTAAAATGGATAAGTGAAAAAGACAAAGGTATATATGATGCCATGAACAAAGGTATAAGAATGGCAAGCGGTGACATTATCGGTATATTGAATTCTGATGATTTTTTTACTTCTGACGATATTATATCTACCGTAAATGAAACTTTTGAAAAACATAATCCGGATGCAATCTATGGTGACATTCATTTTGTCAATGATAGCAATCTTAATAAAACAGTAAGATATTACTCATCAAAAATTTTCAGAAGAGGATTGATGAGATTCGGATTTATACCTGCTCATCCGTCTTTTTACATTAAGCGAGAATGTTTTGACAAATTCGGCCTATATAACACTTCATATAAAATAGCCGCTGACTTTGAATTTTTACTTAGAACTATTTTTATTGGGAATATAAAGACAATATATATACCAAAAGATTTTGTGACTATGAGAACGGGAGGGGCGAGCACTTCTGGAATAAGCAGTCATAGACTTATTATGAAAGAACATCTAAGAGCCTTTAAAGAAAACAATGTTTTCACTAACAGGTTTCTATTATCAATGAGATATATATACAAAATATTTGAAGTTGTATATTCAAGAATCAAATACTAATTAAGTTCGTTAGGGATAAAAAAAATGTATAAAACAGTCCCTAAAGGCAATCTTTCCTCGTACCGGAAATATAATCCAGTACGAGGGAAGATTTTTATATGCATACACCTATATTGAACTGCATACTGTCGGCACGAAGAAGGTGTGCCAGAACATGGTAGCTGACATAAAGTGGAGTGGAAGGGATATAGTAGCGTAAACCTATTGTTTCATAATAAGGTTTTGCCATGATCTTACCCATTTCGCCAAGATGGCGGTACAGATAATATCCAAATCCGACATTGAAGCCTATACGACGGTAATGAACTTCGTGTTTGAGCGATATGCCAAGGACATGGGGGCTGTAGCTATATCCTGTGACGCCTCGGTTGGTATCTATACGGGAGGCTTCGGCATAATAGCCGGCATAAATATAGTCGAGACCTATACCGGAACTAAATTTGAGATGATAACGGTACATGCCAGACAATGACGCAGAGAATGAGGGACGCACAGGAAATGACACCGGTACTTCTGTAGGATTGGCATAGTGGCTGTACCAGGTTTCAATCATGGTATGCAGATTGCATCCGGCACTGACATCAAGATATAGTTTTTTGTGGCAGTCAGTCTTGTTATATGGTTTATAGACCGGAATATCATCAGCAGAAGGGTAGTATTTCAATCCAACAGATACTCCTACGGTATTGGCTCCTTTATTAGGACGACCAAGAGCGGAATTGGAAAAATGACGGAAACCGGCTTCAGTTATGAACTCAAAATGTGGATGAAATCTGCAAGCCGCATAAACACCTGCGGAAAAATATATGGAAAATGGAGTTCCGATGAATTCATTACCAGAATTGTCCGGATAGGAATATGGACGGGTACAATAACCTATACCATTGGCAATGGAATAACCGCCACGGAACATTCCCGTATTAAAAAGATCACGATTGAACTTTCCATAAAGTCCTATAATATAGCCTATATGAGATAGTGTGTTATAGCGTGGATGGGAAAGGGTAGAACGGCTATAATCGGCAACAATGAGACCTGCCTCTATACCAGGATATCCAAAGTTCCTGTCGTATGGTGTGGCAGACAAAGAATCAGAACGATATGTGAAATTCAGAATGTAATTACCGAAACCATTACTACGTATAAGATCGCTGCCATATTCATCGCCGGGAATGAGTTTTCCACGCTCAAGACTGAAACCGTATGAAAGATTCCTGAACAGGCTCTGCGAAACAGCCGGAATAGCTATTAATGTGAAAAGCAGAGGGAATATATAGATTATTATATTGTGCATATTATATTTTCTTTTTCCCGTAAAGATATGTGTTTTATCTGTCAATCATTAATATAATGGTAAATAAATGCGTACAAATGCAGAAAAATGTGTACAAATAAAGACAAAAGAGGACAAAGAGGAACTGCCGGTTTGCGAGACAGGATACCTTTGTATCGTAATCAAGAAGATAAGCGGACACATAATTGCCGACAAGGGGCCCGGAAGGTGATATGACCGCAGAACCGACGGTTACGCAAAATTAAACTTATTATTAATGATTAAAAAAAGAAAGGAAAAAAATTATGGACAAGTATTTAACTTATTCGGTAGTAGAACGTAAAGACCCAAAGAACCCTGAAGTGCAGGGAAAGTTTTATGCACAGGCTCAGGCAAGAGGCGAAGCCGGAATCAGAGAACTCTCACAAAGAATACAGCAGATGTGCACGGTGACACGTGCTGATGTCATGGCGGTGTTGATTGCACTGGAAGATGTAGTGGCAGACTCACTTGCAAACGGCGAAATAGTACGGTTGGGTGAACTTGGTTCCTTGCAGGTGAGTTTGAGCGGCAGCGGAAGCATATTGAAAGAGGATTACCATGACGGACTGATTGAGAAATCAAGAATCCTGTTCAGAGGCGGTAGAACATTGACTAATATGTTAGGTACGCTGAAATTCCAGAAGGTGGAACAAAAATACACCAAGGAAGATACGGAACCGCTACCGTAACGAAATAACATTATAAGTTAATCAGCCTTCCTTACACTATGGTATAAAGCCGGTGTAAGGGAGGCCTTTTTTTGTACATAAACAAAGAAATGATTGGTTATATCATAAAATAAACATAATTTTGTATTAAGAATTTTATGTGCCTTTATGGATGAAAATTATGGATTGAAGACATGAATGTTATAAAGACTGATATAGAAGGTGTGGTTATTATAGAGCCACGCATATTCAACGACGAGAGAGGATATTTTTTCGAATCGTTTTCGGAAAGGGATTTCTGTAAGGAAGTAAGGGAGGTGAGATTCGTACAGGACAATGAAAGCAAATCGCAATACGGAGTGTTGAGGGGACTGCATTTCCAGAAACCCCCTTACTCTCAAAGCAAATTAATGAGGGTTATAAAGGGAGCTGTATTGGATGTGGCTGTCGATATAAGAAAGGGATCGCCTACTTTCGGAAAACATGTGGCCGTGGAATTGACTGAAGACAATCACAGGCAGTTTTTCGTACCAAGAGGATTTGCGCATGGTTTTTCTGTTCTTACTCCTGAAGTAATTTTCCAATATAAATGTGACAATTTCTATGCACCTCAATCGGAAGGAGCAATTGCCTGGAATGATCCGGATTTGGGTATAAACTGGAGAATACCGGAAGACAAGGTCATACTATCGGAAAAAGACAAACATCATCCAAGACTGAAAGATGCGGAATGGCTGTTTGACTATAATGAAAAACTTTATTAAATAAGTATTGTTTGTGTAATTCGGACTAAAAACTAATATACATGAAAGGAATCGTATTGGCAGGTGGTAGCGGAACAAGACTGTATCCTATCACAAAAGGCGTGAGCAAACAGATGCT